>JAUXDH010000009.1 GCA_030618545.1 Chlorobiota bacterium
CTGTAAATTTCAGAAGTCTCACTCAATTCCAGTTCAATCACATCCAACAATATTAAATCGGATAGCAGGTGCTCGGTTTTGTATTTTGAGAGGCTGGAAAGTTCAATTGCTTTATCTAAAGTGAGAAAAGGATTTTCTCTTAAATAGAATAATACTTCCTGTACCGGTTTAGAATACACAAACCTGATTTTCTGGTCCTTTTTGCGTTTGGTCCACACTTTCATTAAAACTCCATTCGCCAGCAGATTCTGATCTTCCACCCGAACGTAGGCTTTATAGCTTCCATCGTTATCGGGGGCCTTGTGGATGTGCTTTTTACTAAATGGGATGTCTGCTTCCAGAACAACTTTATCCTCGATCTCCCATTCTTTGGTTGTAAACTTCACCTCAGGCTGGCAATAATGTTGTGCGGCATGTTCCAGCATGTAGACCTCTTCATCTGATCTAACACCCCTGATCACGCCATTGTCTTTCACACCTATTAATAGTTTGCCTCCATCTGTATTGGCAAAGGCTGACAGCGTACGGGCAATCCTGGAGGCATCGGAGATTTCAAACTTAAAATCCAGTTGCTGGTGCTCGCCCTGGTTGATGAGGATCTTAACCGGATGGATCTTCGTTTTCATTTTATGGAGAACGGGGAAGTGGAGACTAAAGTATAAACGATAGAAGGTTATAATTGAGGTAAATGACGTTTTTACTTACTGAAAAGCTGTTACGCAGAGATTCGCAAAGGAGCGCCAAGTTTCGCAAAGAGTCAGGCTAAAACATATCCGTTATATGAACTCAATGTTTTGTTTGCCTATAGTTTTCTCACAGTACTTGCAAAACAGCTTCATATTGCCTTTGTGGTCCTGTTTGACCTGGAATGATGTTGGTACATTTTGGTTATTGGTTACACATTTGGGATTAATGCACTTCACGATCTTATTCACTATTTCTGGCAGTTGTACCTTTTCTTTCCTGGATACTTCGTAATCCTTGATCTCAATCAATGTTGCGTTAGGGGCTACAAGGGATACTTTGTTGATTTCATCATCTTTAAAATATTTACCACTGATCTTGATGATGCCCTTCTTACCCAGTTTCTTGCTATCCAGATTGGTTCCTAAATATACCTGGTTACTGGTTTCATCAAGACTTAAAATTCCAAAAACCTGGTACACTACGTCTGATGGAATATGATCGATTACCGTTCCATTACGGATGGCTGATACTTTGAGTTCGGTACGTTTATTTTTCATTTATTTTTCTTGTTATTTTTTGATTGTTTCAGGTCATCCAAATGGATTCACTTCAATCCCAATATCGCCGCGATCAGCGCCTGTCTTACAAAAACTCCATTTCGTGCCTGCTGGAAATAGTAAGCTTTGGGATTGTCATCTACATCTTCGGTAATTTCATTTACGCGTGGTAAAGGATGCAACACTTTCAGGTTATCCTTGGTATTTTCCAGCATTGAGTTTTCCAGAATATACGCGTTTTTTACTTTTTCGTATTCCAGCGGATCAGGAAATCTTTCACCCTGAATACGCGTCATATAAAGGATATCAGCAATTGGCATTACCTCCATAAAATCGTTGTATTGATAATATTCAAGGTTCGCATTTTTAACCCATGTCTTAACTGAGCTGGGCATTTTTAATGAGTCGGGTGACACAAAGTGGAAGGTAGCTCCAAACAAACTCAATGCCTGTACCAGTGAGTGAACGGTTCTTCCATATTTCAGGTCACCAACCATGGCTATGTGAATATTGTCCAGGCTGCCCTGGGTTTTGCGGATGGAATACAGGTCGAGCAAACATTGGGTTGGATGCTGGTTAGCTCCGTCTCCGGCATTAAGGATAGGAACGGGGGATACTTCGCTGGCATACCGGGCGCTTCCATCCAAAGGATTTCTCATCACGATCAGGTCGGAATAGTTACTAACTGTGAGTATGGTGTCTTTTAATGATTCTCCTTTGGTTACACTGGATACATCAGGGCTGGCAAAACCGATAATGCTTCCGCCGAGGTACTGGACCGCACTCTCAAAACTAAGTCGTGTACGTGTTGACGGCTCAAAAAACAGGGAGCCAATTACATGACCGTTCAATATGTTTTGCCTCTGGTTTACTTCAAATTCTTCGGCAATGTCTAGTATCCTTAATATTTCCTCTTTATTGTAATCCGTTATGGAAACAAGGCTTCTGCCTTTCAGGTTAATCATGGGCTGTATGTTTTATGTTGCACAAAAAAAGACGGCTAACCCGTCTTAAATATTTATCCGGCATCGTAGAGATGCTTGCTTGTTCTTTCGAAGATTGGCTGAAAAGAGAACGATGTTTCATTTCAGAAGACAAAGATACTTTGAAAATGATTTGGCCTTTGCCTAAGATTTCGACAATTGATTAAAGTTGTTAACAGAAGATTATATTTTCCCCGTTTGCTTCAATCATTTTAAGAGATAAGAGGAAAAACGCCAACAGAATTTCTATCAGCATTTAAGGTTGTATTTTAATTATGGGTTCTTATTTGGTTTTTATAACCGGCACTGGAAATTGCCCCATGATCTTTGCCACGGTTTTTGGAATTTTGTCTTCTCGCGTTTGCGGGTTATCATCAATTTCACCTGAGCCGCTGCCTTCCCATACCAGTTTCTTTTCCTTTGTGTCAAAAACACTGCATGCCAGTGTTCCAACAGTGTAATCATAGGTGTTAACAGTGGTGGTTGACATTCCTCCACCCCAGCCCCAGCCGGGTCCGTATCCATAATATCCGCCGTAGCCACCGTAGCCGCCATAACCTCCACCCATGCCGGTTGTGGTTGCTGTAGTCTGTTGCTTTTGTTCGCTGACGATGTAAAGTGCCACAGTCATATCGCCGCCTTCTTTGACAAAGGTCAGGCCTCTTTTAGTAAATTCATCGCCGAATGATTTTTCCAGACGCTCTTTATCAAAAGGGGAAAGTATTTTGTCGCTGTTGTCCGCCCATCCATAGTAAGAATAGGTTTTGTACTGTGTAAAATCAACGCTTTTGTCATAATCTGAATGAAGCGTCAAACTGGAGCAGCCGGAATAAACCATCAGCCCCAGGACAAATAATGCAAAGAAACTTTTTTTCATGTTGTAATAATTTAGAGTCTTGATTGAATAATTCACAAAAATCATGCTGGTTTTTTTAAAAAACAAAGTTAACCAAATATTTACCTGACAAAGTCATAAGAAGAATTTCTTTAATTTTAATATTCAGCCCAGCTTTTTATCGAGAGATCTTCTATTTTGATGCGGGTAAAAGCGTAGATAAATGCACTCGCCAGCCTGGCATTTGTAATCAAGGGTACATTGAAGTCCACTGCTGCCCGCCTGACAGTGTAGTCGTTATCCAGTTCAGCTTTTGTATTGTCTTTAGGTATGTTGATGACGAGGTCAATCTTTTTCTCTTTGATAAAAGAATAGGTATTGGGTTCTTTCATCTCATCAGGCCAGTAAAGCAATTTGGACTTGATACCATTGTTGGCAAGAAAATGCCGGGTGCCTTTTGTTGCATAAATCTGGTATCCGTTATCAACCAGCATCTGAGCGCTGTTTAATAATTCCGCTTTTGACCTTGCCGGTCCCGATGAAATCAGGATGTTCTTGTCCGGAATTCTGTATCCAACAGAAAGCATTGACTTTAATATTGCCTCGTAATAATCATCCCCAAGACATCCCACTTCACCGGTTGATGCCATGTCAACACCCAGAACGGGGTCAGCTTTGCTCAAACGGGAAAAGGAGAACTGTGGGGCTTTTACTCCGATGTAATCGATATCAAATAAAGATTTGTTCGGCTTTTCCACCTTTTCACCAAGCATGATCCGGGTGGCATAATCAATGAAGTTTGTCTTCAGTACTTTTGAAACAAAAGGCAGACTCCTGGAAGCGCGGAGGTTGCACTCAATTACTTTGATATCATTATCCCGGGCAAGGAACTGGATATTAAAAGGGCCACTTATACGTAGTTCTTTGGCTATCCTGCGACTGATCTTTTTAATTCTACGAATGGTTTCAACATATACTTTTTGGGGTGGAAACATGATTGTCGCGTCACCTGAATGAACACCTGCAAATTCAATGTGTTCGGAAATGGCATAAACAATAATTTCACCATCATCGGCTACCGCATCCATTTCTATTTCCTTGGCATCTATCAGGAAGCGAGAAACGACAACAGGGTATTGCTTGGACACCTGCGTTGCCAGAGTAAGGAAATGCTCCAGTTCATCCTTGTTGGAAACAATGTTCATTGCTGCTCCTGAAAGCACATAAGAAGGCCTGACAAGCACCGGAAATCCTACCTTCTCAGTAAATTCGAAAATGTCGGAGGTGGAAGAAAGTTCTTTCCACTCAGGCTGATCCACGCCTATCCTGTCGAGCATTTCAGAGAATTTATGCCTGTTTTCAGCCTGATCAATAAACCGGGGTGGTGTACCCAGAATGGGTACTTCCCTGCGGTGCAATCGCATAGCCAGGTTATTCGGTATCTGGCCTCCGGTGGAAACTATTACACCAAAGGGCTGTTCCAGTTCTGCAATGTCGAGCGTACGTTCAAAACTAAGTTCGTCGAAGTACAGTCTGTCGCAAATGTCATAATCAGTGCTTACAGTTTCAGGATTGTAATTGATCATTACCGACCTGTAACCCGCCTTGTTAACTGTTTGCAGAGCATTTACGGCAGACCAGTCAAACTCCACACTGCTACCGATTCGATAAGCCCCGGAGCCAAGAACAATAACCGATTTGCCATCTTTCTCAAAAACAATATCATGTTCGCTGCCGTGGTATGTCAAATAAAGGTAATTTGTGGAAGCCGGATGTTCCGCCGCAAGCGTATCGATCTGTTTTACCCAGGGAATAATACCTTTTGACTTTCGGTGGTTTCTCACGTCAGTGATCTCCTTATCGGTGGTTCCGACGGCCTTTTCTTTATAAATCAGCCGGGCGATCTGGAAATCTGAAAAGCCCAGTTTTTTTGCTGCCAGAAGCACCTGGTCAGGCAACTCTTTAAGTTCATTAAATGATTGCAGAACTTTTACATGCTCATTGATGTTTTTCAACTTTTCAAGGAACCATCGGTCAATCTTCGTTTTTTCAAAAATGGATTCCACATCCCAGCCCTGATTGAATGCCTGTTCGATGGCGAAGATCCGCATGTCAGTAGGATTGGATAATTCTGTTTCAATATCCTCAAAAGCAAGATCCCTGTTGCCTACAAATCCATGCACTCCCAGGCCGGTCATGCGAAGGCCTTTTTGAATTGCTTCTTCAAAGTTTCTGCCAATGGCCATTACTTCACCAACACTTTTCATAGAGGAGCCAATTTCTTTTGATACGCCCAGAAACTTATTCAGATCCCATCGCGGGATTTTGCAGACCATATAATCGAGGGCCGGTTCAAAAAATGCTGTTGTGGTACGCGTGACACTATTTTTTAACTCATGAAGCCCATATCCCAATCCCAATTTGGCAGCGACAAAGGCAAGAGGGTATCCTGTAGCTTTTGAGGCGAGAGCGGAAGATCGCGATAGCCTGGCATTAACCTCTATCACACGATAATCTTCGGACTTCGGATCAAGAGCATACTGCACATTGCACTCACCAACGATGCCAACCGATTTGATGATCTGAATGGAGAGTTTCCTGAGGTTATGGTATTCTGAGTTGGTCAGTGTTTGAGATGGGGCAACCACTATGCTTTCGCCGGTATGGATACCAAGCGGATCAAAATTCTCCATATTGCATACCGTGATGCAATTGTCGTATTGGTCGCGAACAACCTCATACTCTACCTCTTTCCAGCCTTTTAAGGATTCTTCAACCAATATCTGGGAAGAATACGAAAAAGCCTTGTCAGTAAGTTTTCTAAGTTCTTTTTCGTTGGAGCAGAATCCGCTTCCCTGACCGCCAAGGGTGAAAGCCGCTCGAATGATAACAGGAAAGCCTATTTCCTGAGCAGCCGACAAAGCTGCAGGAACAGACTCACAGGCAATCGACCTTGGTGTGTCAATGTTGATCGAATGAAGCTTTTTGGAAAATAATTCCCGGTCTTCTGTTTCGATGATCGCCTCAACCGGTGTGCCCATGACTTTTACATCATATTTCTTAAGCACTCCGGATTCATGAAGTTTTATACCGCAATTGAGCGCTGTTTGCCCTCCAAAAGCCAGCAGTATGCCCTCGGGTTTTTCCTTTTCAATGATCCTTTCAACAAAGTAGGGGGTGACAGGCAAAAAGTAAATCTGGTCAGCAATGCCTTCGGAAGTCTGGACAGTGGCGATGTTTGGGTTGATCAACACTGTTTTGATGCCTTCTTCTTTAAGCGCCTTCAAGGCTTGTGAGCCACTGTAATCGAATTCGCCGGCTTCGCCTATTTTAAGGGCGCCGGAGCCGAGGAGGAGGACTTTGTTGATGTTGGTCATGGGGTTAGTTTTAATTGGGAATAGGTTGAATAAAGTATATAGGGTTTAGGAGGTATAAGGTGTATAGGGTTTGTATGCGGTATAAGGTATATGGGGTACAAGGATTATAGGGTTTGGTGGGTGCTGAAAACGGTTTAATTATTGTCATTTATTTTTTAAATGATTAAATAAGTCATTCATAAAAATTCATTTTGTTTTATCCCCTATACACTCTATACCCCAATACCCTTATACACCCTATCCCTATCATATACCTACTATCTTAAACCGTTTTTATCATCCTTTCTTTTTTTTACATAGTTAATAAAACCGTTCAAACTGATCTTCGCAGTTTCTATTAGCTGTATTCCTTCATCAAATAAGGATTTGTCAATATATTCAATGTCTATGCAACTAATCAGATGATCTTTCAACTCATAGATAGAGCCCCTGGATATTCTGTAAAACTGAATTCCTTCCTGGTAATGATACCTTCCATAACCTTCAGCGATGTTCGCCGTTGAACTCACAGCTGCCTTTCTGATCTGAATGTTCAAATTGTACTTCTCTGTTTCAGGTAATACCGGGATAATCTTTTTATAAAAATATAATTTCATTTTTCTGGCGTCCTTCCAACACACCAAACTCGTAAAATCTTTTTGTTGGTTGTATTCACCTTTCCCTTCTTCAAAAATATTGTCCTTGTCCATTTTATTGTTTTTATAAATTAATGATTTCTTTCATCTTAATTCATTCTCATTTTGACTTATACCTTATATCCTTTATACCCTTATACACCCATTACCTCATCCCCATCTTCCACTTTTCAATCGCTTTGATAAAATCCCCGAAAAGGAAGGCCGTATCTGTTGGTCCGCTTGAAGCTTCAGGATGAAACTGGGTAGTGAAAATGGGTCGTGATTCATGTTTTAAACCTTCGTTGCTCTGGTCGTTGAGGTTAGTGAAGTAGGGAAGCCATCCCTGCGGAATGCTGTCGGAACCCACCGCGTAACCATGGTTTTGAGAACTCAGGTAAGCCCTGTTTGTGCCAACTTCCAGAACCGGCTGGTTGTGACTTCTGTGTCCGAATTTTAGCTTATAAGTTTTTGCACCTGCTGCCAGGGCAGTCAGTTGATGTCCCAGGCAAATGCCGAAGATGGGGCGTTCTTCCCCAATGGATTTTTTGAGGTTGACAATTGTATCCTTGCACATTGTTGGATCTCCCGGACCATTTGATATAAACAACCCATCATATTCTTCCTGGCTGTAATCGTAGTTCCATGGCACCCTTATTACGGTAGTGTCATATCTTAACAGGAACCTGATGATGTTGCTCTTCACACCGCAGTCAATAAGCAATATCCTGTATTTTCCATTTCCATAAACTATCCTTTCTTTGATGCTGACCTGGTCAACAAGGTTGTCTTTATTGGGGTCATAAAAAGGGATATCTTCATCGATAATGATCCTGGCAAGCATAGATCCTTTTTCCCTGATGATTTTGGTTAGCATACGTGTGTCGATACCAAATAATCCGGGTATTTTTTCTTCTTTCAGCCAATCCCCCAGACTCATAGCTGCATTCCAGTGGTTAAATTTAGAGGAGTAATCTGAGATGATAAGTCCACTGATGTGGATGTGTTCCGATTCAAAAAACTCGAGCATGCCATCCTGGATCGTTTTTCCGGGGACACCATAATTACCAATTGAAGGGTAGGTGAGAACAAGGATCTGACCCCGGTAGGAAGGATCTGTCAGGCTTTCCGGATAGCCGGTCATAGCTGTGTTGAATACGATCTCTCCGGCTGCCGATCCCTCATACCCGAAGGAATGCCCGGTAAACTCAGAGCCATCTTCAAGGATGAGTGATGCTGCTCGATAATTGATTTGTGTCATGTATAAATTGGTGCATAAAAAAAGACGGCATCGGCCGTCTTACTAATATAATTGTTGGTTTTTGTTCCGAACTTTAATCATAGAATCAATTGTTCGGAGTGCAAATATAACTTTTGCAGCAATCAGATAAAAGTTTAGTTATTGACAATATTAGTCAGGAATGTTAATAACCTTTACTAACCCCAACGCCTGTCAGACGACGGTCCCCTTTTTAACAAGGAGAGGACTTTCGGTGATAAACTCCACGTTTCTATTTCTAATAACAGGGAATGCAATAGAACACGAAAAACTCCTCCCCTTTTGAAGGGGAGGTTGCCGAAGGCCGGAGGGGTTACAATTAATATTATCAATTCCAACCACCCCTGATCTTTGCTCAGCTAACAAGTTAGCTTCGCTTCGATCTTCCCATCCTTTGAAAGGAGGGGAGTTGGTAGCAACTATTACAAAAAAAGCCTCCCGAAATCGAGAGGCTGCTACGAATACAATCGCTTGTTACGCAAGTCCTTGTTTTTCTACAAAATCGTTCAGAATACCTTCCAGATTCGGAAAGCCAATTTCCTGAAGGTCATAATAAACCCTGGTGTTGGGTTTGTCTATTTTTATGATCCTGTTAAGGTCGATGGGTGTGCCAATCACAACCGAATCACATTCGGTATCGTTGATGGTTGTTTCCAGGTCTTTCAATTGCTGATCGCTATATCCCATGGCAGGTAGTAAGGTTCCAATATTCGGATAAATTTCGAATGTTTCGGCTAGTTTACCCACAACAAAAGGCCGTGGGTCAACGAGTTTTGCAGCACCGAATTTATTAGCAGCCACTGTTCCTGCACCGATTTTCATTTCTCCATGCGTCAAGGTTGGTCCATCTTCCACTACCAGTACTTTTTTTCCTTTGATGATTTCAGGATTATCAACCGTGATAGGCGACGCTCCATCAACAACAATCGCGTCAGGGTTCACCTTCGCGATGTTTTCACGAACTGTCTGGATACCTGCCTGGTCAGCGCTATCCATTTTATTGATAACAACTACATCGGCAATACGAAGTGTAACTTCTCCCGGATAATACATTAATTCATGCCCGGGACGGTGTGGATCTACAACGGTGATGTTGAGATCAGGTTTGTAGAATGGAAAGTCATTGTTGCCGCCATCCCATAAAATGACATCACAGCCATCCGGATCCTGCTCAGCAGCCCGTACAATAGCTTCATAATCAACACCCGCATAGATCACATTTCCGCGAACGACATGAGGCTCATATTCTTCCATTTCTTCGATGGTGCATTTATGTTTGGCAAGATCATCTACAGTAGCAAAACGCTGTACCTTCTGAGCCGCAAGGTCTCCGTAAGGCATAGGATGACGGATAGCAACAACTTTCAGGTCTTTTTTCATCAGGTATTCAATTACCTTTCTGGATGTCTGGCTCTTGCCACAGCCGGTTCTAACGGCTCCAACAGCAATCACAGGTTTTGTGCTTTTTACCATTGTGTCCCTGGGCCCGAGCAAAACAAAGTTTGCACCCGCGGCGTTAACAATGGCACTTATGCTCATTACCTTAGTGTAAGTCACATCACTGTATGAAAACACACAATCATCCACTTTCAGGTCTTTGATAAGTGCAACAAGTTCTGATTCATCATAAATAGGGATACCTTCAGGATAAAGGTCTCCAGCCAGTTCTGCAGGATATTTTCTCCCATCAATGTCAGGAATTTGAGCTGCAGTAAAAGCAACAACTTTGTAGTCTTCATTTCCACGGTAATATGTGTTAAAGTTGTGGAAATCCCTACCGGCAGCGCCGATGATAATCACATTTTTCTTCATATTTAAAACGATTGTTTAAAAGGTTTTTATTTTCGATTTATTGGCTGGCAAATGTACGGTATTTGAATTGATTAATTGTTAAAAATTTAACAGGGGCATTGTGTAGTATTGTAATTTAGAATCAGTTTCAAAGAGGCTTCCCTGACCGCAATAAAACAGTTAGTGAAATGCTTACTTTTGACACTCCAAATCAAGTTGTGGTTATGATTGAGCATCTGCTGAAAGAAAAAGTAATACAGTCGGTTAAGGATCTTTATGGAGCTGAAGTAAGTGTGAAAACCGTTCAGATTCAGAAAACACGTCCTGAGTTTGAAGGTGATTTTACAATTGTTGTCTACCCGTTTCTACGGTTGTCAAAAAAAGGGCCGGAGCAAACCGCCGAAGAAATTGGAAATTACCTTGCGGATCAGTTGAAGGAAGTTGAATCATTTAATGTGATTAAAGGATTTCTCAACTTTGTCATGTCCAATAGTTATTGGCTTGCCTTTTTCAACGATAACAGGGATGATGGTTCATTCGGAAAAGTCTATGCCGCGGAAAAGGAAGCTGTGGTTGTTGAATATTCGGCGCCCAATACCAATAAACCGCTTCACCTGGGGCATGTCAGAAACAACCTCCTGGGCTGGTCAGTTTCGGAGATTCTGAAGGCCAGTGGCCGAAAAGTAGTTAAAGTGAACCTGGTTAACGATCGGGGAATACACATTTCCAAATCCATGCTGGCCTGGCAGAAGTGGGGTGGGGGCAAAACTCCGGAGAGTGAATCCATGAAAGGGGATAAACTGGTGGGTGACTTTTATGTGATGTTTGATAAGGAATACAAGTGTCAAATGGTTGAATTGGTTGAATCGGGTATGACCAAAGAAGAAGCAGCCAAAAAAGCAACTCTTATTCTTGAAGCCCAGGAAATGCTTCAGAAATGGGAGCAGGGCGATCATGCCACGAGGAAACTCTGGGAGCAGATGAACGATTGGGTCTACGATGGATTCGATGTAACCTACAAGCGCATGGGAATCGATTTTGATAAAATCTATTACGAATCAAACACCTACCTTCTTGGTAAAAAGCTCGTTGATGAAGGTATGGAGAAAGGCGTGTTCTTTAAAAAAGATGATGGTTCTGTCTGGTGTGATTTGTCAGAGGAAGGCCTCGATGAGAAATTACTCCTCAGGGCTGACCGTACATCAGTTTATATGACACAGGATTTAGGCACTGCCCAGTTAAGGTATGATGACTATCATCCCTCAGATTTGATTTACGTTGTAGGTAATGAGCAGAATTATCATTTTGATGTGTTGAAGATCATCATGAAAAAGCTGGGCAGGGAATGGGCGGAGCATATTCATCATCTGAATTATGGAATGGTGGAGTTGCCCCATGGTAAAATGAAATCGCGTGAAGGGAAGGTGGTGGATGCCGATGATCTGATGGATGAGATGGTGGAAATAGCAAGAAAGACAACTGAGGAGTTAGGGAAGTTTGATGACTTTACGCCCGAAGAATCGGCAAAGCTCTATGAAATGTTGGGTCTTGGTGCCCTGAAATATTTCATGCTTAAAGTCGATCCGATGAGAACCATGCTCTTCAATCCGAAGGAGTCATTGGATTTCAATGGAAATACCGGGCCATTCATTCAGTATACACATGCAAGGATTAAATCCGTTTTAAGAAAGGCTGAAGAAAGGGGTGTTTCTTATAGTGACAGATTTGAACTGCCAGGAGCTTTGGAGGAGAAAGAAAAGAATCTGCTAAAGCTTTTGCACGACTATCGACAAACCGTTCAGATGGCTGCCGAAAACCTGAGCCCGGCGATGGTGGCCAATTATACGTACGAGCTGGCAAAGGAATACAACCAGTTTTATCACGGGCATCCTATGCTGAAAGAACCTGATGAAAATGTTCGGAATTTCAGACTTGGTCTTTCAGGATTTGTTGGCAATACGATTAAATCAGCAACAGGATTGTTAGGAATTGAAGTGCCGGACAGGATGTAAAGGTGGATTGAAAAAGAACATGGGATGGGATTTGATGAGAATTACTTGTTCTGATTTGTTGAACCCCGTTGGGGTTACCTGATTTGGGACTTCACTTTTTACCACAGGTTTCACCTATGGTTATTCGTATTAAACCACTTCGTGGTTCAAAAATAATCCTCCAGGTTTGAGAGTTTTCCGGCAGGGCATTGTGCGATGGCGAGAGACTTTGTGGAACCACCTGTCTGCAGACATGGCTGGTATTCCAAATAATGGGAAAGTTATAATTCAAAAGATTTAGCAATCCGCCTGAGCGGATTGAACAAGAATAGCCCTGTACGAAGTGCAGGGTAATAAAACAGAAATGAAACAAGAACCCTGAAAGGGTTCAACAATAAAGTATAAATGAGTACATACACACAGATTCTTTATCAGCTTGTTTTCGGCACAAAAAACCATGAAATGACTATGATTGAATCAGGTCAGGAACGACTTTACAGGTTTATCTGGGGGATCTTAAGAAATAAAAATTGCCATTTGTACAGAATTGGGGGAGTAGAAGACCATATACATATCATCACACATATACATCCAACTACGGCTGTTGCATATTTAGTAAAAGACATAAAACTCGCTTCATCCGGTTTTATAAAAACTGAAAACATTTTCCCTGATTTTAATGGCTGGCAGGATGGATACGGAGCATTTACTTACTCTATTTCAGCAAAAGATAATTTAATCGAGTATGTAAAAAATCAGAAAGAGCACCATAAAAAAATAAGTTTCAGAGACGAATACATCAGTTTGCTAAAAGAACATGGGATGGGATTTGATGAGAATTACTTGTTCTGATTTGTTGAACCCCGTTGGGGTTACCTGATTTGGGACTTCACTTTTTGCCACAGGTTTCACCTATGGTTATTCGTATTAAACCACTTCGTGGTTCAAAAATAATCCTCCAGGTTTGAGAGTTTTCCGGCAGGGCATTGCATGATGGCGAGAGACTTTGTGGAACCACCTGTCTGCAGACATGGCTGGTATTCCAAATAATGGGAAAGTTATAATTCAAAAGATTTAGCAATCCGCCTGAGCGGATTGAACACGAATAGCCCTGTACGAAGTGCAGGGTTACAGAACAGAAATGAAAAAAGAACCCTGAAAGGGTTCAACAATAAAGTCTGGTTCCCCCTTGGTTTAGCTCTTCCGGCTGGGCATCGTGCAAGGCCATAATCCGCCCCGGGTCTTTCTAACGATTTAACCTGTGCAGGCAGTTTTTTTGCAAGTTAATGAAACCCCAATTGAATAATTTTAATTGTTCAATAACCGATGTAAAATTGTAAATTGCCGGATGTTTTTATTGCGGGTAAACCAAATTATAAGTTGGTCATTATTATTCGTACTTTTCTTTTTTTCGGATCATTTGTATTCACAAAAAAGCCTCACTGCCATTCAGGTTTCCTCACCTTTGACAATTGATGGTGACATTGATTCAATATTCCAATTACTTGCTGATTCTGCCTCAGCCTTTATTCAAATGGAACCAGATCTTGGGCAACCATCATCATCACAAACAATGGCCTACCTGATGTACGATGACGGGTTTATCTACTTTGCCGTATTTTGTTACCAGGATCCTCAAAGCATTGTCGGCAAAATAACAGCTCGCGACAACCTGTCGAATGATGATGATGCTATTACTTTAGTATTAGATGGCTACCATGACAATCGTACAGGATTTGGTTTTTCTGTTAATCCATTGGGCACACAAACGGATTTTCGAATTAGTGATGATGGCAGAAGCCTGGATGCGAATTGGGATGAGGTATGGCAGTCGGCGACAAGAGTTTATGATTGGGGATGGTATGCTGAGTTTGCCATTCCTTTTGCAAGTCTTAATTACGACAGGAAAAATACAACCTGGGGATTTAATATTCGCAGGATTTTGCGCTATAATTTCGAAATAGCCTATTGGTCGGGCCAGATGAGCCAGGATTACCGCTTGTCTCAGGGTGGTTTGTTGAACGGAATAGAAACCAGAAAAGAAAAGGGAATTCTTTCTCTGTATCCCTATGCCACCGGGAGGTATGAGGATAGCGATGTAACAGGCGTAAATGGTAAGTTCCTTGGAACTGCAGGTGGTGATATCAGATACCAGTTCAATTCTAATTTAACCGCCAACGTGACTATCAATCCCGATTTTGCCACAGTGGAAGGTGACCAGGAACAAATTAACCTCACAAGATATGAGTTGAGTTACCCTGAAAAACGCCTTTTCTTCCAGGAAGGGAACAATATGTTCATGACCCGTATCCGTAACTTTTATTCCCGTAGGATAGGTGATGTGATCGCAGGTGGAAAATTTACCGGTAAAGCCGGGAAATATAACATGAATATTCTAAGCGTCAAGACTTTTGAATTTACCGATCCGGTGGATGATAGCATTCATCCAACTGCATTTTTTACTGCTGCCCGTGTGAAGCGCGATATTTTGAAATCTTCCACAGTGGGTTTGACTTTTGCCGATAAATCATGGGATGGGGGCTATTCCCGATCGATAAGCGCTGATTATGTACTTAACCTGGGGAAAACCTGGAAATTGACAGGGCAATACGTTGGAAGCGGGCCTGGTGACTGGTGGCCAAACTCAGCCTGGTTTGTGCGTTTTGCCCGCGAGAACAATATTTACCATTACCATGTCCGCTATTCAGATATAGGGGAAACTTTCGCTGATAACGTCAACCATACCGGTTTTGTCCGTGATGATGACCGGAGAGAAATTGATGCCGATTTAATCTACAAATGGTGGTTGCAAAGTAATGTTATTAGGTATATCAGGGCGTTTTCAAATTATAATGTTTTCTGGAGTCATAAGGGGTATTTAAGAGGGCAAGGTGCCTTTTTATTGGTCAATACTTATTTTCAGAATAAATTCAACTTCGAGGTATTTTACAATTACGAATACCGGCTTTTTGAAAAAGGCTTCTACAATCATAGGTATGGTGTTGAGATAGGTTATAACACCGATGAATGGAGTATGGCCAAACTTAATTACTGGGGTGGGCGAAACTACGACAGGGATTTTCATCTGCTTAAAGGAATGACCAGGGTGAAGATAACGAAAAAGTTTGCACTCGAATATTCTTTCAATTATCTGAAATACTATCCTGATACTACCAATGCGAGTACCTTTATCAATGTGTTATCGGCTTCTTACAATTTCACCAAAGATTTATGGATACAGGTATTCGCTCAAAACAATACCGCGTTCAGCAGAATTTATTTGTACGGAAAATTCGGCTGGCGGTTTAAACCACCTTTTGGTGCCGTGTTTCTGGTTTATACCCGTGATGAAATGTTACTCCCGAGCGAGATTAATAGAATTCAGGAAGACATTTTATATCTAAAGGTGACTTATCCGATTGTGTTTGATTTTAACAAGAAGTAATGGCAGGTTAATAGAAAGATGAGCCAAGACGCAAGACCTTTATTGCTATCCTTATTTTTTAATAATCTTCCGGCTTGTTGAAATTCGACCATTGTTTAATTGCTTCATTCAAATGCCTGAGCACTTAATTTTTAATTATTCTTCTGATACCTGAATTTACGCCATCGTTCCATTTTAATAAATAAAAACCATCTGGCAATCCAACCAGGTTGATCTTGTTTTTTGTACCGCTCAATTCAGCGCTGAAAAGTAATTGACCGTTCATTGACAGAACAGAAAAATAAATAGAGTGCGAACTTTTCTTCAAAATATTCAACACATCCTTAACAGGATTCGGATAGATCTGCAGTTCATCCTTTTCTGATTCTATCGGCGAAATGCCTTAACAACAAGCAATGAAATCAACAATAATAGGACAACTCCCGATAAAACAAAGGCCCAATAATTTACTATCCTGGATTCCACATACATTTCATAGTCGCTGAACATGATAGGATAGCCTTCCATTTTCCAACTTACTTTGTTTCCTATTATTTTAGCTGAGTTTGTGGCAGTGATCAGGCCCGGCATTTCAACTACCTGGGTATAACTATCCATAAAGGCAATTTCAAGCAATTCCTGCCATTTTTTGTTCAAGTCGTGAAAGAGAGAAGGTTGTAGTTGTTTTAGTTCCCGGAAAGCTTCAATGCCGGTCCATTCAGTATAATAATCAATGAACAGGTTTAGATCTTCTATATCCGCATTATCCAGTTTGTAGTCAACGCTGTCCTTATAATAATACAAGTCTATGTTATTAAGCTGTGGGTTATCCAGAATCCTCATGCCGGAATCCATCACCTTTAAAACTTCTTCTCTGATCAGATGGATCAGATGATCCGTCGCTTTGTCTTCCAACTCCTCAAAAAGCAGGCTGTCCGATTTGCTTACAGGCAACGCGTCACCGGAAAGGAAGTCGGCTTCCCTTTTTGATAAATAAGCATGGTCTTTTGATTGATCAAAAGGATTGGTGTGTTTGAATGTCTCCCTGAAAGTAAGGTAAGAATAAAAGAACCCAAATTTCTTTTTTATCTCAACATGGCGTGGAATCTTGCGGTACCAGCCGGTATCGTTTTCGATGTCCTCGTTAAGCGCGTCAGAATCACGGTAAGTTTTGGAGTAGGTAAGGATATGCTTTTCTTCTCCGGTCGTATCCTTCCGGTAGGCTGTTTTCCAGGTATCATCAACAGGGTATGGCGGAGCCTGCTTAAACACATCATTTGAATCACCCGAAATGGTGATTATCCTGGTAAAGCTCCCATCTTCATGAACTTTGGTCGTAACAGTTATTTCTGTGCATGCGCTGAAAGTAAAGATCAGGGCAACAATAATCGAGGTGATGAGGTAATTTTTCATGACTTTTTACTTTAAGATTTCTAATTAAATTCTACAGTTCGTGTTAGTACAGTTGATTCATAAAGGCATGTTTAATTGTAATATTTAAGAAGGTTGAATAACCTTAACTGATCTTCAGGCAAAAAGTGCCGAAACTGCTCCAACTTGTTTATTTCTTTCGCCGAGATTTTACCATTGCTCAGCAGGGCCAGTAACCCTTTTATATCTGTTTCTTCTATTTCGGTTCGTTGAAGGATTTTTCGGAGCTGAGATGTGCTTAGTGTCTGCAGATCTTTCCAGGATGGTACCGGAGAATTTTGTTGAATCATTTTTTTCGAAGTCGCTTCCAGCTTCTGCATTTTTTCGAGCACCATGTATTGTTCAAAACCAAATGCAAGGAATAAAACAACCGAAGCGGCAGCCAGCAGTCGTGTCGCCATGTTGAAAAGCTTTGTGGGTTGGTTGCCGGCCAGTGAGATTTCTGTTTCGTCATTTTCTATCGCCGACAGGATATTGGATGTAAGACCTTCAGGATTTTCCAGGTGTGGCTGATTTTGCTGAAGAGTTCCGATCAGTTTTGCATCGTTTACGGAGGCATGGTAATATTTCATGCAATTATCGCAGTTGTCGAGGTGCCTTTTGAAGGCAGGATCAAATGAAGTGGCCGGCTCAAAAACCAGCAGATCGATTGACTGTCTGACGTGTTCACAATTCATATTTCCCTCCTTTCGTAATCCATTATTTTTTCAAGCTTCTCGCGGATGAACTTCCTCGCATGGTAAAGATTACTTTTCACCGAAGTCTCTTTTTGCCCCAGGATTTCAACTACTTCTGAACTATTCACTCCCTGGATATCTCTCAATACAAACACCATCCTTTGTTTCTCGGGCAGCTCATCAGCAATCAGGTGAATCAATTGCCCCATCTCCTGGTTGTCAAGTTGTACCTGTAAGTCTTGGTGATTCATTTTATCCAGGATTTCTGAAACATCCTCTAAGTTCACCTGGCTAAACCGCTTTGCGCTTCTCAGCCTGTCGATGGCGCTGTTGGTTACAATCTTGTATATCCAGGTGGTGAATTTCATTTTCGGATTATATGATTTGATGTTTCTCCATATTTTAATAAAACTGTCCTGAACGGTATCCCTCGCGTCTTCCTCATTGCATAGTATGCGAAATGCAAGGCTGAAGGCATATTGCTGCTGCTGTTCTACCAGTTCTTTAAAGGCGGCTTTGTCACCGCTTTTTATCTTATCAATTATGTCTTTCAATTCTAAGGACATCAGTTTTAACAGCCTTCTATTAATGATACGATGAAAGTAGTGAAAAGTAAAATGGGGAGGGGAGTTTTTTGTGAAAATGATGAGGTAGTGATGGAATTATTATACAGAAGACCTGAGACTTTAGACAGAAGACCTAAGACTCTAAACTCTAAACTCTAAACTCTAAACTCAAGACACTTTCCGCTAGTTGAAAAACAACACATCAGTTGCCCCGACCTTTTCCAAAGGAATCCGTAGGGACAGGTCGGGGAAAGGGAGAAAGGTTATTCAATTAATATCTTACCATCACCAACAGCAACTCCATCCCTGATCACTCTGTAAACATAAATGCCCGGGCTCACTTCATCAGTATTCCAGGAAAGAGTGGGAGCAGACAGGCCGGAAAACTCCCTAATTTTAGCTCCTCTTGAATCGAAAATAGAGATGGTCAATCCTTCAAGGGAATTCTGAGGCAAAAACTCAAAGGTAACAGCATGTACTGCCGGATTGGGAAATACCCTGATTGATCCCTCCGTATCTGTCTCTTCTATTTGTGTGTCGATACAGCCACCCCAATTATCCACTATTGTTTGCAATTGATCGATGGGCTCAGCTCCGGGGAAAACTTTAGGTACCCGAAAGTCGACATAAAGGCTATCCTCATCATCGTCTGGTTTGGCAACCCTTACAAATGCTGATAAAGAAGACGTGCCATTGGACAGGCATCTGGTATCAGCTCCTGCTACGTTGGCCCCTTGCAATGCGGCCATCAGTTTGCATACAAGTTCTCCTTCGGTATTCAGAAAGCGGGCCTCCATCGAATCAAGTATTTGCTGACCCAGTAAGATATTCCCCTGAATCGCGAAATTAGGTCCCGTGATATGGTTTTTGTGATCGAGACAGTTTTCTCCTGTGAATGCCGCGGATCGAGCAGATTCTCCAAAGAGATCCACAACTCCATACTGCCTGATTCCAGGATTGTTCTGGACATCATTGGCTACGAGCGAATCAATGATCTGCTGAGGTGAAAAACCATCATTCATCAACTGTTTTGCATACTGCTGGTTGGAGGGGTGCCAGTATGACTGGGTATGGATAGCGCCGACTCCGGGATGGACATCGCTGATGATCAGCACGCCTCCCTCAATGTCGTCGTCATCGAGGCATGAAGCGCCTGCACTCCCAACTTCACCGGTTACTGTATCGACAGCTACAATTGAAAAAGTGTCTTGAGTATAAGAATAGATGCTGAAAATAACCGAAATGACGAGAATGGTAAATTTTTTCATGTTGTCAGGATTTTGGCCACAAGATACGATTTTTATTCTTCAACAATTGCCGAAAACTCAATCTCGACCAATGCTTCCGGGATGATGAGCCGGGATACTTCAACCATAGTAGTGGCCGGTTTGACCATTTTAAAGAACTCACCATGCACCCGGCCAATCTCTTCCCATTTGCTGATATCAGTTACAAATATTCGGGTTCTGATCACATCGTTAAGACTGCCATCCAGTTCTCTTAATACCCTGTCAGCAATTTGGATGATTCTTCTTGTTTGATCTGCAGGGCTGCCAATGCCTACTATTTTTCCATCATCATCCAGGGCAATCGTGCCTGTGATTTCAACAATGTCACCATACTTTACTGCCCTGGAATAACCAACGATATCCTCCCATTTTGCACCGGTAGAAATCCGTTTTATTCTATGTCTGTCCATTTAAATCTGTATTCATTGGTTGGAATTGCCATAAAATTAACATTAATTGTGACAATTTGTGATATCTTTTAACAGAAGTGAGACATTTCCTTAAGATCAAAAACTTAGTTTTGAATCGTATACAAGAAAACGCTTTATGTTCTCCGTTGACCGCTGGCAGGAAATCTTCAGTACCATCAGTAAAAACAAACTCCGTACATTTCTTACTGGTTTTAGTGTGGCATGGGGTGTTTTTATGCTCATCATCCTGCTTGGTTCGGGGAGGGGCCTGGAAAACGGTGTTAAGGATCAATTCCGTTCTTCTGCTGTGAATACGCTATGGGTGTGGGGGGGAGAGACGAGTCTGGCTTACAAAGGCTTCAAGCCGGGAAGGGATATCTCCTTTGATAACCAGGATTATGAATCGGTCAAAAAGGAGGTAGGTGGCATTGAGTATATCGCCGGACGTACATTTGTTTGGGGTGACAACACCATCTCCTACAAAAGTGAGTATGGTAATTTCGACATAAGAAGTGTCCATCCCGACTATGGATTAATCGAAAAGGTTACGATGAAAGAAGGTCGTTTTGTCAACCCTGCCGACGTTGCAAAAAACCTTAAAGTAGCTGCAATTGGAATAGGTATAAAAGAAGCCCTGTTTAAAGATCAGCCGGCTTTGGGAGAATACATCAAGGTAAAAGGAATACCCTTTAAGGTGATCGGTATTTTTGAGGATGACGATGGTCACCGCGACAACCAAAGGGCAGTGTATGTGCCAATAACTACCGCACAGAAAGTTTTTATAGGCCAGGATCGCGTCCAGACAATGGCTGTTACCGTTGGTTCAAAAGACCTGAATGAAAGCAAACTGATGGAGGATGAGATCAGGGAGATTATCTCTACTCAACATGTTTTTGATAAGGAAGACACCCAGGCCATGTTTATCTGGAATGGGGTAGATGAATTCAAACGGTATCTGGATCTATTTGCAGCCATCAGAGCATTTGTATGGGTGATTGGGATAGGAACCATCATTGCTGGAATTGTTGGTGTAAGCAATATCATGATGATTTCTGTTAATGAAAGGAGAAAAGAAATAGGTATCAGGAAATCATTGGGTGCTACGCCTGTTTCCATCATTATGATGATTATCCAGGAATCACTTTTTATTACCGGATTGGCGGGCTATTTTGGGTTGGTGCTTGGTGTAGCATTGCTTGAGTTTGCCATGATAAATATTGAATCGGAGTTCTTCAGAAATCCCGATGCAAACATTGGTGTAGCAGTCAGCGCAACCATTTTATTGGTCATAGCCGGACTTATAGCAGGATTTGTTCCTGCCAGGAAAGCTGCCCGTATCAAGCCGGTGGAAGCGCTTCGGGACGAATGAGTAATAATCCTGGGCCTGGTGTTGTTCGGGATTACTTCGCCTTCGGCTCACAAAGACGGGAATATGAAACCATTAACCATTAACCATTAACCATTAACCATTAACCATTAACTACCTCTCCCCATGTTCGACAGAGATAGCTGGCAGGAAATATTTCACACGCTGAAGAAGAATAAACTTCGGACTTTGCTCACGGCTTTTGGAGTATTCTGGGGGATATTTATGCTCATCATCATGCTGGGATCAGGGGCAGGGCTGGAGAATGGTGTAACTTCCGGAATGGGAAATTTCGCGACCAATAGTTTTTTCGTTTGGACGCAGCGCACCACTATTCCTTATAAAGGATTTCCAAGAGGAAGATGGTTTGAATTCAAGAATGATGATATCCAGGCCCTCAGGAATAATATACCGGAGATTCAATACATCGCACCTAAAATCAGGGGCTGGTCAGCGGGTGATGGCAGCAACAATACTATCCGGAAAAATAAAACCGGTGCATTCTCAATAATGGGAGAGTATCCCATCTGGAATAAGATCGACCCGATGGAGATGCTCAAGGGACGATTCATTAATGACAACGATATTGAACAGCTCCGGAAAATAGCTATAATAGGAACTCGTGTTCAGGAACTGCTGTTTGAGCCGGATGAAGATCCAATTGGGGAGTACATCCAGATCCAGGGGGTGTATTTCCGGGTGGCAGGTGTTTTTAAACCCCTGAATACCAATATCGACTTTGGTGGTGAGAAGGAACAAACTATCTTTCTTCCATTCACCACCCTGCAAAAGACCTATAATTATGGAGATGTTGTAGGCTGGTTTTCTTTCACATCGGAGCCGAGTGTGCCTGCTTCTCTTGTTGAGGGGAAAGTTCTCCAATTCCTCGCCAGACGCCACAGTATCCATCCCGATGATGAAGAGGCATTTGGGCATTTTAATCTGGAAGAAGAGTTTAACCAGATGACCGGACTGTTTAATGGCATCAATGTCTTAATCTGGATAGTAGGTATAGGTACCTTGCTCGCGGGAGTAATTGGTATCAGTAATATCATGCTTGTCATCGTAAAGGAACGTACAAAGGAGATAGGAATTCAGCGGGCATTGGGCGCTACACCCGCCAGGGTGATGACACAGATCGTTACTGAATCTGTATTTCTGACAGTTATTGCCGGTTATTTCGGACTGTTGATTGGGGTTGCCCTCGTTGAAGGTGTCAATTATCTGCTCGTTAGCAGTGGGTCCACAAACGAAATGTTTCAACGCCCTGAAGTGGATTTCAATATCGCCATTACCGCCTTGTTGATCCTCGCTTTTAGCGGTGCGCTGGCAGGACTGATTCCCGCCCGACGGGCTGTAAGGATCAAGCCTATCGATGCGTTACGGGATGAGTAGTGGGAATAGTTCAAGTTTTTAGTTTGTTTTAATAACAGTGAAGCTTAACTCTAATCCAGGTAATGTCTGTAATCAAACCCGGAAAACAAGCATTGGTATTTTGCTTGTAGATACCATTTTCTTCAGTTTATTGGGATGGAAGATTTTATAGAATACGTTTCGCCTTGGAGAGGAAAATGAAATCAATGCTATATCATTCTTACTAATAAAATCTTCGAATCCTTTAATCTGGTTTGTACTTTCAATCAATTTACATTGAATATCATATTTACTGTAATCTTTCTTAAGCTGGAGATTCAATTCTTCAACTTTACCCTGTTTTAAAGGATCGTTCTCTATATCGATGTGAATGCAATGGATCTTTGTTTTGAAGGGTGAAACAATTTCAAGTAACCTATTGAGGGATGTATTGTCCGACTCATTGAAATCGGTAGCGTACATAACGTTTATCAGTTCAAGACCCTGGTATTTTGCAGATTTTGGAACAGTTAGTACCGGATAATTCGTATGCTCAATCACCCGGGTTGTAACGCTGCCGTTAAATGTACCCTTCCTTTCTTCCTTCCTCTTTGGACCCATGATGATCAAATCCGGTTTATATCTTTTACATAATGCAGTGATAACAATTTCAGGTCTCCCCCTTAGCAAAGCGTAATGCATTTTTACCTTATTCAGCTTCTCTTCTCCAATATGTTTTCTCAACTCCTGACCAAAATTTACCAGGTTTGACTGTGCTTTTTTATATGCCTCCGCGGCTTCAATTCTTTCATGCTTTTGCCAGGATGTGGTATGTTTGACCGGACCGTTCAGGGATGGGTCACTGTATACATAAAGTAACTTTACTTCTGCATCTGTACGTTCAGCCAATCCAAACGCGTATTCACAGGCATTAAAACTAAAATTGGAAATGTCAATAGGGACAAGGATTTTTCTTTTGTCTTTTATTGAGCTGTCATGCCTGATTTTATCCAGATCATATTCTTTATGGATCTTTAATAAAATGCTTACTGCTTTTTCTGTTTCAGCTACCCGAACCTTTAAACTAAAACCTTTCGGGATACTCTCACCGGTATAACCGAATCCTTCATCTGTGAGGAAACATTCAATACCTTCAAGTTCAAACTTTTCTTTAACAAAACCACCTACATGCAGTTTTTTGAATGATGCGATTGAAACCAACTGATTTTCCATAGTAAAGTCTTTAATAAGTTTTAATTCATTAGTTTCTCATTCCATGATCATATGTTATCATATTATAATTATTCATAGGATTGGTTATGAGTTTTTTATTGGATCAAATATTGTCATGTTTCATCTTTCTAACGCACAATAAGCTCCATAAATATAGCTATTTTCAGTTGAATTCCCAGCTTTCCGGTAAATTAGATTCCAATAATTTATACTAACCTTCATTTATGAATGATTTATTTTGGTTTACTCTCAGTTCTTCCGGGTATAATTCCTGACCATTTTTTACAATTCATAAAAAAAGCAAATCCTGAAGGATTTGCTTTCAACTGGTTATTAAACAGAAATTTCTATTTAGAAGAATAAAAACACCTTTTCGGTATCTCAATCAAATCCTCTCCTTTGAAAGGAGAGGAGCCCGGGTTACTTAACTTAATTCGTGCACTACCAGACCGGACCGGAGTTTTGGTTCGAACCAGGTTGTTTTGGGCGGCATGATCTCACCACTATCGGCGATGTCGATAAGCTGCTTCATACTTACCGGAAAAAGGGCAAAAGCCACCTTCATTTCACCATTGTCAACCCTTCTCGTCAATTCGTCCAATCCCCGGATACCACCGACAAAGTCGATCCGCTTAGACGTACGAAGGTCTTTTATGTCCAGTAATGGGTCAAGCACCTGCTTTGTTAATATGGTAACATCCAATACACCAATAGGATTGTTGTCATCGTAGGTGCCCTCTCTCGCGGTAAGCGCATACCATGTTCTCTCGAGATACATAGAAAATTCATGAAGCTTATCCGGTTTGTAGATTTCAGAGCCTTTCTTTTCAACCACAAATCCTTCATTAAGTCGTTGAAGAAACTCGGCCGGCGTCATACCATTCAAATCCTTTACCAGACGGTTGTAGTCGATAATGGTCAACTGGTTGTCAGGGAAATGAACGGCCAGAAAATAGTTGTATTCTTCGTTTCCGGTGTGGTTTGGGTTCTTTTGTTTTTTTTCATTGCCAACCAGCGCTGCTGCTGCAGTACGGTGGTGTCCATCAGCTACGTAGGTTGAAGGTAATTCTGCGAATAGTTCGATAATCCTTTTAACCTTTTCGCTATCGCGCAAAACCCAAAAATGATGGCCAACACCATCATCTGCAGTAAAATCGTAGTCGGCTGCATTTTTCTTAACATAACCGTTAACAATTTCATCGATTGCTTCTACAGCAGGATAAGAGAAGAAAACTGGTTCCATATTGGCGTTGGTGCTCCTTACGTGTTTCATCCGGTCTTCTTCTTTATCCGGTCGGGTAAGTTCATGCTTTTTGATCACATTGTTCATGTAATCATCTACACTGGCACAACCGACAATTCCATACTGGGTTTTGCCCCACATCGTCTGAGCGTAAATATAGAGGTACTCATCCTCATCCGGCACCAGCCAGCCCTTGTCCCTGAATAAATCGAAATTAGAGCGTGCCTTGTCGTACACCTGTTGACTGTAAAGGTTAGTTCCTTCCGCAAGGTCTATTTCGGGTTTAATAATGTGTAACAATGAGTACTCATTTCCTTTTGCTTCTTCGCGGGCTTCCGCTGAATTCAATACATCGTAGGGTCGGGAAGCCAGTTGTTTAACAATCTCTTTGGGAGGTCTGAGGCCCTTAAAAGCCTTTAATGTTGCCATTTTTTTTACTTCAATTAGGTTAAGAAAAAAAATCCGGCCCGCGTTCAACCTATAAGGAACGGGACCGGATTTATAAATTAAATCTTTTTTTTCATTAATAGCTACCCATCATATTGTTGTGGTTCAGGTCTTGCTGCATGGTTTCATCGTATCCCATGCGGTTGTTACCATTCACATTATTGTCATAACTATTTGGGTTGTGGTTGCTATTCTGCGCACGTTGCAGCGATGAGATCAGCGCTCCGATCATCTTGGTCATTTCCATAAGTACGCCCCTTGATTCATCTTCATGAGTATCGCTGATGTTTTTGGCATTGTAAGCGACGCTGGTACACACCAGGCATTCACGAATTGAACTTTTCGCCATCTTTAAATAATAGATGAACTGGCTTTTGCTCCTGGCAGATCCTTCAGAAATATAGAAAGTGATATTTCTGGCGGATTGGTTCCAACGCTGGATTAGTTGCGTTTTGTCATCCGTAGGGTAAAGCATGCTAACATCATTAAGCCAGTTAATGTAGTCAAGCGATTTGTGATAGATCCTCAAATCCTCAAACCTAAAAAATGTTACCTGCTTCTCTGTCTTCTCCTCTTGATTGTACATAATCTTCACTAATTTAGTTAAAAATAATTAATTGTTTTTCACTCCCTGCAATTACTCGCAGAGAGCATAGTTATATTTAGTTTTTAGCTTGACTTCGTTTCTATGACTATTAATTCACCTTAAAGGTTGTATCACCCTCTTCAATGAATGCAATAATCTGACGGGCTGCTGCAATTCCTGCATTGATATTTGCTTCGGCAGTCTGTGCTCCCATCTTTTTTGGTGTAAAAAATACACGCGCCGGAAAGGCTTCTTTTAATTCCTCCGCATTTCCGGGCGCAATATCCGATAAATATTTGAATTCGCTGGAGTCTTCAAGGATTTTTTTCAAGTCTTCCTCGTTGATAACTTCCTTTCTTGCAGTATTTACAAGCGTTGCGGCACCGCTCAATTTTGACATTAAGTCGTAATTGATCGATTCCTTTGTGTGTTCATTTGCAGGAATGTGCAAACTAATGTAATCGCAAAGTCCATACATTTCTTCTGCAGTCCCGCAAACAACTACGCCGTCATTCTCCATTGTTTCATTAGGAATAAATGGATCGAAGGCAAAAACCTCCATGCCAAATCCTTTTGCTATTCTTGCCACATGCCTGCCTACATTACCGTATGCATGGATACCAAGCTTCTTGCCATACAATTCGGAACCGGAGGTTCCATTGAATTGGCTGCGTGCCTGATAAACCATCAATCCAAGGGCTAACTCGGCAACTGCATTGGAATTCTGACCCGGAGTGTTCATCACTACCACTTCATTGGCTGTTGCCGATGGCAGATCAACATTGTCAAATCCTGCTCCCGCACGGACAACTATCTTCAGGTTTGGTGCAGCCCCAATTACTTCCGGCGTAACCTTATCACTACGTACGATTAGCGCTTCAGCGTCTTTAACGGCTGCGACAAAATCATCCTGACTTCCATATTTTTCAAAAAAGTTGCATTCGTATCCAGCCTTATTAAAAACTGCCTGAATAGCCTCTACAGCTTTAGGAGCAAAAGGTTTTACTGTGGCGACCAATACTTTTGTCATCTGAATTTATTTTTGGTTTTTGATAATTTGATTAGGCATTCGATTTTTCAAACTCCTGCATGGTTTTCACAAGAGCCTGAACACTTTCAACAGGCAGGGCATTGTATGTAGATGCCCTGAACCCACCAACTGAACGATGTCCTTTGATGCCGATCATTCCATTACTGCTTGCAAAGTCAAAGAATGGTTTTTCAAGTTCCTGGAATCCGTCTTTCATGACAAAACAAATATTCATTAAAGATCTGTCTTCATCACTTTCCACAGTAGACCTGAATAAACTGTTCCTGTCAATCTCGTCATAAAGTAATCCTGCCTTGTGGATGTTGGTTTTCTGCATCTCTGGTATGCCTCCATTGTCTTTAAGCCAATTTAGTGTTTGTACGGCGGCAAAAACAGACAGTACCGGTGGTGTGTTAAACATGCTTCCCTTATCAATATGGGTTTGGTAGTTTAACATTGTCGGAATATACCTTTCAGCTTTACCAAGAATATCGTTTTTCACAATTGCAAAAGTTACACCTGCAGGTGCAAGATTTTTCTGGGCTCCTCCATAAATAATGGCATATTTCGAAATATCAACCGGACGGCTGAATATATCTGAAGACATATCAGCAACGAGGGGAACCGGAGAGTCCATATCATATTTGATCTCAGTTCCGTAAATGGTATTGTTGGTAGTAATGTGAAAATAATCCGCGTCTTCAGGAATGGAGTAGTTCTTTGGGATGTAATTGAATAACTTATCCTCAGATGAAGCCACAACATCTACCTCACCAAAACTTTGCGCTTCCTTGATGGCTTTTTTCGACCAGGCTCCGGTATTCAGGTATGCAGCTTTCTTTTTGAACAGATTGAAGGGCACCATAGCGAATTGTGTGCTGGCGCCGCCTCCTACAAATATTACAGAATAGCCGTCTGGAATATTCAATAAATCTTTAAACAACTGTTGGGCTTCATCCATCACAGCGACAAATTCCTTGCTTCGGTGTGATACTTCCATCACTGAAAGACCCGTACCGGCAAATTCCCTTACCGCTTCAGCGGTTTTTTCGATAGTGTATTCCGGCAGAATCGATGGGCCGGCGTAGAAATTATGTTTTTTCATTTGTTTGATTGATACGTTTTTACAAGCGTGACAAAAGTAATAATTTTACCTTGTTGAGACGTTAATTTCTTAATTTAAATTCATTCTAGAACAACTGCTAATGCGGTCTTCCTGCAATGTGTTTTTGACCACTGAAAGACTTCGTTTACTTTTGCAGCATGATCAGTTTAGAAAAGAGGATAGAGGCATTTGTTAAAACGGGCGGTATACTTCGTAAAACAGCAAATCAAAATCTGGCTTTGTCTGCTGAAAGCGCATATCAGAAGCCAGCAGCTCAGCTTGAAAAACTTATTGTTGAAGCCCACCATTATAATGGTTGGTTCACCGGGGAGATGGTAAGACATATGATTCTGGCAATAGGTGAAAGTTTGCATGAAGAGAATGTGGATACCTGGCTTGCACCCTATCTGTCGATGTTTGATCATCAAGTACAACAAAAAACAATTGCTGTCGTCATGGCCGGGAATATTCCTGCTGTAGGATTTCATGACTTTCTCTCGGTTTTGATGTCCGGCCATAAACTGATCGCCAGGCTGTCTTCGGATGATGATAAATTGCTGCCCGCTATTGCGGACATTCTTGTCGCGATAGAACCGGAATTTGAGGAATTGATCACATTCGAAGATGGAAAGCTAAACGGATTTGACGCTGTCATCGCAACAGGCAGCGACAATACTGCCCGGTATTTTGAATACTATTTTGGAAAGTATCCTCATGTCATTCGCAAAAACAGGAATGGTGTCGCTGTTCTTAACGGAGATGAAAGTAAGGAGGATTTAAACTGTCTTGCTGATGACATATTTCTCTATTTCGGATTGGGATGCAGAAATGTTTCCAGGATTTTTGTTCCATTGAAATATGACTTTCAAAAGCTTCTCAGTGTAATTGAAAAACGAAATGGAATACTTGAAAACAGTAAATATTTCAACAATTACGAATATAACAAGGCCATCTACCTAATTAATAAAACCGGTCATTTCGATTCAGCTAACTTGCTGCTGGTTCAGAATGAACAAATTGCTTCACCGGTAAGTGTTTTAAATTATGAGTATTACAGTGATTTACACCTGCTCGAAAAAACACTGGAAGCCAGAGAAATGGAAATACAATGTGTTGTTTCTAATGAAGGCCGCTTAAAAAAGGTCATCCCGTTTGGAAGTACCCAGCAACCCAAACTCTGGGACTATGCAGATGACGTGGATACCATGCGGTTTTTATTAAAGCTTGATTAATATTGAATTAACCTGTTTCAGGAAGTCAATATTAAATCAGCTTTTTCATAAAAATTATTTTTTTTTGAATCGTTTGGATATTTAACTGAAACCTAATACTTTTGCACCGCGAAATTGAACCCTGAAAATAAAGATAAAATGAGGAAAGATATTCATCCTAAGAATTACAGACTGGTTGTTTTTAAAGACATTTCAAACGATTATGCCTTTCTTACACGCTCAACTGTTAACACGAAGGAAACTATTGAATGGGAAGACGGAAAAGAATATCCGCTGGTGAAACTGGAGATTTCACATACTTCTCACCCCTTCTTCACCGGAAAAATGAAACTTGTTGATACAGCCGGTCGTGTTGATAAATTCAAAAGCAGGTATAAGAAACATTTCGATAAGAAAACCAAGTAGCATCATTTATACACGCAACAACCCCTGTCATATCGGCAGGGGTTTTTTTTTGACTTTGAATGAGATACATATTCGTACATTTGCCTTCATAGTTAAATCCACAAACTACATTAAATGAACTGTATCCTTTTTGACGACAACCATCGATCAAACCTTCTTCCTCTTGTTTTTACCCGTCCTGTTGCTGACATCAGGATTGGAATTCTTACCATTCGGGAAAAATGGGAAAAATACCTTGGCGTTAAAACCTCCAGCCTGACTGATGGATATCTGAGTGTGAAGTATTCTTCAACGGTGGAGGACGACAATTTATTGATTAATGGAGCCGTTCTTCCTGACAAGAACCTCGTGAACCGCATCAAGTCACTCACCCCCGGAGAAGTGATAGTGAAGGAGGACTTTGTGGTTGCCATGAGAATCGGGAAAGATGAGTTGAATTATGCTGAAATAATTAATGCTTCCGAAGGAATCATCCTTGAGGATGATATCGTGAAAGTGAAGAATACCTGGGATATCTTTTCAATGAATGGGCAGTCCATCAGGGATGATTTCAGGTTGCTGACGAACAACAGGGAATCAGCGCCGCTAAGCCATACAAACAATGTTCTGGGTGATCGGGAATTTATATTCCTTGAAGATGGCGCGGAAGTGGAGTACGCCTATCTCAACACCAATAATGGGCCAATTTATATTGGCAAGGATGCCATCGTAATGGAAGGCGCCAAGATACGCGGTCCATTTGCCCTGGGCAAAGAGTCAGTTGTAAAAATGGATGCAAAGATATACAGCGATACCACTGTTGGGCCACACTCCAAGGTAGGAGGGGAGGTGCAGAATTCAGTGATATTCGGTTACACTAACAAAGGACATGACGGTTACCTGGGTAACGCGGTACTTGGTGAATGGTGCAATATTGGCGCCGACACCAATAATTCTAACCTGAAAAATACCTACGATATTGTGAAGCTTTGGTCTTACCCGGAAAAGCGATATGTGAAAACCGGTTTGCAATTCTGTGGAATGATCATGGGTGATCACTCTAAGACAGGTATCAACACTATGTTCAATACGGGTACTGTGGTGGGTGTGTCATGCAATTTGTATGGCGCAGGTTTTCAGCGCAACTTCATCCCATCTTTCAGTTGGGGCAGTCCTGCGGGACTAAAAGAATATAACCTGAAAAAAGCATGTGAAGTTGCTAAAACTGTGATGGATCGCAGGGGAATTGAATTTGACAGTGTTGAAGAAGATATATTCACAGAAGTCCTGAAGCTTTCTGATGGTGAGCGGAGGTAAATAAAAGCATCCCAAAACTATTTGACGGCTGAATTCGATTGGCACATGTTTTGAAACAATCGGTGTTTAATTTTAAAAATCAGGTTAGTAAGACGCTGTTTCAGCTTAATCACTTTCTAACCAAATAAATAGATAATTGTTGTGTTTGCAGCGTAAAGCGCTCACTGACAATTTGTCGTCTAAAGCGGAGTAGATATGGAAGATATGTTTGCATTGACGGATATAATGGACGCGGAAACGGAATTTTTCCCTTTGCTGTCATCGGAAGATGAGGAATTGATGTATGCTGAGGAAGTTCCTGATGAGCTTCCAATACTTCCATTACGCAACACCGTTCTTTTTCCCGGTGTAGTTATACCCATTACTGTTGGTCGCGACAAGTCGATTACCCTGATTAAAGACTCGTACAAAGGTGATCGTGTAATTGGTGTGGTTGCCCAGAAGGACGCCGAAGTAGAAGATCCAAAGGAAATAGATCTCCATAGAATCGGAACTGTTGCCAGGCTGATTAAGATACTTCAGATGCCGGATGGCAACACCACTGCCATTATCCAGGGTAAAAAACGCTTCGAGGTGGTTGACATGTCTCAGGAAGAGCCTTATTTTAAAGCCAAGGTCAAAGGATTTGACCAGGAAAATGTCTTCCCGGAAAACAAGATGTTCGATGCGCTGATCTCTTCGGTTAAAGATCTCAATATCCAGATCATAAATAAATCACCGGCCATTCCCAAAGAAGCGGCCTTCGCCATCAATAATATTGAAAGCCCGGTTTTCCTGGTCAACTTTATTTCTTCCAACCTGAAGGTGGGCAATGACATGAAACAGCAACTGCTGGAGATGACGAATATGGAGATCAAGGGCAAGAAGGTTCTTGAACTTCTGACAAAAGACCTTCAGATGCTGGATCTGAAACAAGACATACAGCAAAAGGTAAAAGTGGACATGGATAAGCAGCAACGCGACTTTCTGCTTAACCAACAATTAAAAACTATACAGGAAGAATTGGGCGGTGGCCCCCATGACCAGGAAATAAAGGAACTTCATGAGAAAGCTGCGGCGAAAAAATGGACAAAAGAAGTAGCTGAAACTTTCGGAAATGAAATGGCGAAACTTCGGCGCATGAATCCTTCTGCTGCTGAGTATTCCATACAAATGAATTACCTGGAACTATTGGTTGAACTGCCGTGGGAGGATTTTACAAAGGATAACCTTGACCTGAGTCATGCCAAAAAAGTTCTGGATGACGACCATTACGGCCTCGATAAAATAAAAGACCGCATCATTGAATACCTGGCGGTGCTGAAGCTAAAGAATGACATGAAGGCGCCTATCCTTTGCTTTGTTGGCCCTCCGGGAGTGGGCAAAACATCGCTTGGAAAATCAATCGCCAGGGCTTTGGGACGCAAGTATATCAGGATGTCTCTGGGTGGTGTTCGCGATGAGGCAGAACTGCGTGGCCATCGTAAAACTTACATTGGAGCCATGCCGGGAAGGATCATCCAGAGTCTTAAAAAAATCAACTCGTCCAACCCTGTCTTTATGCTCGATGAAGTAGATAAGGTAAGCGGTAGCACTTTTACCGGCGATCCCCAGGCTGCATTGCTGGAGATCCTGGATCCGGAACAGAACAATTCCTTTTACGATAATTACCTCGAGATTGAATATGATCTGTCAAAGATCATGTTCATCGCCACGGCCAATACCCTCTCCTCTGTCCATCCTGCTCTGCGCGATCGCATGGAAGTGATCGACCTGAGCGGCTACCTGCTTGAGGAAAAGATAGAGATAGCAAAGAGGCATCTTATTCCCAAGCAACTTGGTGAACACGGTGTGAAGAAAAGCCAGGTAAGGTTTAGCAAAAAGGTACTGGAAAAGATTATCGATGATTATACCCGTGAAGCGGGAGTGAGAACCCTTGAGAAAAGGATTGCCAAAGTGATCAGGAACAGGGCGCGGTATATTGCTATGGAAGAAGAGTACAACAGTAGAATCGATGTGACTGACATGGATGATATCCTGGGAGTGCCACGATACCAGAAAGACAAAGACATCAGCAATGATGTAGCCGGTGTGGTAACAGGGTTGGCCTGGACTGCTGTTGGTGGTGAGATACTCTTCATCGAGGTTAGCCTTAGCAAAGGAAAAGGCAATCTAAAATTGACTGGCAACCTGGGCGATGTGATGAAAGAGTCAGCCAGCATTGCTTATGAATACCTGAAAGCACATTCCAACCTGCTAGGTTTAGACCCCGATGTTTTTGAAAAATGGAATGTGCATGTTCACGTTCCTGAAGGGGCTACACCCAAAGACGGTCCCTCTGCCGGAATTACCATGCTGACTGCCCTGGCTTCGGCATTCACGCAACGGAAAGTCAGAAGTAAGATGGCCATGACTGGTGAGATTACGCTTCGGGGGAAGATCACTCCCGTTGGCGGTATCAAGGAAAAGATCCTCGCTGCCAAAAGAGCCAGGATCAAGGATATCCTTATTTCCAAAGAAAACCAGAAAGACATTGGTGAGATCAATAAAGACTTTATCAAAGGCCTCAATTTTGTTTATGTTGACAACATGATGGAAGC
>JAUXDH010000206.1 GCA_030618545.1 Chlorobiota bacterium
AATGACATAATGACCAATGACTAATGACCAATGACTAATGACCAATGACTAATGACCAATGACTAATGACCAATGACTAATGACCAATGACCAATTACACAGAAATCTTCCCTTTAATATGCGGATGCGGATCATAGTCTGATAAAGTAAAATCATTGTACTCAAAATCAAAGATGCCGGTTACTTTTTCATTTAACGTCATTTTTGGCAAAGGCCTTGTTTCCCTGCTTAGTTGAAGATTTACCTGCTCAATATGATTCAGGTAGATATGGGCATCGCCAAAAGTGAGCACGAACTCACCGGGCTGCATCCCGGTAACCTGTGCAATCATCATATTGAACAGGGCATAAGAAGCAATGTTAAATGGCACGCCAAGAAAAATATCGGCACTGCGCTGGTACATCTGAAGTGATAATTTACTTTCCGCGACATAAAACTGGAACCAGGCATGGCAGGGAGGCAAGGCTGCACGTCCTTCCGCTACATTTTCGGCAAAAGACAAACCCGGAAGGGGAAGAACGCTGGGATTCCAGGCAGCAACAAGCATTCTCCTGCTATCAGGATTGTTCTTTATCTGATCGATTACATTGGAAATCTGGTCAATTCCATCGCCATTCCAGTTTCTCCATTGTGCACCATAAATCGGTCCCAGCTTACCATTTTCATCAGCCCATTCATTCCAGATCCGAACCCCGTTTTGGTTAAGATAGTCGATGTTGGTATCTCCTTTGAGGAACCAGAGTAATTCATAAATAATTGATTTCAGGTGCAGCTTTTTAGTCGTTAACAGGGGAAAACCTTTTTGCAGGTCAAAACGCAATTGAGGTCCGAACACAGAGTAAGTTCCGGTGCCGGTCCGGTCAGTCTTTTTAACACCTTTATCAAGTACATTTTGCAGAAGATCAAGATATTGTCTCATCGTACAATTCAATTACTGTTCATTAATCTCAGACTTTGTTGCTGATTGATTGGAGCATTAAGATTATCCTATTAATGCGCCAATAATAGTGGCCGACATCAGTGATGCAAGGGTTCCACCTAACAGGGCGATCATACCAAAACGGGACAACTGCACCCGTTGATTTGGGGCCAGTGAACCTATTCCACCAATCTGAATTCCGATGGAGGCAAAATTAGCAAAACCACATAGCATGTAAGTCGACATGATGATAGATTTGGGATCAGTGAATACTCCTGCATCTTTCATTTCGGAAAGGCTGATGTAACCAATAAATTCCGTCATTATGACTTTCTCTCCCAATAACCTGCCAACCAGTGTAATGTCGGGAGTGCTCACTCCGATAAGCCACATTAAAGGAGCGAAAACATAGCCGAGCACAAACTGCAGCGACAATTCATTAAACCGTCCTTCCGAGACATCTGCTATCCACTCATTCACTCCGATCAGGTTACCAAATTTGACCGCGATGAAATTGAACATGGCAATAAAAGCAATGAAAACCAACAACATGGCGGCAACATTAACCGCCAGTTTTAATCCTTGCGTTGTGCCATTTGAAATGGCATCAAGTACGTTTTTACCTACCTCCTCACGTGGTATGATGACATCTCTGTCAATGGATTCGGTTTGTGGAACCAGGATTTTTGAAATGACCACCGCCCCCGGTGCTGCCATCACTGATGCTGTTAGCAAGTGTTTGGCAAACATTATTCTTTGAACAGGGTCATCCCCCCCGAGAAAACTGATATAAACAGCCAGTACACCGCCTGCCAGAGTAGCCATACCCCCAGTCATCACCAATAGTATTTCCGACCGGTTCATCTTCGAAAGGTATGCCTTGATCATTAAAGGAGATTCGGTTTGGCCCAGGAAGATATTACCTGCAACTGATAAACTCTCGGCGCCTGACAAACGCATAAACTTGGTCATTAACCAGGCAAGTGCAAAGACGATATACTGAATAATATTCAGGTAAAACAATAGGCTCGTCAACGCGGAGAAGAAAATAATCGTGGGAAGGATTTGAATGGCAAAGTTTTGCAGGGCTATTTCAATCGCATTCGTCGCGAATGACTTGAAGAGAAACAAAGTTCCCGCCTGAGTGAAATCAAGAATAAGTACGAATACTCTGCCAACAAAGTCAAAAATGGCTGCGATAAAAGGCACGTACAACACACCTATTGCCAGCAGAACCTGAAAAAGAATTCCTTTTCCAACCACTCCCCAGTTTATTGCACGACGGTTGGTGCTGAACACAAAAGAAATCAATACCAGTACAAATATTCCCAGCAATCCCCGAAGAATGGTAAGCGGACGAAAACCACTGCTGCGCTTCATTTCCAGGATATTTTTCTTCCCCTCGTTCGTCTGATCCTGTTCATCAATGAGGTCTTTTCCTGTCTGTGCTACAACTGTTTCGGAAGTTGCTAATGTTTCTTTATTGGATTGGGATAAGGCATCCTTCGATCCGAAACCAATAATTGCCAATGAAAAAAATCCTGCGATAAAAAGCAGGATCAGGATATAGTTTCGTTTCATTTTAATTCTTCCCACTTTTCAATCTTTCGTTTTACTATTCCGCTTGTCGATCTCATCGCGCAGGCGAGAGGCCTCTTCATAGTTTTCAGCGTTTATTGCCTTTTTCAACATATCTTCCAGTTCTTCAAGAAGGTAATCCTCAAATTGGGTTGATGAGCCCTCCGTTTTAACTAACTCTTCCTCTCCTTCGGATTCAATCTCTGTCTCATCATCCATCACAATACCTGCTTCATCGATGATTTCCTGATATGCGAAGATCGGGCAATTGAACCTGATGGCAAGCGCAACGGCATCTGACGTTCTGCTGTCGATTTCACTTACTTCACCCTGGTGTTCACATACAAGTTTGGAGAAAAAGATTCCCTCCTCAAACTTATTGATCACAACCTCTTTGATCCGGATATCAAAATGACCGGCAAAGTTTCTGAACAGGTCATGGGTAAGTGGCCTTGTGGGCTTCATTTTTTCGAGCTCAATCGCAATAGCCTGTGCCTCAAATCCCCCGATAATAATAGGAAGCCTTTTCTTCTCCCCACTTACTCCCAGGATAAGGGCGTATGCCCCACTCTGTGATTGGCTGTATGACATCCCCACAATTTCAAGTCGAATCTTCTTCATCCAGTTTTCGGCAATAACAAACGATAAAAATAGAAAACTTTTAAGGACATCAAATTGAAATACTGATTTGTTTTTATGGATTTACTAACATAAAATGTTTCTAAATTAACAAATTGTATTCTAACTAAAAAGGGCGTCTACCTACCATTATAGCTCCAAATCAATACTTTATTCTTCCGGTGATGAAAAAAATGCTGAAAAACAATTTTCACATTCTGTTAACATTTTTCTGCTATTTTTCTATTTTAGCGCCTTCCTTGAAATTTCGAATAATTTAAGTGTTTATAAATTAAAGTGTTGTTATGAAAAAAGTTCTGTCAATTCTGGCTTTACTCGCTGCGCCTGTTCTGGCATTTGCAAGTGAAGCTGACCTTGTAATTCCTGATGGTATCAAAGGTGAGACCATTCTTTACTGGGGATTCCTTATCACATTTGCCGGGTTTATGTTTGGTTTGTACCAGTTCGTACAAGTAAAAAAAATAAGGGCGCACAAGTCGATGCTCGATGTAGCCCAGGTTATTTTCGAAACCGCGAAAATTTACCTGATCCAGCAAGGTAAATTTCTTGCTATTTTATTCCTGTTCATTGGATCTGCTGTTGCCTTCTATTTTGGATTCCTATCTCAACATGAGGTTGTGGATCCGGTAACCGGAGAGTCTCATATGGAAAATGCCTTTGGGATTGGTGGTGTTTTAATGATCCTTGGCTGGACTGTGGTCGGAATACTTGGATCGTATGCCGTTGCCTGGTTTGGCATCAGAATGAATACCCTGGCCAACTCAAGAATGGCTTTTGCATCCTTAGAAAGGAAGCCCATCAAATTACTTAACATCCCACTGAATGCCGGAATGAGTATTGGTGTTGTACTGATTTCCCTCGAGCTGATGATGATGTTGATCATCCTGTTGTTTGTTCCGGGAGAATACGCAGGTGCCAGTTTTATTGGTTTTGCAATTGGCGAATCACTTGGGGCATCTGCCCTCAGGATTGCCGGAGGTATTTTTACAAAGATTGCTGACATTGGTTCTGACCTGATGA
>JAUXDH010000035.1 GCA_030618545.1 Chlorobiota bacterium
GTGCACGGAGAGGGAATTGCTAAACAATCACCTTGCGACCCATGCGTAGCCTTAGCGACCCTTGCGGTTAAGAATTTATTTAACCGCAATGAACGCCATGAAGAAACGCTACGATCGCAGAGTAATGGTCACATTATAATTACTTGCTCAAAACTGGATTTTTGTTTCTCATTTCTTCCGACATTTGTAGCAAACCACTTTGCATGGCGCATCTACTCTCTTCGATCCTGATTGCTGTGGCCGCGGTCATCTTTTTGTTACTTATCTGGGCCGGAATGGTTTCGCTTAAAGAACAGGAAAGAAGAGCAGCCAACAGATTTTTTTGGCTTTCGGTATTGCTGCCTCTGCCCTATTTACTTTTGGGATTGATCAGTTTTGACTTTCGATTTGAAGCCGGTCTTACTTTACTCATTTTAACTTTCATTCCTCTTATTATTTTTTTGATCCCCCTTGGGCGAAACAAAACTTATCGCCAGCAAGTTCCCATGTCAAAGATTGACGAAAGGGATACCATGTTTTCAAGAAATGAACTCAAACCGGGCAGCAAACAATTTGAGGAGTACTACAACAGAAAACCAGAAAAGAAGAAGAAGGATGATATATTTCGTAAAAAAGCAGGATTACTTCAACCGGCAGTATCTCAATATCATCCATTGAATTTTGCTGCTGCTGATGCCAGCTTCGAAACTATCGAAGCATTAAAACACAAAGTGGATGGCCCGGTTTCCGGGAAAACAATTGAGGTTGATCCGGCATCGGTTTCCGACTACATAAAAATTTGGTCAAAAAAACTCGGTGCGGTAGATTGCGGCATTACCAAATTGAAGGGCTATCATCTTTATTCTTTTGGCGGCAGAGCCGAACGCTATGGAAAAAAGGTTGTGAATGAGCATCAGTTTGCCATTGCCTTTACAGTAGAAATGGACAAAGAAATGGTAGATTCGGCGCCCACTTCCACCATAGTTATGGAATCGGGACAGCAATACCTGGAGTCCGGAATCATTGCTTTACAGGCAGCGGCATTTATCAGAGGTATTGGATACGAGGCCCGGGCACACATCGACGGCAATTATGAGGTGGTTTGTCCTCTGGTTGCGCGAGACGCAGGTTTAGGTGAAATCGGACGAATGGGATTGCTCATGACACCCAGGCTCGGCCCGAGAGTGAGGATATCTGTCGTTACCACCAATCTGCCATTGATTCCGGACAATCCTGTTCATGATCATTCTGTGATTGACTTTTGCACCCTCTGTAAAAAGTGTGCCGATGCCTGTCCGGGCAAGGCTATCTCTTTCAACGACAGAGAGGAAATAGACGGAGTAAAACGATGGCAGATAAAGCAGGAAGCCTGTTTTACACTCTGGTGTGAATTGGGCACAGATTGTGGCAGGTGCATGAGTGTTTGCCCCTATTCCCATCCTGACAACCTGATGCATAACATGGTTCGCAAGGGCCTCGGCAACTCATCACTATTCAGGATGGCCGCTTTGAAACTCGACGACTATTTTTACGGAAGGAAACCGTCTATAAAACCATTACAGGATTGGATGAATTTACCAAAGAAATGAAACACAGAAAGTTCACAAAAGCAATAGTTCGCATACCGGGTATGAGTTTGGTCAATGGCCTGACAACTGCATCATTGGGAGAGCCTGATTACACCAAGGCGTTATTTCAGCACGAAAAATACATCAAAGCATTAAGAGACTGTGGCCTTGAGGTGACCATTCTGGAGGCAGACGAAAAATATCCTGATTCATGCTTTGTGGAAGATGTGGCCCTTTGCACATCAAAGTGCACCGTCATTACCAATCCGGGGGCCGGATCGAGGAAAGGGGAGACGGAATCGATAACACCGGTACTGAGGCAATTCTTTACAGACATTGAATTTATTCGCGAACCTGCAACTGTTGAGGCAGGTGATATCATGATGGTAGATGACCTCTTTTTTATTGGCATTTCTGAACGCACAAACATGAAGGGTGCAATAGAAGTGGCCGGCATACTGGGTAAGTATGGATTCACTTCGTCCATTGTTGAACTAAAAGAGGTATTGCATTTGAAAACCGGTGTGGCTTATCTTGGCGAGAATAATTTGCTGGCATGCGGTGAATTCCTTCAAAAAGATGTATTTAAAAATTTCAACCTAATCGAAATCCCTGAAGAGGAGAGCTATGCTGCTAATTGTATCAGGGTTAATGACTTTGTTATGATACCTGCCGGTTATCCCAAAACAAGTAAATTAATACGGGCAGCCGGTTATAAGATCCTTGAAGTGGATGTTTCTGAATTCCGGAAACTGGATGGTGGACTCAGTTGTTTGTCGTTAAGATTTTAAACCCAAAGCAATGAAATACGCATTAATTATCACTTTCTTATTTTTTATCTCCTGTCAGTCTGCAAATCAGAAAAATGAGATACAGGCCATTAAAGATGTACTTGCAGAACAGGCCGGTGCATGGAATGACGGCGAGGTGGAATCCTATATGGCCGGTTATTACAGGTCGGATTCACTGCGGTTTGCCTCTGGCGGGAAGGTTTCGTATGGCTGGGAAACTACGTTGAATCGCTACAAAAAAGGATATCCTGATAAAGCCACCATGGGAAAACTCATCTTCTCCGAAATTGACATTAAAATCATTTCGGATGATGCCGCGCTTGTGTTTGGCAAATGGGAACTGGAAAGGGAGTCGGATCATCCCTGGGGATTGTTCACCTTGCTGTTCAGGAAAAGTGAGGCGGGATGGCGGATAGTTCATGACCATACTTCGTCAGCAAAAAACTAGGATGTTTTATGATTTGCCGCGGATTCGCTAATAGCAGGCGATTATTCGCGCATCCGCGGCCTATTAAATCATATAGTTTCAACTTTTCTTTCTGACTACGGTGACTTCCCTTTCCATGCTAATCCCAAACTTGCTTTCCACATCTTTTCGGATGCTTTCTGAAAGCGCGTAAATCTCTGCTCCGGTTGCATCCCCATAATTGACAAGTACCAGGGCCTGTTTTTCATGGACACCTGCATCACCAAAACGCCTGCCTTTCCATCCGCTTTGTTCTATCAGCCAGCCTGCCGCAACTTTCACCCTTCCAGCCTCAGCCGGATAAACAGGTATATCAGGGAATTCCTTCTGCAATGCTTCAGCAAGTAATTGCTTAACAACAGGATTCTTGAAAAAGCTTCCGGCATTACCAATCTTCTCCGGGTCGGGCAGCTTCGAACGACGGATCTCTTTTACGGCATTGCTTACTTCTCTGACATCAACATCCTGAATCTTTCGATCTTCAAACGCTTTTTTCAGAGGCGCGTATCTTAAGTTTAGTTTGGGATTTTTTGAAAGCTGAAGGGTTATTGAAGTTACCAGGAATTGTCCTTTACAGGTAGTTTTAAAAATACTTGTTCTGTAGCCAAAATAGCATTCTTCATTGGAGAAAACCTTTATCTCACCTGTCAGTAAATTGCATGCTTCAACATTTACCAGCACTTCACCAAGTTCTGCACCATAGGCCCCAATATTCTGGATGGGAGCAGCGCCAACTGTACCAGGGATCAGGCTCAGGTTTTCAATCCCTCCCCAGCCCAACTCAACAGTGTAGTCAACAAAATCTGACCAGTTTTCACCGGCGGACACTTTCAATAGACAATCATCAGCATTTTCCTCAATCAGATCGATCCCTTTCAACGCGTTGTGCAGAACGATGCCGGGAAAGTCGCCAACGAATAGTATGTTGCTGCCCTCCCCAAGAATCAGCATGGGCTTTTCCGGGGATCTCCATGATAATAAACCGGACAACTCACCCGATTGCCTGATCACACCAAAGTATTCTGCGCTTGCCTCCACCCCAAACGTATTGTAAGGTTTCAGACTGATATTTTCCCGGAATTCCATTTTGCCCCAAAGTTAGCCAATTGATACAATAAAAGGAGCCATTCCATGTTATTCAAATAGCCAATTACCAGAGAACAATAACACCATAGTTTCGCCTTGGGTAAAAAAGTAATTGTATCGGTCATCAACGACCTGGTAACTGATCAGCGCGTAAAGAAAAGTTGCCAGACCCTGACTGATATGGGTTTCGGGGTCTTGCTTATCGGAAGAAAACTCAGGACGAGTTTGCCAATGGATGGCAGGCCATACAAGACGATCAGGATGAAACTCCTGTTTGAAAAAGGCCCTTTATTTTATGCCTCTTTTAACCTGAGGCTATTCTTTTTCCTGCTGTTTCGCAAAGCCGATTTACTGGTTTCAAATGACCTGGATACGCTCCTTCCCAATTATCTTATTTCAAAAGCTAAAAGAATTCCACTGGTATACGACAGCCATGAGTATTTCACCGAAGTGCCCGAACTGGTTGACCGGAAGGGGGTACAGCGAATATGGAAATGCATTGAACGCTGGATTTTTCCCAAACTAAAACAGGTGATTACGGTCAATGAATCGATAGCGAACCTTTATGAAGATGAATACGGCATCCGGCCGGTTGTGGTAAGGAATGTTTCACCTCGAAGAGAGATCGAACAAAATATGCCTGATAAGGCTTCCCTGGGATTTCCGGTTAACAAATTCCTGTTGATACTACAAGGTTCCGGAATCAATATACAGAGAGGTGCGGAGGAGATGGTTACAGCCATGCAGTACATTCCTGATGCCATATTGCTGATTGTTGGTGGAGGAGACGTAATCAAAATACTCCGGCAGATAGTAAATAAACTGAAGCTGGAAGAAAAGGTTTTGTTTAAACCCAGGCAACCTTACCATGACTTATTTTATCTAACATATATAGCGGATCTAGGTTTGACCCTCGATAAAGACACAAATATCAACTATCGCTACAGCCTCCCGAACAAACTGTTCGATTATATCCAGGCCGGCACACCAATACTTGCTACTCCTTTGCCCGAGGTGAAAAGCATCATTGAAGAATACGATATTGGTGATTTTATCGAATCACACCAACCTGAGAAAATAGCGGAGAAGGTTAATCAAATCATTGCTGACCACGATATCTTAGCCAAGTGGAGAAAAAATCTTAATTTTGCCGCCACCCAGGTAAACTGGGAAAATGAAGAACGGCAGCTTAAAGAAGTCTATGCCAATTATGTCTGATCTCCATGTACATATTATTTCTTTTGATGTTCCTTACCCGGCAAACTACGGTGGAGTCATAGATGTATTTTATAAAGCTAAGGCGCTTGCTGAAAAAGGCGTTAAAGTACACCTTCATTGTTTCCAGTATGGAAGGAAGCCCAGCAAGGTACTGGAAGACCTTTTTCATGACGTCAGGTACTACCGTCGTGATATTTCCAAGAAACATCTCTTTAAAAGCAGCCCGTACATTGTGAGTACAAGGAGCTCGGATGAGCTTGTCAGCAACCTGTTGAAGAATGATTATCCCATCCTGATGGAAGGCTTACACACCACAGGTTTACTTGAAGAAACAAAACTGAAGGACAGAAAACGCCTGGTCAGGACCCACAACATCGAACATGAATATTACCAGAACCTTGCAAAGGTTGAGAATGACATTTTCAAGAAATACTATTTCTATAATGAAGCTGTAAAACTCAAGCGTTATGAGGCTATTCTGAGCAAAGCGGATTTGCTGCTGGCCATATCCAAAAACGATGAAAACTATTTTTCAGAAAATCACAAGAATGTAGATTTCATCCCTGCTTTTCATCCTTTTAAAGAGGTTAACTGCAAGACCGGCAGAGGAGATTATGTATTGTACCACGGCAACTTATCGGTAGGGGAAAACTGGAATGCTGCCAGATTCCTGCTGAACAATGTTTTCAACGACCTCAATATACCATTGAAGATTGCAGGACTTAAACCTCCAAAACAACTTGTAAGTCTACTTAATGGAATGGAAAATGTTGAGCTCATTTCGAATCCTGATGATGATACATTGAACAATCTTATTGAAAACGCGCACATCAATGTATCGGTAACGGCCCAGCGTACGGGATTAAAACTTAAACTATTGAATACCCTTTATAATGGGCGCTTTTGCCTTGTGAATGATAAAATGCTCAGCGGTAGCGAACTGGACGATCTTTGCATAATTGCCAATAACCAGAATACTTTAAAGCGTAAGATCAAATCGTTATTTGAACAGGATTTTGCAATAGATAATATCCGTGATCGCAAGAATAAATTGGGTACGATTTACAATAATGGCAACAACGTTAATCGCCTAATCGAGCTTGTTGGATGAGCTGTTTACCTTACCCTCATTACATTTTATAATTATTCCCGGAAACTTATGTATGATGTTGTAGTTGTGTGTAGCCATTACCACAGCCTTACCGGATTCACTAATCCTCAGTAGTAATTTCATAATTCCATTGGAAGTTTCAGGGTCCAGGTTACCGGTAGGCTCGTCGGCAAGAATAACATCCGGTTGATTTAAGAGGGCACGAGCGATGGCCACTCTTTGCTGTTCTCCCCCCGACAGTTGGTGCGGCATCTTTTTCAAAAGGGCGATCAGTTCAACAGCTTCGAGAACGGCCAGTATCCGGTTGTGGATTTTATCCTTGTCTTTCCAACCGGTAGCTTTTAGCACAAAGGCCAGGTTCTCTTCCACATTCCTGTCATCAAGCAATTGAAAATCCTGGAAGACGATACCCAGTTTCCTTCTCAGGTATGGGATTTGCTTTTGCTTTATCGTTTTGAGGTTGTACCCACAAACTTCTGCAGTTCCGTCTGTAACCGGAAGGTCAGCATAGATTATCTGCAGCAGGCTTGACTTACCGCTCCCGGTTTTACCTATCAGGTAGACAAATTCGCCATTGCTGACAGTAAAATCGACGTTCGACAGGATCAGCTTTTTGTCCTGGTAAACATTTATTCCGGAGAAGTTGATGATAGGTTTGTTATTCAATTTAGCTTGTTTAAGGCAAATATAGAAAAAGGTATTTCAAGGTCAGCAAAAAGAGCACAAAACACAACTTAACAAATCAGCGTTTTGTGATTTCTTAAACAAGCCCGGTAAATCCCATAAATGCAAGCGCCAGGATACCGGCAACAACAAGAGCAATGGGTACTCCACGCATCCCTTTAGGCACTTCCATCAGGTCGAGGTGCTCGCGGATGCTTGAGAATAATACGATAGCAAGTGTAAACCCAATCGCATTGGCGATGGAAAAAACGACACCTTCCATCAGGTTGAATTCCTTCTGAATAGTCAGAATGGCCACACCAAGAACGGCACAGTTGGTGGTGATCAGCGGCAGGAAAACGCCAAGCGCCTGGTAAAGGGGCGGACTTACTTTCTTCAGGATGATCTCAACCATCTGAACCAGTGCGGCGATAACAAGGATAAAAACAATGGTCTGCATAAAGCCCAATCCGAATGGATTCAGGACATAGTATTGTAAAACCCACGTTGTGATGGTGGCCAGTGTCATAACGAAAAGCACAGCGCCACCCATACCAACAGAGGTCGATAATTTACCGGAGACACCTACAAACGGGCAAATTCCTAAAAACTGCGCCAGAACAATATTGCTGACAAAAATGGCACCGATGATTATTGCAAAATATTCCATGGTCTCGGATTTTTAGGCTTTGTTTAATTTATTTGATAAGGCGATCAGGTAGCCCAGGGCGATAAATGCACCGGGGGCAAGAACGAATACGAGCATCAGGTCACCTTCCAGCAGTTTCATTCCAAAGAAGGCTCCACTGCCAAGGATTTCCCTTACAGCGCCAAGCAGGGTGAGGGCGAAGGTAAATCCCAGTCCCATTCCCACACCGTCGATGAGGGATGATGCAAGGCTTTGTTTGGAGGCAAATGCTTCGGCACGGCCCAGGACAAGACAGTTCACAACGATCAGCGGAATGAATAATCCAAGCGCTTCAAACAGTGCTGGTGTGTAAGCCTGCATCGTAAGTTCCACAATGGTTACGAATGAAGCGATGATGACAATAAAAGCAGGTATCCTAACCTTATCGGGAATATAATCCTTAATCAATGCCACAACAAGGTTCGACATCACCAGCACAAATAACGTGGCCAGTCCCATGCCCATGCCATTGATTGCTGAAGTTGTCACCCCCAGTGTAGGGCACAATCCCAGCAACAAGACGAACACAGGGTTCTCCTTGATAAATCCTTTTGTGAAGTTTTGTTTTTGATCCATATTTTATTTGTTAGATCTAAGAGGCACGAACTGAGACCTTAGACCTTAGACCTAAGACCTTAGAACTGGTGCTTAGAAAAACGTTAAAATGAAACTATATATCTTACTTGTTTTTGACAATGATCTACGAAATCCAAATATCATTTTTTGGATTTCCTGAATACTATTAGAAAACTCATTCAATTCATCCTCTGTGATATGCTTGAGGTCAAAAGAAAGAATAAGCTGTGTTTCCAGTTCATAAGCTGAAGAAAGAGCTATATCAAGAAATCTGCGGAAATCTTTGTTGCTATTTCTACCTGATCCCTCGGCAATGTTTGAAGGGATAGAAATAGCAGCCCTTCTCATCTGACTAACCAATTCATATCTTTCATCCTTCGGATAATTCTTTGTCAGAAGAAATAGATCCTTAGTAAGCACCCTGGACTTTTGCCAAACCTTCAGCTCTTTAAAATTGTGTTTAATTTCCATCATTGATTAATTTTTTGCTTAATCCATCTTAGGTCTTCTGTCTAAGGTCTTCTGTCTTCTATTTCTTTTCCTCTTCAAAAGCATCATACGCCCTCTGCACCGCATCACAAAACGCTCTCGAAGTTATAGTTGCTGCAGTGATGGCATCAACCTGACCCCCATCCTTTGTAACTTTTAAACTAAACTCATTGGGATTTTTCCCCATAAACTGGTCTGGAAAATCTGACTTCTTTTTATCCATTTTGTCGCCCAGTCCAGGTGTTTCTTTATGTGATAACACAGAAGTGTTACTGATTGTACCATCGATTAGCAATCCTACCATAATTTCAATATTCCCGCTGAAACCACTATTTGTATAAGTTTTAATTGCTACACCAATTTGTTCTCCGCCTTTCTCCGCATAATAAAAAGTCAGCGAGTCTGAACCGACAGCCTCAGGCACCTTTTTAGTAATGATGGTATCAAAATCCGGCAGTACCGCCTTAATGGCTGCTTCCAGCTTTTTCTGCTTTGCTATCGCGATGGGTTCTTTTGTCACTGTATAGACCCCACCAAGCGCCAGTGCCGCTACAGCAGCTACTATAAACAGGGTCAAAACCATGTTGAGGAAGGTCGATTCTCTTTTTGATGCCATCTTTAAATTATTTTGATGGATGTATTTGTTACTTGTTCAATTCAATTCCTGGTTTTGCTCCGAACCTCCGGGGCTTGAATCCCATATTAAGCAAGGGTGTTGCTGCGTTCATCAACAGGATAGCAAAAGACACCCCTTCGGGATACGCACCCCATACCCGGATAAGCATGGTCAGCAACCCGATTCCAAAGCCATAGACCAACTGTCCTCCACGTGTCATCGGTGAAGACACCATGTCGGTGGCCATAAAGATGGCTCCCAGCATCATACCTCCTGTAATCAGGTGGAAGAAAGGATCAGGGTTGTAAGCAGGATCAATCAGCCAGAGGATACCGGAGAAAACAAAAACTGTTACAAGAATAGAAGTGGGTATTTCCCAGGTAATGATCTTCTTCCAGACCATGAACAGTCCGCCAAGGATAAGGGCGATTGCTGAAACCTCACCAAGCGAACCTCCCATCTGACCAATCAAGTAATCCGTATAGGCAGGCAGATCAGCCTGCAGCTCACTCATGGATTTTCCGGCATCCAATCCTTCCTTCACTATTGCCAGCGGTGTAGGGCCGGTAATTACATCCGCAAATCCTTCCGTGATAGGTACAGGCTTTGGCCATGAGGTCATCTGCACCGGAAAAGAGATCAGAAGAAATACCCTGGCAACAAGGGCCGGATTAAAGATATTCTTTCCAAGACCGCCAAAGGACATCTTGGCCATACCAATGGCAACAAGGGCACCAATGATGATTATCCAACCCGGCAGGTTGGTGGGCACGTTAAAAGCCAGCAAAATTCCTGTCACCAGCGCAGAGCCGTCATTAAGGGTAATTGGACCTTTAATAAGGTATTTCTGTATGAGCCATTCGAAAAACATGCATGCCACAATTGACAGCAACATTACCCGAATCGAGTCTAATCCGAAATAGTAAACAGAAACCAGCGCGGCGGGAACCATTGCAAACACAACACCATACATGATCTTGCCGGTTGATTCGTTCCCGTGAACATGCGGAGATCCCGATACCGTAAACATTGTCATATCCTATATTATTTCTTGTTTCTGTTTCTCATGATGTGCCCTACTTTACCTTTACCCAATCTCAGGAAATCAAGCAGAGGAATACTAGCAGGGCAGGTAAACTGACATGAACCACATTCAATACAATCCATGATCATTTCCTTCTCAGCAATGTCATATTTGCCAAGTTTTGAAGCCTTGGTAAGCAGATAAGGTTCCAGTCCCATGGGACAAACTGTTGAACATCTGGAACATCTTATGCACGGGCCCGTTGTCTTTCTTGAAGATTCCTCTTTTTTCATCAGGAGGATACCAGACGTGCCTTTAACCACCGGCACCTCCGGTGAAGTAATAGCTTTCCCCATCATTGGACCGCCACCGATAATTTTACCGGTATTTTCCGGAACCCCTTCAGCAGCATCAAGCAGTTGCTGGATAGGTGTACCTACCCTTGCCATGAAATTTGAAGGTTTTTTGATATCCTTACCGGTAACCGAAACCACCCGCTCAAATAGTGGTTTATTTTTCTGTACTGCCTCATAAACGGAAAAAGCTGTTCCCACGTTCTGAACTACGCACCCTACTTCAATAGGTAACTTTCCTGAAGGAACCTCCCGGTTGACAGCAGCTTTTATCAGTTGTTTTTCACCCCCCTGTGGATACTTTACTTTTAAGGCCATGACAGTTATTCCATCAATGGACTTTGTCAGTTGACTGAGGTGGTTGATGGCATCCTGCTTGTTGTTCTCGATACCAATGATAGCCTTCTCCACTTTCAGCGCTTTCATCAGCAAGCGGGTGCCAATAATCACTTCCTGGCTTTTTTCAAGCATGAGGCGGTGGTCGGAAGTCAGGTATGGTTCACATTCTACGCCATTAATAATAAGGTACTCCGCGGTTTTTCCAGGAGGAGGCATTAATTTAACATAAGTGGGAAAAGTTGCTCCTCCCATTCCTACCAGGCCGGCCTGTTTAATCCTGTCAACAATCTCCTGTGGGTTAAGGCTGATATCGCTGACGATTTCATCCGAACGATCGATGCCTTCATCCCATTCATCACCTTCCACATTGATCACCACACCGGGACGCTTAAAGCCTGTGCCGTCGATCACATTGTCGATTTTTAAGACAGTGCCCGACACAGGTGAATGAATATTGGTGGAAATGAAACCACCGGCTTCGGCGATTAACTGCCCCACCTTTACCTTGTCGCCTTTCTTGACCAGGGGCTTTGATGGGGCTCCCAGATTTTGTCCTAGCGGGACGATGGCCTGTTTAGGGGGAGGCAAGGTTTCAATTGCCGCATTGGCAGAAAGTTTATTCTCCTCAGGATGAACCCCACCTAATGCAAAAGTCTTTAATATTCCCATTTTACAGATTTATGCTTTGCCGTTATCCGGACTTTCCTTTTTCTCAACTTTTTCCGCTACAGCAGTTTCAGTTTCTGTTTCCATTGTAACAGGCTTATCAGGCTGAGCAACCTTTGGTACCGGTTTTCGGGGTACGGCGCCAGGCGCTTTTTCAGGTCGGGGTTTCCGTGGTTTGAAATTAATCTCATGAATGGCATTGGTCGGACACACTTCAACACATTTGCGGCAAAGTGTACATTTTTCAAAATCAATGTAAGCGAGAAAGTTCGTAATGGTAATGGCATCGAACTTACACTCCTTTTCACATTTTGAACAACCGATACATGCCACAGCGCAATTCTTTTTTGCCGGCCCACCCTTTTCCTGGTTGATACACGACACAAAGATTCTCCTGTCTTTTGGTCCTTTCTTCCTGAGCTCGATGATATCTCTCGGGCATGCTTCCACACAGGCGCCACAGGCGGTGCATTTGTCGTTGACAACCGGAAGCCCGGTTTCAGGGTTCATGTGGATGGCATCAAAATCGCAGGCGTCAACACAGTCTCCTTCACTAAGGCAGCTATACTGGCACCCTCCTTCACCCGCAAACAGGGCATGTGCGAAAGCGCAGGAACTCGCTCCCTCATACTTAACTTTGGCAGGGGTGTTGGCATGAGATCCGTTACACCTGATCACGGCGATCAACGGTGCCTGAGTTGTAACCTCCAGATTGAGTATACTGCCCACTATCTGCATCACATCATTTCCTCCTACCGGGCAGAACAAACCATCCAGGCTTTTTTTCTCTTTGGCTGACACTACCGTGGCTTCTGCAAAGGCCCTGCAGCCAGGAGAACCGCAACCACCACAGTTAGCTGCAGGTAAGGCTTCTTCAACCTCATCGATTTTCGGATCCTCAATAACCTTGAATTTGCTGGCAATGAAATACAATACCACCGCGGCAACCAATCCCAGGCCTCCGAGGGCCGCAACAGCTATAATAATAATGTTATCCACAACTTACTGATTTTTAACTTATAACCGGCGAAACTGCTGTTTTTAGCAACTCACAAAATTAAAATATTTAAAAAGATAAATATAAAGATGTTAGATGTGGGCAAGCGTCACAACTTATTGACTTAGTATTACTTAGTATATTTGAACAAATTGCAAACAGCAATATTTGTTTGAAACATGTTGAGTTTCAAGATGTTTAATTTCTATTTTAGAAACGCTCTAAATTAAACTCGATCTTATGTCAGGGATGAATCTGGTAAGAGAATCTCCTTTTAAAGAAATCTCGAAGGGTGTAAAGGACGAGGTAATAAGGAATTAAGAGGCCAAGGGATAACAAACCTGAGAGTCCCTCGTCCATTCCTGAAGAGGTAAAGATTATCAGGCCGAACAAAACGACCAGGAATGGAAAAAAATACCCCAGCAACACCGCCCAGCTTCCCATCGATTGTTTCATCTCTACTGTTACCTGCTGACCTTGTTCATATTTTTCTCCGGGTCGCAGATCCACATCGATCACCTTTGCTTTGGTCTCACCTATAGCACAGGAACTTTTTACTTCACATGAAGCACAGGCAGATTTGGTGATTACAGTCACCTCAGCCATTCCCTGTTCTACCCTGCTGATTATTCCCGGATGTGTTACAATCTTTTCTTTCAAAACAAAATCAATCGGTGAGCAAAAGTAATTCTTTTGATCTTTGATTTAAGGAGTGGATACCGAAACAGGAAGGACTTTTCCATTGAAATACCGGTGGCCGGTGAGTGCGAAATCCATTATAAACCGCGCCATCTCCTCCGGCTGTAAAGGCGCCTGGTATCCTGGAAACGCCTTCGATAGCATTTCTGTCTGCACCGCTCCAATGGCCAGCGCATTCACCTTGATACCGCGATCTTTGAACTCTTCTGCTATGCACTCAGACAAGATAGCAACAGCGCCCTTAGCTGAACTGTAAAGGGATAATCCCGGAAACTTTGCACTTCCCTGGTAACCTCCCATGCTGCTTATATTGACAATGTGGCTGTTTTTTACAAACAATTTATTGAGGTCCCTGATCATACGGAAAACAGATTTTACATTTACCTCAAAACTCAGATCGAAATCATCGTCAGTCAATTCTTCAAAAGGCTTGTTAATTAATAAACCGGCGTTGTTTATCAAAATATCTACCTGCCGGTATTTTGTTTTGAGCTCAGTAAACAGTTCTCCTTTAATGTCTCCGTTTTGCAGGTCGAAAGTCTTCACCGTAATCTTTGCATCACCTTGTTTGTTTTCAACCTCTTTCTTTAAGTCATTTAGCAATCTTTCACTACGGGCCAATGCATAAACGGAATGGCCTGAAGCGGCAAACTTTTTTGCAAGAGCATAACCGATTCCCTTGCTGGCGCCTGTTATTACAACGTTCATCGTTTGAGTTTTGCTCAAATTTACAGTAAATTGGTAAGCTGTCAGATAATACCAGATTAAAATAAAAATGAGCCAAGTCCTTAGTCCCTCCGCAAAGCGGTCCTTTGGACAATCACAATGTGATATGGACAAGGAACCAGGAGCCAAGACATGTTTCACCCCGATGGGGTTTCTTTTGGATGTTTCTAATTTCTATAAATATATCGCCTCTACGAGGCTAGTTTCTCCAGCACCAGAGGTGCGAAATATTTATAGAACAAATGAATACAATTTTCGAAAGAGTGCCGTAGGTACGATATCTGAATTTACCTTTAAGTTAATCCGGGTAACAGACAGAAAGTTACTCTTGAACTTAAATTCCTTAAGGACAAGGTGAAATATCCAAACAACTAACTTTTGTTAGATGATAGACTTAGGACTGGAAACTGGTTAATGGAAAATGGGGAATTTGGATTGGGGAATCTTGAAACAAGACCTAAGTTTCTAATTTCTATAAATATATCGCCTCTACGAGGCTAGTTTCTCCAGCACCAGAGGTGCGAAATATTTATAGAACAAATGAATACAATTTTCAAAAGAGTGCCGTAGGATGACTGAACACAAGTGACCAATGACCAATGACCTTAAAGACAGAAAACGCAAATAAAGTTATGCCAACCTTGCTTTTTATCGCATTATGAAATAAAAATGGTCTACTACCTAAAACCTTTCTTATTCCATTTTCAGTTTACTGATTTCATGCAGCCATTTATTTTCTAATTTTGATCGATAAAGCCCAATCACCATGACTATAGATGAGATCGTAAAATTAGCTTTGCTTGAGGACCTGGGTGATGGCGATCACACCTCTCTCGCTACCATTCCGGCAGATGCCAAAGGAAAAGTTGAACTCATTGCCAAAGAAGATGGTATTCTGGCAGGGATTGAAGTAGCAACCAGGGTTTTCAAAGAAGTAGATCCTGAAATAAAAATCCAGCTATTTAAAAATAATGGCGCTGTTATCAGGAAAGGAGACGTTGTACTTCAGGTGGAGGGTAAAGTACAATCCTTACTTTCGGCAGAACGCACAGCGCTTAATTTCCTGCAGCGAATGAGCGGGATTGCTACTTACACCTACCAGCTTGTACGTAAACTCGAAGGCCTGAACACCAAACTTCTCGACACCCGCAAAACAACTGCAGCCAACAGGGCTATTGAGAAAATGGCTGTAAGGATCGGTGGTGGATTCAACCACCGGTTTGGATTGTATGATATGGTGATGATAAAAGACAACCATGTTGATTTTGCCGGTGGAATAAGTAAAGCTATTAAAGCCACAATAGAATACCTGAAGAAAAACAACAAGGACCTGAAAATAGAGATCGAAGTGCGAAACTTCCAGGAGTTACGGGAAGTCATGGAAACCGGCGGAGTGGATCGCATCATGCTCGACAATTTTACACCCGAAGATATGCTGATGGCTGTGCAAATCATCGGGAAAAAGTATGAGACTGAAGCTTCAGGAGGAATAACATTCAAGAATATCAGGGAGTATGCCGAAACCGGGGTGAACTTCATTTCCGTTGGCGCCCTGACACATCAGATCAGAAGCCTGGACCTGAGTCTGAAAGCAATAATAAATTAACTGACTGATCATTGGAAAACCTACCCCCACAGATAAGAGTTCCTCTGTCACGTCTCGATGACTGGTTTCACCAGAAATTGAGGTTCATAGTGCTGCCCGGATTCGATGGCATGCCACTTTATGATGTCCTTTCTTTCTTTTTCCAGGGATTGTTCAAGGGTGTTCTTACCTATCGGGCCGCTGCCATTGCCTTTAACTTTTTTCTTGCCCTGGTACCGTTTATTCTTTTCCTGTTCACTCTTATCCCCTTCGTTACTGATGAAAATTACCAGGCGGAACTACTGGGAGTAATGGACGAATTGATACCCCAAGAGATATTTGTCATTTTTGAAAGTACCATCGTTGAAATTGTAAGCCGGCCGTCAACAGGTTTGTTGTCATTGGTCTTTATCATGGCTATGTACTTTGCCACCAATGGTATCGACGCGATCATTGAAGGGTTCGGACAAAGTTACCATGAAATAGACTCCTACTCATGGTGGAAACAAAAACTGACTGCCTTCCTGATGATGACCAGTTTTTCACTGATGATAATTGTTGCCATGAGTTTACTCGCGTTTGGAAAAGTAACGATATACTTTCTTACCGATCAAAATATCCTCACCGACAGTGTTACGATCATTTTCCTGCGTTTGCTGCAATGGCTGATCATCATTCTTATAACACTGACAAGCATTTCGATACTTTATTTTTTCGGGCAACCGAAGGACCGGGAGAGCAACAGATATCGTTTTTTTTCACCGGGGTCGATACTCGGGACGACACTCTTTGTAGTTGGCGGGTTGTTGATAAAACTGTACTTTGAAAACTTTGCCCGATACAACCTGCTGTATGGTTCCATCGGATCAATTATCATCCTGCTTGTCTGGCTTTATTACAACGCCATAATCCTGCTGATTGGCTTTGAATTGAATGCAAGTATCCGGCAATCAAAAGCCCAGAAAAGCAGTTACCGGGTCGTCGAATAGTATCACTTTTTAATGAACTTTTTTGTCAACGGAAAAGTACTACCGGAATTTTCAACTTCTATAGAGTAAATCCCGGATTTGAGGACTTGCACATCAATACTTTCTAAGTAGGTTCCTTGAAGGATTAATTGTCCGGTTACATTTCTGATCTTGTATCTTACAGATGCATCTCCCGGAATTGATAAACTGATGTAGTTTACTACAGGATTTGGATAAACAACAATGTCGTGGCTTTCTCTCTTATCATTTAGAAATACCAGGCCCTCTTCATAAAGGTCATGTACTTCGATATTTGACAGACCTCGGTCCCAATAACAAAATTCATCCATGAATCCTTTGAAGTAAAAAGGATCCAAAGTGTAGGAGAAATCCTTGCGTCCCAGGTTACCACCTTCTCCGGAATACATCATTGAAGTGGCGAACCCTTCAATGAATCCATAGTCTTCCAAACCGTTGATAAATATGCGCATATCATCTGCATTATGAAATACAGCAGCAATGAAATACCATACCCCAGCCTCAATAAACTGGTTGGAATGTTTTGTTCTTCTTGCTCCGGGACCAAAGCCACTTCCATCAGCATAACTAATGGATAAACTTTGATTGGTACTATAATTTACAAATGCGCCACAGTGGCCTGTTTCAGAAAAATCATTTGTAAAGAATATCCCGTTATCCAGTGTGGCTTCTTCCATGTTTGCCCAAAAAGCAATCGTTAATGGGAAGTCCGGTTTTAATGTCATGGTATCAGGTAAGGCGATAAAATGGTCTATCCCATTAAAATAGATTGCTGCACTATCCGTTCCAAATCGGTCAGGGGCATGAAGGACATTAAAGGTGACAGGATCATAGTTGTTGCCGCTGTGATCAATTGAATCTCCATCCCATTTATAATGGATTAAAAGACTATCATACATGTCTTGCGAGTAGCTTCTAGAACTATTAACAAGAAGAATACTGATTATAGAAACAAAACTGAGAAAAGTAAGCTTTTTCATCATTAATTTGCAATTTCATTGGCTTTCAAAATTAGGAATGCCTGAGATCAATTCCAAATACTATTTTTGCTTTTTATTTAATTGGAATATTTATTGATAAATGACGAAAAAGAAAATCAAAGTTCTTTTCATAGCAAAGAATATTCCTGTTCCCGGGATGTATTCTAGCAGGGTTATTATGGAGATTGCCCAACGGATCTCCACTTTTTGCGACGTTACTTTCTTGTATCCAAAGGAAAAAGTACCCCCCGGATTTCAATTGTTGAAGAAATATCGGCCAATTTATAAATTGAAAAGCTGGAATTGTGAGGGATATGACATAGCCATTTATCCTTATCCCAGAATACCTTTTAAAACTTTCTCGTATAAGGCGTGGAACAAGCTGTCAGATAAGGGCAAATCTTTCTACCAGCGGAAAGGCCCTTACGATCTGATCCATGCGCATTACCTGCTTCCGGATGGTTATCTTGCCTACCTCTTTTCAAAATACTACAAGCTTCCCTATATCATTACCATCCGCAATGCAGATATCAAACACCTGAAAATTCTGGCGTCAAGCAGTAGTGATTTCAAAAAAGCCGGACTTGTTATCAGGAATGCAGCCTGTGTTTTATCGCTTAACTCGGCATACAAACGTTACATAGATGATTTGTTTAGCGTTGATTCCCTCATAATCCCGCATGGTCTCGATGACAGCGTCTTTGCCCGGAATAATAAAACTTCCGGCAATATTGTTTCAATTACAACAATTGGTGAAGCCATTAAAAGAAAAAATATCGACTGGGTGATCAGGGGAGTTAAAAGTTATTCCGGAAGTGAAAAAATAAAATTGAATGTGATTGGTGATGGTCCATTATTAACTGAGTTGAAGAAAATCGCCGGCGCGGATGAACGGATTAACTTCTATGGAAAGCTTCCACACGATAAGGTCCTTGACAAACTTCGTCAAAGTGATATTTTTGCACTTCCCAGTTTTGATGAGACTTTTGGGATGGTTTATCTGGAAGCGGCAGCAAATCAAAACGCCATTATTGGTTTGTTGAATGAAGGTGTCTGGGGAATCTTTGAGAATGATATTGAAATGTTATTCTGCATCAACGAAAAAAACTTCCAGGAACTACTCCATGAAATAATTAATAACAAAAAGAAAAGAATGGAACTGGCTGAAATGGCATACAAAAAAGCAGTCCACCTGAACTGGGCAAATATTTCAAAAAAGTATGAAGCATTATACAAAGAAACCATTGGCCAAATCACTTAGTTATTGATCGTTATTTAAACCACTAATTAATTTTATGGATAGCACCACAGTTTACGATAAATACAATTGGGATAGCATAGACTACGAACACCTGAAAGGGAAGATAAGCAAGGTTCTTGAATGGATTCCCAAAGACGTTAAAACCATCGTTGATATTGGTTGCGGTAATGGTGTTATAACGAATATTCTGGGAGACAAATATGAAGTAACCGGTATAGACAGAAGTGAAGTACCATTACAGTCAGTTAATACCAGGAAACTTGCGGCAAGCGCCGATGATATTCCATTGCCAGACAAATCATCCGACCTGGTATTTTCCAGCGAATTGCTTGAACATCTTGATGACCGGATGCTCGCCGGTACTGTGGCAGAAATGAAAAGGTTAACTAAAAAGTATATTTTCATTACTGTTCCTAATGATGAAAACCCTGATAAACTATCTATTCAATGCCCCGATTGCAAATACATATACAACAGCCCGAACCATCTTCGAAGCTTCAAAAAGGAAGATTTTGCAAATCTGTTTAAGGACTACACCATCTTAAAATCGTCTGTGGATGGAAAGAAAGTCAGGTATTACAATCCTGCTTTACTCAATTTGAAGAAAAGGCTCACACCCGCTTCATCATGGATACCTGAATACTGGATGGAAAAATCAAAAAGAAAAACCGTCTGTCCACATTGTGAACATGAATTTGTCAATCCTTTTCGTTTTAATCTGTTTGCCATGTCATTTGATGTACTCAATGTTATCATGTCGCCAAAAAAACCTTGCTGGCTTTTTGTACTTATGGAAAAGAAAAGTTAATCTTTGTAAATCATTAATCTCTCTATTGTGGGAGTCATTCAAAAACAAAGTATTTCAGGCACCATTTACTCCTACATCGGGGTAATTCTTGGCTTTGTCATTACGGCCATCCTGTACAC
>JAUXDH010000044.1 GCA_030618545.1 Chlorobiota bacterium
CAGGTAGGCTTCATCACCCCACCTCCCACGTCCTTCATTGGGTTTGTCTGTTTTGAAAGACCATTCATAAGTGGAGGTGGCATACATCTCTCCTGCTGACTGGATCACCCCGTTATTCGCTTCCCATCCTTCTGAGAAGGGCAGAGTAGCAGGGCTTAATCCGCCTGAGCCTGATACCTGTGTTGTGAATGTTACCGGGCCTCCATAAGAGCTGTGTAAACCGATATCGCATACCGAACGGACATATACATCATATGCCGTTGCGGATAATAGCCCTGAAAGTGTGTGGGGATTTGTTGATACTGAAATGGGAGTTTGAGCGGTGGTGTCGAATCCTGCCGCTCCTAAAAGAATTTCCCAGGTGGTAGCATCTCCGTTTTCAATCCATGAAACATCTGCGGTGGTCTGGGTAATGTTGCTAATTACGAGGCCTGAAGGTTCGATACAACTGGCAACCTGTTGTGAGGTAATAGATATTTCATCGAATGATAATCCATCCCCGGGTGCAAAACTGTTGTCTTTTTGACCAAAACGAACTTGAAAACTTTCCGTGATATTTTGTTGCGGGCTGGCCGAGGACAATGTTTGATCAATATCCAATCCCCCAACAAACTGATAAACATCATCAGTATTTGTAACAGGATCCAGGTCGTACACTTCCAACCATTCATCATTTGAACTACCCCTGATCCATACTTTGTCATCAGTCTGATCTTCATCATGGTGGTCTGTCCACCAGAATGACAATTCCAGGTCACCGGAACCCGAATAGGTTGAGAGGTTGATTGTGAGAATGGCACCATTAATGGCATAGGTGCCAGTGTTTGGATGTTTATCCAGAGTCATGGCTCCAATTCCGTTATGAACCAGGTATGCATCGCTGCCCCACCTTAACCTGCCTTCATCCTGGCGATCAGTTTCAAATGACCACTTATAACTTGAGGCTGTTATAAAATCTCCATCTGTTTTCGTTGTACCTGAAGAATTTTCCCAGCCCTCAATAAATGGAAGTGATGCAGGAAGAAGTGTACTTCCCACCGGTGTGGTAAAATCTGATGGACCGACCCATTCGCTGAAATCACCATTACCACAATCTGATCTTATATACCATTCATAAGATGTGGAAGGCAGAAGGTTATTCCAGGTATACGGCCAGGTATTTACAGAAACGGGCAATATGCCGGCGGTATCAAATCCACTCAGGCCGAGTAAGATTTCCCAGGTAGCTGCATTACCGTTTTCAGTCCAGTTTAATAAAACCGAGCTACTTGAAAAGGAGGTTTCAGTTTGATTTGACGGAGCGATACAGGAGGAGGTTGAAGGAACAACACTCATCACTGAATCAATGAATTCAAGAGCCCTGATTTTAAAACCTCTGGGCATGCCATGAGTACCGGTATGTTCGTAAAACTCATATTCAAGGCCTAATTGGTCAAGCGTATCCTTAAAAGCGATATTTGGAGGATACAGGTAAAGATTGTCATTGGTCCCGGCTCCAAATAATATTGCAACAGAATCTCCCGTTGACAAAGAATCGATATAATTCACCGGATCAAAAACTTTCCATTTTGCATACACACTGTCAATAAGCAGTCCCTGATCATCCAATGGAAATTCAACATTTTGTGGATTGATATAATTCTGTGGTGTATTCTGGTTTGGAGAAAAAGCGCCGGACATGGCAAAGATCATCTGGGTAAACAGACCGGTATTATTAAAGTCGTAAAAGTAAGGAGGTCCGGGTTGGTTTTCATTGATAACTTCCACTGCAAAATCGTTTAAAGCAAGGTCGAAATTGATGGCCGATCCATGGGCTGCAATTAGACGAAACTTGTCTTTATGAACGATACCATAGCGAAAAGCGCCGTATCCACCCATTGATTGTCCCATCAGGGCCCGATGATTTCGATCAGGTATTGCACGGTAAGTGTTTTCTACCCAATCAACAAGATCAATGACGTTATAATCTTCAAAATCACCGTTGAGTGATGAATTAACAAAAAAACTACCTAAAAAAGGGGTATTACCGTTGTCAGCACAAACAATAATAACAGGTTCGATCTGACCACTGTTTATTAATGTATCCGCTTCGGCCATTATGGTTTCCGCGGAGTTCTGGCTTCCGCCCCAGCCATGGAGATAATAAATAACCGGATAACTCAGACCAGGATTGTCATTGTAACCTGGCGGAAGAAAGACATCAACGTATTTGCTTTGGCCAAGTGCCTGGCTGTAAAACGCTGCATCAATCACCTGAGCTGATAATTGATTGAAAAGTAATAGTGCAAACGCAATGAGGAAGGTATAAATCTTTTTCATAAATCCATGTGTTAAAATTGAGATCAGGCTTACTAACCAGATACCAGTACTCCTAGCGGATCGGTAAAACTAATTAAACTAGGGAAGCAATAATGCAAGTGTGCATTTTATTTATTGAGCAGGGCCAATCACTTAGCCAGTGACAGTCAACAGTCGGCAGTCCACAAGCCAGCCCGTATGACCGTAGAGAATCCGTACGACCGCGGGGAGTCCGTATGGATGACTAATGACCACATACCAGTAACTGGAAATGAAGTTGTGTCAACCATGTTTTTTAGAGCATTATGAAATGAAAATGGTGTTACAATGTCAATACGATTAGTGTAAAGATATGTTTCCTCTTATAGACAAGGATTCCCCTCCGATATCATCGGAATCGGTAAAAGATGATCTCCTCCTGACCCTCTTATCATGCTGGCATAATAAAAAGGTCAGAGGAATTAGTGTGTTAGTCTAATCAATTAGTTTAAAATTGATTTTCAGTGATACCATCTGTCCGGCATACTGAGCGTAATCTTTGGAGATAATCTTTTCAATGTTGTCCTTGACATACATTTCAAGACGATCATCCCTGCAGTTAGCACAATCTACTTCAAATCCCCCCTCTTCAGTAATGGTTAATCTTACCAAAACACAACACTTAAAATCATCGATCCGGGCAAAATCCGGAAAGTCGATTTTTTCACCTAGTAGTTTGGCAACTGACTGAGATACAACTTTAGATGCCCGGACTGGCTGGCTTGCAAAGGCACTGCTACCAAGCAACAGTGCCAATGCAATCATCAAGGTTGCGATTCTTGCTTTCATGATCCAGGGTTTTAAGAACTCTCAAGGAATATTACTTTGCCTAAATCATGCCAAATAAGTTATTTAACAGATATACAAATCCTTATAACCGACCAGTTTATTTTGACAACTGTGATCCGTCCGCCTCTAAACAATAATCGTTCGTTCCCGAACACTTTAATGTGCAAAAAGTTGAAAAACAATTTCTCCATCGCTGACATTGGCCTCATCTATGATATATATCATAAATAAGTTAAGGGAAAAAGCACCATTTAGTTGTTAATTTGAAAACAAATAAGCGCGACTTTGCTTATTTTCGCAGGTTTATTTTTAAGATACGATGAAGTTTAAAGTTGGGGATAGGGTCAATTTCCTGAATGATACCGGCGGCGGGGTGATCAAAGCTGTTATCGACAGCAAAATGGTTAAGATTGAAACAGAGGATGGTTTTGAAATGCCTGTGTTAGCTTCGGAACTGATAATGGATTTCAGGGCTGAAGAAAATGCACGTGCATCTTTTCCGCGATCAGCGCCTGTTCATCCGGTGAAGCCAGAGCCCGAACCGGAACCTGAAGAAAACAGGATTACTTTGATCAACCCATGGGGGAAGATCAAGGAAGAACATGGAATTTTTCTGGCTTATGAACCTCACGAGCGACAGTGGGTACTCACAGGATTGATAGATGTTTTCGTAATAAACCACACGTCGCACGACATAGTTTACAATCTCTTCCTTATTCAGGATGAAATCTTAAGGGGTATTGATTTCAGCCTGGTACCGGCTCACTCCAAGACTTTGATCGATACGATTGACAGGGATGAGATCGAAAACTGGAGCAGGGGTTTTTTACAGATCATGTTTCATGATGATTCACCTGATCAGGTATTCTTTCCTGTCCATTCAGTTATTGATATCAAAGCCAACAGGTTTTTCAAGGAAGGCAGCTATAGAAGCAGCGGTCTTTTGCAGGGCAGGTCAATCCTGGTAAGTATTGCTCCAGCCGGCACTTTTGAGGTGGCATCTTTAGATGGCAGCGAAAGAAAGTTTGATAAAACCGGTAAGGCTGAACTGGCAAAACCGCTTAAGGAAAAACCTCTAATTGATAAGCACAGGACTGAACCTGGGGTAGCAGTTGTTGACCTTCACATCGCTGAGCTGCTTGATAACATCAGTGGTTTTACAAGCCATGACATGTTCAATCTCCAAATTTCATACTTCAAAAAAGCATTAGAAAGCGCTTTGAGTAATGACTATCACAAAGTGACCTTTATTCATGGAGTAGGTAATGGTGTCCTGAAAAACGCGATAGTTGAAGAGTTGAAAGAATATGAAGTCGTCGAAAGCAAAATGGCATCAATCAGTAAGTTTGGTGTCGGAGCGATTGATGTGGTGATAAAGAATAAGGAATGAGGGGAAGGACGGGATATGACAGACCTCAAACGAAAACAAGAAATTAATACAGACGAAGAAACATGCATAATGCTTTGATAAATAAATTGCAACAAATATGAAAATTCTATCAAAAATATTCTTCTCAATGGAGACCATGGGTTTCCTGATTTTGATTTTTGCCTCCTCAATTGGTGTGGCTACATTCATTGAAAATGATTTTGGCACTCAGGCATCAAAAGCAGTAGTTTACAATGCCTGGTGGTTCAATATCCTGATGCTATGGCTTTCAGCCAACCTGATAGCGAATATTTTTCGCTACAAGCTTTACCGCCGGCAAAAGTTTCCCATTTTCCTATTCCATATATCTTTCCTGATAATCCTGCTTGGATCTGCTATTACCCGCTACATCAGTTTTGAAGGAATGATGCACATCAGGGAAGGAGAACAATCCAGTTCGATAACCTCTGACAATACTTATGTACAGGTTTGGATGAATGATGGGTCTGAAAAGGTTTATGATGAAGACAAAGTTATGCCTTCGGTTCTTACTCCAAAAGCTTACTCAGGCACCATCAGGATTGGAGAAAAGAAGCTCAGGTTTGAAACATCAAAATATGTCCCCAATGCAAGGGAAATTGTTGTAGAAACTGAATCCTCCGGATTCCCGTTCATTGTATTGGTTGCTGCTTCAGGAATGGGAAGGCAGAATTATTACTTTAAATATGAATCGAGCAAAAACCTTGGCAAATACAGGGTTAATTTTTCGGAAACTGAAATCACCGGAGCTATTAACATAAAAGTAGATGAAGGAGTACTTAAGATAAATTCCCCTGATACGATTATTACCATGTCGATGATGGGCGGTGACAACGACACCATTTTACCGGGCTCATGGTTTGATTTTACACAAAGAAAACTTTATCAATTAAAGGACCTGAATCTCGTACTTACCAATTTTTATAAAAACGGGAGCATTGACTACGCGTCATACGAAGAAAATGGCATGAGCCTGATGGATGCCATGTTGATTGAAGTCTCGTCAGGTAATCAAAAACAGACAATTGCCCTGCGAGGAGGTAAGGGGTTTGAAGGACGTGTAGAAAAGTTCAATATTGATGGTGTCGACGTTACCATGACCTTTGGTTCAAAAAGAATTGAACTGCCATTTCATATTGAACTCATCGATTTTGAGCTTGAAAGGTATCCCGGTTCAAACAGCCCTTCCTCTTATGCCAGTGAAGTGGTATTGGTGGATGATAGAATAAATCTCCGTGAACAAAGAAGGATCTACATGAATAACGTACTGAATTACGAGGGCTACAGGTTCTTTCAATCTTCCTACGACAAAGATGAACTGGGAACCATTCTTTCTGTAAACCATGATTACTGGGGTACTTTGTTCACCTACATCGGATATTTTCTTATGACACTTGGGATGTTCCTCACACCGTTCTCAAGACATTCACGATTTGCCATACTGGGCAGGTTACTTAGAAAAAGTGCGAACAAATCCAGGAACGTAAGCGCGCTACTGATAATTTTAGGCCTGGTTAGCGGATTCCAGGTTATGGGGCAGCACAATCATGGAAATATTTCTACAGATCAAATACCTGAAGTAAATAAAGAACAAGCTGAAAGCTTCGGAGGTCTTATGGTTCAATCGCATGATGGAAGGTTAAAACCAGTCAACACACTTGCAAGTGAAATACTCCGGAAAATTTCCAGGAAAAGCAAACTGCACGGCATGAATTCCGATCAGGTATTTCTTGGCATGCTGAGTTCACCACTGGTTTGGCAGGGAGTTCCGATGATTAAGGTCTCCCATAAAGAAGTTCAGGAATTGATCGGGATAGATGGCAAATATGCCTCCTATCTTGATTTTATCGATAGGAATCAGGGAACCTATAAAATGAATCAGCATGTATCAGCAGCTTACAATAAAAAGCCTGCTCAACGAAATATGTTTGACAAAGAGGTCATAAAAGCCGATGAGCGATTGAATATCTGCTACATGGTTTTCACCGGTGAAATTTTAAAAGTCCTCCCCGATCCTGTTGATCCTTACAAAAAATGGTATTCACCGGCATCCAAAATCAATGGTTTGCCATCCGAAGATTCTATGTTTCTTTCAACAGTAATCCCTACTTACCTTCAGGCAGTAGGATCCGGAGACCTGGTTACAGCCAATGAATTACTGAATGGCATATCTGACTTTCAGAAAGCGTATGGAGGCAAAATCATTCCTTCCGATCGTAAGATCAATATGGAGCTTAGCTACAACAGGATGATGATTTTCAATAACCTCAGCAGATATTACGGTCTTATAGGGTTTATCATGCTCATTTTTGTGTTTGTTGAGGTATTCCGAAAATCAAAAATTGTACGATACATCGTAAAAGGTCTTACCATACTTGTGATCATAGGATTTGTTTTGCAGACGATGGGGTTGATCATGCGCTGGTACATCTCGGGGCATGCTCCATGGAGCAATGGCTATGAGTCGCTGATATACATAGGCTGGGTAACAATGCTTGCAGGACTGATCTTCTCAAGAAGGTCGAACATGACACTTGCGGCTACAACCGTGCTTACATCTATCATTCTCATGGTAGCGCACCTTAGCTGGATGGATCCGGAAATAACCAACCTGGTGCCTGTATTGAAATCATACTGGCTCACCATCCATGTGTCCATCATTACGGCTAGTTATGGCTTCCTGGCGCTTGGTATGCTTCTCGGGTTTATCAGCCTGGTTCTGATGATTTTCAAGAGCAAGAAGAATCACAAGCACATTGAACAAAAGATAAAAGATCTGACGATAATCAATGAGCGAACCTTAATGATCGGTCTGTATATGCTTACCATTGGTACTTTTCTGGGTGGTGTATGGGCGAATGAAAGTTGGGGCAGGTACTGGGGATGGGATCCAAAAGAAACCTGGGCCCTTGTCAGTGTACTGGTTTATTCGTTTATCCTGCATATGCAATACATCCCCGGACTGAGAAACAGTTTTTCATTCAACTTCGCATCACTAATAGGCTATGGCGCTATCCTGATGACTTACTTTGGTGTCAATTATTACCTCTCAGGTTTGCACTCCTATGCAGCAGGTGATCCTGTACCGGTACCCACATTTGTTTATTACACTGTTGCGGTCATCACACTGTTATCAATAGTTGCTTACATGAACAACATCAGGTTCAGGGAACGAGCTGAAAAATCTTAAGCCCCTGAACACTTTTCTGAACAGGCTGAAATAGAGGATCAACCATCTGAGAAAGTGGCTTTATTTGTTAATCTTCCGTTAAAAAGTGAAATGGTGATAAAGATTGAATGCGAATAAAGTTACTTTTGAATCAATGAAACTCTTCCCAAAGTATATTTTCCTGTCAATATTGTTCTTACTATTCATTAACGTTTATGGGCAGGAAATAAAAGTTTATGATCAGTTTTCGGATTTTGAGCCGCTTCTTCAAAAATCCAATGACACTACTTATGTGGTGAACTTCTGGGCTACCTGGTGTAAACCCTGCGTAAAAGAGTTACCTGAATTCCAGGCTCTGAATAAAAAATTCAAAGATCAAAAATTCAAAATGATACTTGTAAGTCTCGATTTCAAAAACCAGGTTGAAACCAAGGTTAAAGATTTTATCAGGGAAAGAGAAATACAGGCTGAAGTAGTTTTATTGGCTGATTCAAAACAACACCTCTGGATTGATAAAGTTAATCCTGAATGGTCAGGATCGATTCCAGTTACACTTATCTACAACGATAACTTTAACTTTTTTAAAGAAGGCAGCATGATCTTCGAAGAATTAAATGAATTAATCACAAATAACATAAAAAAATGAAAAGAATTATTTTAAGCATGGTTTCCATTATTCTGTTCTCAGGAGCTCTTTTGGCCGATGGATACCAGGTTGGTGACAAAGCAAAAGATTTCAAATTGATAAACATCGATGGCGAGTATGTGTCGATGGCGGATTACAAGGATGCCAAAGGATTCATTGTCATTTTTACCTGTAACCATTGTCCGTATGCCAAACTTTATGAAGACAGGATTATCGGGCTTGACCAAAAGTTCAAGGCTAAAGGATATCCGGTTATTGCCATCAATCCCAACGATTCGGTCAAACAACCCGAGGATTCGTATTCCAACATGATTGCCAGGGCGAATGACAAGGGTTTTACATTCCCCTACCTGCTTGACGCAGATCAGTCCATAGCTAAAACTTATGGCGCCACCCGAACACCTCATGTATTCCTGCTTCAGAAAGATGGAAAAAAATATGTGGTAAAGTATATCGGAGCCATTGATGACAATGCCAAGATACCTGATGAAGTTGAGGAAAAATGGGTGGAAGAAGCCATTGCCAGCGTGAGGGAAGGCAACGATCCTGATCCGAACTTTACTAAGGCGATTGGCTGCTCGATCAAGTGGGCTGAGTGAGAGGATGAGAAGATTGGAAGGATTGGAAGTTTGGAAGGATGGAATAGAGGAAGGATGGAAGAAAGGAATAATTAATGGTTCAATTGTTCGTAAAGCAATAGAACAATGGAGCAATAGATCAATAGAACAATAGAGCCACATAACAGCACCGGTCTTTTATTCTTCCGAAACTGATTATACTAAATACGGAGCTAAATAATTACTGATGAAAACGATTCTCATAACCGGAGCAACTGATGGAATTGGCAAACAGACTGCCCTGGAGCTGGCTGAGAAAGGCCATGAAATCATCCTTCATGGCAGAAATGAAATGAGGGGGTTGCTGGTAAAGGAAGATCTGATCAAACAAACCGGCAATGAGAAAATCCATTACGCGAATGCGGACTTCACCGACTTTGAACAAATCAGAGAGTTTGCCGGGGAAATAAAATCTAATTTCCAGCATCTCGATGTATTGTTGAATAATGCAGGTGTGATTGAACCCAACAGGGTAGTGCTGCCCAATGGCTTTGAAAAGACTTTCATGGTTAACCACCTGGCACATTTCTTTTTAACCTTCCGGTTAATTGACCTCCTTAAAAAGTCAGACGAAGCAAGGATAGTCAATGTCAGTTCTCAGGCTCAAACAGGATCAATTGATTTCAATAACCTGAATGGGGAAAAGTACTACGACAGCTACAATGCTTATGCGCTATCCAAGCTTGAAAACGTACTGTTTACATACAGGCTCGCGAGAGAACTTAAGAAGGATAACATATCTGTGAACGCGTTGCATCCGGGAGTAATTGCTACCAAGCTGCTTCGGGTTGGATGGGGCGCCGGTGGAGCTTCAATAGAGACGGGTGCAAGGACTACTGTTTATGTATCAGTCTCAGATGATTTGAAAGGGAAGACCGGCTTGTATTTCGTCAATGCAAAAGAACGAAGATCCTCAGCCATATCTTATGATCAAAAGGTACAGGAGAGACTCTGGAATTTGAGCCTGGAGTTTTGTGGGATGGATGATCCTTTGAAAAGTTGATCGGTCAGGTACTACTGAAAGTCATGAAGAAATAGCCGCTAATTGGCGAATTAGAGGCAAATAAACCATTCGTCCAAAAACAAAGCCCCGCCCAAATTAATGGGCCGGGGCTTTTTAATTAACCGGAAAGGCTTTTTAAAGTTTTACAAGTTTCTTTACCACACGGGTGCCATCATCCGATTGAATGTCGATGAAGTACAAGCCTTTGGGCAAGCCTTCCAGATCAAAACTCAATTGATGAATCCCTGTCGAATAAAAAGCTTCGCGATGAATTATAGTGTTACCAAGGCTGCTTCTGACCAAAGCAGTCAGCCTGGTGGCTTTTTTCAGCTCAACCTCTACCGATGCGGATTCACTTGCAGGATTGGGAAAAACATTACTCACCTGCTGAATATATTCGGATACGGGCTCTTTTAAGCCAAGAATTGCTTCTCCATCTTTAACTATGATGTTTAGATTTTCTGATGAATTATCCTCGTTCAGATTAACCGTAACAGGATTGCTTTCTACCCCTGGTATTTCTACATGAATCATATAAGTGCCATAGGCGAGATCTGAGAAACTGAAATAGCCATTTTCATCGGTTCTGGTGTAGGCTATTGGGTCGCCGTTTGCATTCATCAAAACGATCTCTACGTTCTCCAGCAGATCCCTGTTGACATCATTTGTTACTATGCCTGTGATCTGACCGCTGCCCGCTTCCGGTGCGTCAGAGGGGATCATCATCACATTATAGCTCATTCCTGAAGGGTAAGGGAATATCGGCCATGCTTGCTGCCAGGTGAGAGCATCGTAATGGTAAGTTGGTACGTAATTACCGTAATCGACAGATGCCTGCTGCAGCTCTGCCTGGATGAAATAGACGCAATGTTCCGCGCTTACTTCTTCAAACTCATAGTATCCATATTCATCTATCTCTGTTTCCGCGACATTTACAAGTTCACCATCGATGGTGTCAAAAGTCATCAGGAAGACATCTGCCAGGTCTGCTGTCATGCTGTCGTCAACGAAAACGTAGCCAAATACTTCGAAAGAAAAGTCCTCTCCTACCCAGACAATTTCAGAGTAAGTAGTATAACAATTATTAACTGAATCAGAAAAGGACATAATAACGGTATAAATTCCATCTTCGCTGTAAGTGTGAGAAATTGTCTGTCCTGAACCGGTGGTACCATCACCAAAGTCCCAGCTAAAATAATCCTGTTGATTGCTCATGGACCATCCCGTAAAGTCCACTGTCAATTCCGAAATGGAGTATTCAAACCATGCGTAGCAATCCGTCAGGGTATCATCAAATACATAAACATCCTGGCAAATAGTACTGTAGCATGAATCTTCAGGATTGGCAATGCTCAGGCAAACCTCGTATGTGCCTGTATCCACATAAATATGTAACGGGTGTTGCTCGGTACTGAGGGTTCCATCTCCGAAATCCCAATCCCAGGATGTTGGATTACCGTAAGAGTAATCGATAAACTGAACGGCCATACCATCTGAAGGAAATGAATCATTTCGCGGGTAGTAATAAAACTGAGCCTGGCACTGGTTATTCCAGTCAATTACCTCAACATATTCACAGTACGTATTGATGCATGAGCTGTCATCTGTGCTGATTGTCAGACAGACTTCGTACATACCTTCTGATCCATACGTATGTACAGGATTTTGCTCACTTGATGAGTTCCCGTCACCAAAACTCCAGAACCAGTTGTCAGGTGGCTCGTTTCCGTTACCAATACTCATATCGACAAAGTTCACTGTCAGGAAATCTTCCTGGTTTGGATAAGTATAAAACATGGCCATGCAACTGTCGGGAAACCAGTTGGAATCAGCTACCCTTATCAGCATTTCCAGTGTGCTGGTGCAATCCAGGCTATCGCTGGAGATGGTCAGGTTCACGTAATATTCTCCTTCATCATCGTAAGTGTGAATTGGGTCTTGTTCTGTTGAAGAGGCTCCATCACCAAATTCCCAGTACCATGAATCAGGATAACCGGTAGAAATATCAATGAATTGGATGGTGCTCGTGAGATCACCAACCGGGTAATAATAAAACATGGCTTCGCAATCTTCTCCACCGCCATTTGGATCACTACACGTGAGAAAGCTAAAAGTAAAATCCGTGTTGTTCTCAGAATAAAACACTTCCTCTGTCAACCAGGCACCCTGGCAGCCGGGAGTCGAAACAATTAAATCGCCTGAGACCCCGGAGGGGACATCAAAGGAATCTTCAAAGAGCCCACTTTCGTCGGTCCATACAGTGTTGTAATAGAAGAAATCATCCGGGATAGAGTCAGTAAACAACTGAACCATGTGGTTTGCTATCGGCTCACCAGAGTCGATATCCTCAACATAACCGGAAACACTAACCGTATAGGTTTGTGAGATTACCATCAGGCTGGTAACCGAAATGAACAATAATAACAATAGTTTTTTCATCATTTTTAATTTTTAATTTGTAATTAACGATTATTTACTTTCCGGTGGGTTTTATCTTTAGTTTATTTGTTTTCCTGTTGATTACAGTTCTAATATCAAGACAAGGGATTTTTAAAAGGTTGCCCTGCTGTTAGCGGTAAATGAGAATTTTCCTGTAAAATACTGAGCCTGTTTCAAGCAGATCTATTTTTAAGAGGTAGAAACCTGATTTTATATTTAAATGATCAATTTTAACTTCCTGCGAACCCTCCGGTATCCACCTCTCCTCGCCGAATATCGTTATACCATTGATGTCCATCAATTCAAAGTTTACACGCGAAGCTTTGTCTATTAACAAATCCAGGCTAATGTGATTTGTTGCAGGCTGAGGATAAATCTTGCTGATGCTGAGGTTTTGCTTATCTGACAATTCTTCCACCCCGACAAACGCGTTACAATCATAATGTAATACAAGGTTGCCTAAAGAAGGATTTGAATCTGAGAGGTTAACAGTGGTTTTTTCTCCAAATTTGCCCGTCATCTCAACTTTTACGATATAAGTTCCCATTGGCAATCCATCAAAGAAAAAGGAACCCGATGGTGTTGCATAAGTATATTCAATCAGGTTGTTGTCTATATCAAAAAGGTAAATGATGCTTCCTTCTGTCGATACTTCGTCATCACAAGTCAGACCCTTCTCCAGCATGCCGCTTATCGAGCCAATCCCACTCGAGGAAATATTCAATGGTTTTAAATTGATATTAACATCAAACTGTTCTACTCCACCAAGAGTAAATATCCGGGCATTGGCCCATCCGATTGCATTTCCAAAGTATGATGGAGCATAGGCTCCAAAGTCATTCGAAAAGGGCTTTAAATCAACCCTGATCAGGTATTCTCCTGCCAGTTTATCCGCAAACCAGTAATAGCCAAACTTCCAGAACTCACGGCTATCCATAAAATTCCACTGGTTTCCCAGCCTACGGTAAAGGGAGGCAACCGCGATATTGGAGCTGTCGCTTTCATCTACATTCAGCGGATAGTCTCCCAGAAAGGCATGACCTCCAAAATTAAAGTAATCAGGGGTGGTTATTGTCTGACAATATTTATCCTCACATTCAAAGTCACCATTGATAGAAAAGATCGTAAGACAAACGGAATAAGTTCCTGCAGAATCGTAAGTATGGGTTGGGTTTTGCAGTTCACTGATGTTTCCATCGCCAAAATCCCAATACCAAAACCGGGGATTCCCTATCGAAACATCTTCAAATACATAAGTGTTCTTTTGGTTATTCAGTGTATCCAGCGTGAAATTGAAATCAGCTAAACAGTTAAGCGTATCTCCCACTGCGATCCATTCAGCATAGGTGTCAAAACAGTTTGCAAGGGAATCCTGAATCGTTAAGCTAACACGGTAGGTACCGGGTGAATTGTAAAAGTGCTGGGGGTGGAATTCATCTGAACCGGTTCCATCTCCAAAATCCCATTGCCAGGATGAGAAATCACCCAGCGACAGGTTTATAAATTGAACTCCTATTTCTTCAAGCAATTCGTATTCAAAGTATGCCACACAGTCCATCTGGTTGATACAAATATTGAAATCCGCGACATTCAACCTTTCCAGGTCTCCAAAAGTTTTAACAACCGGAAATCCTTCACAGTCGATAACTTCTACTGTTACGAAGCTCGTTTGATTTTGATTAAGAAACAATGAGTCAAAGTATGTTCCCTGTTCATTTGTCTGCAACATGACAACCATTCCTGAATCAGCAGCAGAAATAACAACCGGATATTCCGGAACGGGATCACCATTTTTCTCATTGGTTACACTTCCGGTAAATAGATACCATGACTGCCCATAGTGCTGAATTGAAAGTGCCACGAAAAAACCAAGCAGTAGCCAATGGAATTTTATGTGTTGTATGCGCATCGTCAAGTTTTTAAAAACCATAATAAATACCAATTCTCACACCCATGGTGTATGGTTTAACATTGGGATATCCCTTACCTGTATCATACACCGAGTTCAGGTATTTAGTAAATACCGGCTCGGCGGAGACACTCAGTGAGCGAACAATATTGTAATTCATTCTGAGTCCCAATTGCCACCTCAGGTTCCAGTCCACTCTTTCGGGAGTAACATTCCTTGTTTGAACAATGGTGAAATCGGGATTATAGAAATCGCTGTCAGGAAACTCCTTTTGCACCAGAAAATTGAAAATGACACCTGTGTTCGCTGAAACGGTAAACTTTTTCTTTTCCAGGAAACGAAAACCAACCAATAAAGGAACATTGACATAGTCGTATTCGAACAGTGGTGTAGTGTGTGTATAATGATTTATACTATCATATACGGCCACCTGTTTTGTGTTATAGATAATATCGTTCGGATTTTGCGAATTGATCTCAAACGATTCTACCCTGTTATAAAAACCAACAGAATCATAACTTTTCAATTCGATAAGGTAAGTGCCCCTCTCCTTCATCGATTCGTATCCTACACCTGTTTCGATATAAATTTTTCCGGCCTTCAATCCGAAAGCCAGGTCAGCAGACCATGTAAACTGGTCTTTAGTCGACGGGTAGTAAACCATCCCGGCATGGACAGACGCGCCGGTATAGAAATGGGTGTGTTTCTGTTTTTTCAGATATTCTTTAAGTCCCGGAACGTTTTCCGGATCGATGATTACTACCGGAGCATCATTATCCAGATCTATCGATTGAGAATTAATTGAATAAATACTCTGGTAACGATATTGTTTTTCTTCCTCAATATCTGTCAGTTCGTTTTGTTTCTCTGAATTATCATCCTTGCCTGAAAGCGCTGAGGTTTCGCTAATGTTCTCGCCATCATTCCCTGTTTCGGCAATCAGCATTACCGGTTGATCCTCACCCAAGCTTCCATCTGAAAACGCTTCCTTATTCATTTCAGTTTCACCAACCGGCAGCCTGTTTTGATCTTCCGGATTGGATTGGTTGGAAATTTGATTTTCAGAAATATTGTCGCTATCCGTTTGGTATTGCGAATAGTAATACCATGTAGTGCCTGAGAAGATCAACAGCAATGCCAGGGCTGCCATGTGGTACCATTTGACAATGAAACCACGACCCTTGAAATATCCCGCTTCGATATTCTTCCACACGCCATCGGAGGGCTCAGTCTTTAAACCCGACATTCCCTGCCTGAACAGATCATCTATATTTTTATACTCTTTCATAGTTTGAGTACTTTTTCTGTTTTTCGCTTATCCTTGCACGCAGCCATTTGCGGGCCTTTGATAACTGCGATTTGGAAGTGCTTTCCGTGAATTCCATCATAGCGGCTATCTCTTTGTGCGACAATTCCTCGATCACATAAAGGTTGAACACCATCCTGTAACCATCGGGTAAATCGTTAATCATTTTCAACAGTTCCTCCTGACTGAACTCTCCTTCGTAAACATCATCATCTGCATTGCTTAAAGCAGCCATTGCCGCGCTATTGTTTTCAATGTCATCATGATTTACATGCTTCCTGCTTGCCTTGAAATGATTTATTGCAGTATTAACCATAATCCTTCTTAACCAACCTTCAAAGGACCCACGCCCTTCAAATGATTTGATATTATTGAAAACCCGGATGAATCCTTCCTGAAGCACGTCTTCCGCTTCTGTCTTTGTCCTGGAATACCGAATACAAACCCCTAACATTATCGCAGCGTACTTTTTGTACAACATATTGAAGGCATGGTGCTTACCTTTTCTGCACCCTTTTATAATCTGATCATCCGAAATCATTAATGCCTTTCCAATTATTATTAAGACAACCGGGGAATGGGGAGGTTGCCTGAGTTAATCTGTAAAAGTAACGTTATTGACCTAACAGGTTAAATTTGACCTGTTAGGTCAAATGGGAAAGTTTATCTCGTAGGATCAACAAATTGCGGAGGGTCAATTTCCTTCCTGCTTAGCACGAAGAAGAGGTAACCACTGTAAATTACCATAGTGATGATCTGCAGGAAAACAGGAGTAGATACCAGACTTGAATCCAGGAAAGCAAAGCTGATGAGCGCGTATTTCATCAGGTAATAGATTCCCTTGCTAAGGAAGATACTTGTTAGCATGGAACCAAAATAGTTCTTCCATTTCTTTGAGAGATAATAAAAAAGCCAAACGTTAATAACCAATTCGATGGTGATCAGCATTACTTTTAACATATGCGGATGCGCAGAAACAAGGAATGAAAACAACGGTAGCGTGAGGGCAATCAGGTAGGCATTCCTTTTGGCAGTATGCGCAATGGCCATGATGAGCATGATGCGCATGGGTTCCACCAAATATAAAGGCACATTTAGCATGTGAGATATCGTCGGTACAAAATAGATAAAGGCCAACGCCAGAATATCGAATAAGAAACTTCTGGTTACAAGACTTCGAGTGTTGATAGCAATCAGAGTGGCAGACATTTTATTAGATTTGAATGATTCTTATATGGAACAAATATAAATATATAAAGGTTAACATGTATAAGGTTATAACCAGTAATTTTATGATTTATTAGCAATTTATCAACATTCTTAATATGAAACGTCGCGATTTCATTCGTTCAACTGCCGGGATATCGGTGGCAGCGACCACTTCACTGGTATTTGGTAACCTGACCACTCTTTTTTCGAAGCCATCCAAAACACTTTCGGATGAAGCCTTCGACATGGTTGCAGTAATGAATGGCGAGGCTGATACAATGTTTGACAGCGCTATGGAGTCGATGGGAGGAATGGAAACATTTGTAAAGAAGGGACAGACCGTCGTTGTAAAGCCTAACATTGGATGGGATGTTGTTCCGGAAAGAGCAGCCAACACCAATCCTCAACTGGTGAAAAGAATTATTGAACGCTGTTACCAGGCAGGTGCAAGTGAGGTATATGTATTTGATTATACCTGCGACAACTGGACGAACTGCTACAAAAACAGCGGTATCGAATCGATTGCTAAAGAAGCAGGCGCCAGGGTGGTACCAGGAAATTTTGAAAAATATTACCGGGAAGTCTCCATTCCAAATGGTATTTCTCTCAAAGAGGCCAAAGTTCACGAGTTGATTCTCGACTCGGATGTTTTCATCAATGTTCCAGTCCTTAAGCATCACAGCTCAGCCAACATCTCAATCGCCATGAAAAACCTGATGGGCATCATCTGGGACAGGCGCTGGTGGCACCGCAATGACCTGCACCAGTGCATTGCCGATTTCACCACCTGGTGCAAGCCCGACCTGAACGTGGTGGATGCCTATCGTGTGATAATGAAAAACGGACCAAGGGGTGTTTCGGATCAGGATGTAGTGACCTACAAAACCCAGATCATCTCATCGGATATTGTGGCTGTGGATGCTGCGGCAGCCAGGGTTTTCGGCTCCGATCCTGAAAGTGTAGGATACATCAGAAAAGCCGGCGATATGGGCGTTGGTACCTACAAGCTTGCTGACCTCAACATCAACAGGATCAAGCTGTGATAGTTAGACAGAAGACCTTAGACCTTAGACCTTAGACCTAAGACCTGAGACAAGTGTAAAAACATGAAAAAAAGATGGCAACATTCCGAGGGTTAAAGAGGTTGAGAGTGGTTGTGTCACTGGGTTTCCTTCTGATTATTTCTTTTCTGTTTGTCGATTTTATCAACACATTTTCGTCTTCAGCAATTAA
>JAUXDH010000108.1 GCA_030618545.1 Chlorobiota bacterium
TCCTATGATGTAGTTTTTTACTAAGGACTGTGGCATGAAAGAATTGTTTGATTTCGCACCCTTGGTGCTTTTTTGTGTTTTGATATATTCGTCTCCGGGCTTGCCTGTCCGCTCCGTCATCTGACGGATTTGGCAGGCTGGCACCCGGAGCTATTGATAACCGCCCCCTTGGGGCTCTTACAATCAAAAAACAAAAAAGGACTCATGGGACACCTTAAATTGCTATTTCAATAAATGTAAAACTTTATTATACTGCTTGTTAAAAAGATTTACTAGTCTTTAAGTAAAAAAATGCGGAAAACAGGAAATATTGAACAACCCGGTGAAAGCGGGTCTTGTAGATCATTGGGAGGACTGGGAGTTTAGCTATCGGCGGCTTAAGTAACCGAGGCTAAGTTTTGCAACACTTCCCCAGGTTTCTTGATCCTGTTCGCAAATATCATCGCAGCGATAATGTAAGGTTTGTAACCGGCCTCTTTGTATGTAAGTAAACGGTACTTTTCAAACACATCAGCGCTTACTTCGCCCTGCCTGCATGAGACTCCCGAAATATCAGCCGGTAAACAATGCATGTACAAAGCCTCCCCATTTTTGGTTGTACTCATTTTCCGGGCATCATATTCCCAATCAATGTGGTTGGCATTCTGATTTAAACATTCCTTTTCAAGATTTACCAATCCATCCCGGTCTCCTTTTTTCAAAAGTGAAGTCCTTTTTTGCATGATATGATAGGGAGCCCAGCTCTTCGGATAAACAATATCGGCATCAACTACTGCCTCTTCCATGGAGTGACTAATGTTTAACAGCCCACCACTATTTTCTGAATTGATCCGGGATGTTTCAATGATTTCCGGAATAAGCTCATACCCCTTAGGAAAAGCGAGTTCAATGTTCATCCCAAACCTGGACATCAAGGCAATAATACCCTGAGGCACCGACAAAGGCTTTCCATAACTGGGCGAATAGGCCCAGCTCATGACCATCTTTTTACCTCTTAAATCTTCCAGTGACCCGAAATATTCCTGAAGATGCAGCAGGTCGGCCAGGGATTGGGTCGGGTGGTCCATATCACATTGAAGGTTAATTATTCCGGGCCTGCCGGGTAAAACGCCTTCCTGAAATCCTTCATCCAGCGCCCCACCTACTTCCCTCATGTAGGCATTTCCTTCTCCCAGGTACATGTCATCCCTTATGCCAATAATTTCTGTAAGAAACGAAATCATGTTGGCGGTTTCTCTAACGGTTTCACCATGGGATACCTGGGATTTTTCTTCATCCATATCCTGAATAGCCAAACCCAATAAGTTGGCGGCTGAAGCAAATGAAAAACGTGTTCTTGTCGACTTATCCCTGAAAATGGATACAGCCAGACCTGAGTCGAAAATTTTCGGAGAAATACGCTGTTCCCTTAATTGTTTTAAGATGATCGCCAAACTCAAAATGAGTTCTATTTCATCCTGGCTTTTTTCCCATGTAAGCAAAAAGTCCTTTTGAAACAACCCGTTCTCAAGTCGAGCCAATTCGCCAATTTTATCTACCAAATTCATAAATCCGGAATTAATTAATTATGAATGCCACAAACATTAAATTACATTTCAAAAAACCAGGAAGCAAGGTCCAAGAGCCAAGACCTTAGACCTTAGACAGAAGACCTAAGAACAATTAGACCTAACTTCTGACTTCAGACTTCAATAACCAAACTCAAAACACTATACTCTCTAAACTCCAAACTCTCCCGAAGGGATGCCTTTGGCACAAACTCTAAACTATAAACTCTAAACTCAAAACTCAAAACCCCCACCCAAATGCCGCATAAAACGCCGACGCGGCAACAAGGTCATCCACCGGCACTTTTTCGTTTGGTGCATGAGCCAACACCTCATTCCCAGGCCCGAACCCGAATGTCGGGATTCCGTAGATACCATTGATGGTAACACAATTTGTGGAGAATGACCATTTCCCGACTTCTGGTTTCAGCCCAAATAGATTCTCAAATGTATCAATACCTTTCAGGACAAATTCGTTATCCTCATCCAGTTTCCAGGTTGGATAGTATTTTTCCATACCGTATTCAACCCCTGTGTATGCGCTTTCTTTATAATTCAGCACCTCAACTTTTGCTTCCAGATCTCTTACCAACTCTTTTATCTCGGCGACTGCTGATTCTTTGGTTTCTCCCCAGGTTAATCTTCTGTCAAGATGAATGCGCGCAAAATCAGAGACAGCACAAAGTGATGGACTGTCAGTAACCATCTGGGTTACGGTAATGCTTCCTTTTCCCAGGAAATCATCTGATTTCAATCTTTCATTTAGCTTTTCAACTTCCAAGGCCGTTTGGGAAGCCATATAAATTGCATTCTTTCCCCTTTCGGGAGCAGACCCATGTGAGGATATTCCATAAAAGCTCACCTGAATTTCCATCCTGCCTCTGTGCCCTCTGTAAAGGCCAAGGTTTGTCGGTTCGGTACTGATGACCAGATCGGGGGTTAAGCCCTCTTCTTCAATCAGGTATTTCCAACAAAGTCCATCGCAATCTTCCTCCATCACACTGCCAACAAAATAGATGGTAAGGTCCTTATCGAAATCCATTTCTTTCAGGATTCTTCCGGCGGTGACAAAAGAGGCCGGCCCCCCTTTCTGATCAACCGATCCCCGGCCCTGCACAAAACCGTTTTTAATTTCACCTCCCAGCGGATCAAACTCCCAGTTGTCTGTATTTCCAATATCCACCGTATCCATATGCCCGTCAAAAGCCAGAACACGACTACCCTCCCCTATCCTACCTAAAACATTGCCCAGTCCATCTATTCTTACCTCATCAAATCCCGCATCCTGCATTTGTTTTTTCAACACAAGCTGAACCTGTTTTTCCTGGCAACTGAGCGACTTAATCTTAATTAGTTCGGAAAGGTTTTTAGCGGTATAATCCCGATACTTTTCGGCAGCATTCCTGATGTGGCTGTATGGACTACTCATAACTTTTCAATTATCACAAAGTTATGGTTCAAATTGACTTGACTAACAAGGAGGGAGGAATTTATACTAATTCCAATTTGTGCTATCTGATGATCCGGAAAAGAGTCAGGACCTTAGACCTTAGTTCCTCCGCAAAGCGGTCCTTTGGACAATCACAAGACAGGTTCGGCTAAAGTTACATTCAAAAATGACAAACAGATCTTTCTAATTTCTATAAATATAGCGCCTCTGTGAGGCTAGTTTCTCCAGCACCAGAGGTGCGAAATATTTATAGAACAAGTGAATACAATTTTCAAAAGAGTGCCGTAGGTACGATATCTGAAAGGTGTTTACTCTTGAAAACCATGCAGCCAGTCGGCAAGTTTACCAGCAATAATATCGCAATCCGCATTATTTAAATCTCTTTATTTCCCCTGCCTTTAGTTTATGCCAGTAATCTATTAAATCTCTTCTCACCTCAGGGGCCAGAATAATAAGTCCCAGGATATTTGGAAATCCCATTGAGAGGATCATCATATCAGAGAAATCGATTACCGAACCCAGGTTTGATGAAGCCCCAACAATGATAAATCCCAGGAATGTAACGAAGTAAATATATTTAGCGACGCTGCGTTTCCCGAAAAGCTTTTCTGAGATTCCTCCAAACAAGTAGTCAAATCCTTTGAGACCGTAATAAGACCAGGAAATCATTGTAGAGAAGGCAAATAAAAAGATGGCAATAACCAGTACATAAGGGAACCAAAAGATAACTTTCTCAAACGCGTTGGATGTAAGTTGGGCTCCTTCAAGGCCGAGCGGATTGTCGTAGGTACCGGTAAATATCAATACCAGTGCTGTCATCGTGCAGATGATAACTGTATCAACAAATGGCTCCAATAACGCGACAAAACCCTCGGTTACAGGCTTGTCAGTTTTTACGGCAGAGTGGGCGATTGCCGCAGAACCTACGCCGGCCTCGTTTGAAAATGCTGCACGCTGGAAGCCAACGATCAGTACACCAATAACACCACCCTTCAGCGCATCAGCAGCAAAAGCGCCATCCCAGATCAGCCTCAGTGCATCACCGGTATGCTGGATATTCATGATGATGATAACCAATGCCGCACCAACATAAATAGCAGCCATAATAGGTACTACCTTATCAGTAACCTTTGCTATACTTTTTATACCCCCGATGATGACGATTCCCACCAGTACAGCCAGCAGTACCCCAAACCATGCCCCATAATCTGCGATTGTCGGCATAATATAGGACAGTTGCGAAAATGCCTGATTGGCCTGGAACATATTGCCCCCGCCAAAAGATCCTCCGATAACCAATAGAGCGAATAAACCGGCAAGGACGATACCGAGCCATTTCATCCCTTTTTTCTTAAGGCCATCACGCAGGTAATACATCGGGCCTCCGGAGACCACACCGTTTTCATCAATGATACGATACTTAACTCCCAGTGTGCATTCTGTGAATTTTGAGGTCATCCCCAGCAGTCCGGCAACAATCATCCAGAATGTTGCACCCGGTCCTCCAATAGAAATGGCAATCGCAACACCGGCAATGTTTCCTAAACCAACGGTTGCCGATAAGGCAGTGGTCAGCGCCTGGAAATGACTAACTTCTCCCGGGTCATCGGGATCATCATATTTTCCCTGAACCAGTTGTATGGCATGTTTAAAGCCCCTGATGTTGACAAACTTCATCACCACCGTGAATGTGATGGCGCCCAGAATGAGCCAGATGACTATGAATGGGATATTGGTTGTAAGCGGTTCTCCGGATTCGTCGAGTTCCGGTTTCCCTGCGTCATCATAAATTACCGGGTCGTGCATACCCACTATGGCAAATGGATCCCAAAAAAGGATTTCTGTCATCCACTCAACTACCGGTTTGAAAGCTTCATCAATACGCTGACTAAAGGTCAGGTCTTCTTGTTCTGCCGGCACTTTGTTTTCAGGTGTGGCCCTTATGGTATCCTGTGCAGAAAGTTGAAACGAAAAAATGAGAAATAATATGAAGAAAAAAAAGTGTCTGAATTTTATCATCCTGAATTGATTAGCTGATCTGATTAATATGGTGTGTAAATTTATAAAACTATCAGAACCTGAAAGCCCATTGTTTATTCTTTGCTATATTTGTGTAAATGTGGCAACACATTTTATCTAAAACCAACTTAATAAATGAAAATACCGGCAAAACCAAAACGCTGGCTTAAACCTTTCTTCATACTCAAAAAAGCAGAACAAAGAGGAATTATTGTTTTAAGCCTCCTGATCCTGATCCTGTTTCTGTTCAAACAACTGCTTCCCTTCCTTATCGCAAAAGATAAATTTGATGATCCTGAATTCATAGCGGAAGTAGCTTTATTTCTGAAACAACAACGACAAATCCATGATTCAATTAGAATTGTCGAGTTGCAAAACCGGGGTGAACTGGATCGGGAATTGGCTGTTAAAAAGCTACACCCATTTCCGGTGGATCCAAATCTGGCCACGAAAGAGGATTGGCTGATGATGGGGCTCACCAATAAACAAGCCCGAACGATACTGAATTATCTATCAAAGGGAGGTAGGTTCAGGAAGAAAAAAGACCTGGCAAAAATCTATTGTATTTCTGAAAATGAGTACGAGATACTGAAGCCTTATCTGATATTGCCATCTGAGGAGAACAAGAAAACGGCGCCAATACCGGCCCAAACTGAAAAAGCAACCTATTTGCCAATAGAACTCAACTCCGCTGATTCTACTGAGCTTGTCGAAAAGCTTAGGGTCAAATCCTGGCTGGCAAAAAGAATAATTAAATACCGTGAGCTGCTTGGCGGATTTTATCAGCCGTCTCAGTTATTTGAAGTTTATGGCTTCGACAGCAATGAAGTCAGAAAACGCCTGAGCCAAATAACAGTCGATACAAACAGCCTCAGGAAGCTGGATATAAATGCCGCTTCCTTTAAACAACTGGTCAGGCATCCATACATTTCGTACGAGCTCACAAAATACATTGTGAATACCCTCCGGCAAAAAGGCAGGTTTTCATCAACAGAAATGCTCATGGAAAGTGATCTAATAACAGACAGGCAATTTGCTAAAATGAGACCCTACCTCACGATCAATTAATCCTCCGGGATTGATAATTTCAATTTTATTTCATAATGCGCCAAAACTTGCCTGTACGACTTACGGAAGTCCGTATGGATGGGAACCAAGGTTGGCATAACTTTATTTGCGTTTTAAGTCTTGTCATCCATCCATAAGGATTCCCTTTGGTCATACGGACTCCCTTCGGTCATTAGTCATCCATGCGGACTCCCTTCGGTCGTTGGATAATTAGTCATTAGTATTTGTCCATGGACTCCCACCAGTCATACAGGCAGGCTTGCCGACTGCCGACTTTCTTAGCTCTTAGGTTAAAGTGCAACTTTCTGTCTGTTACCCGGATTAACTTAAAGGTAAATTCAGATATCGTACCTACGGCACTCTTTTGAAAATTGTATTCATTTGTTCTATAAATATTTCGCACCTCTGGTGCTGGAGAAACCAGCCTCGTAGAGGCGATATATTTATAGAAATTAGAAACATCCAAAAAGAAACCCCATCGGGGTGAAATAACTGGCTCATTTTTATATTAACCTGGTATAATTCCAATATTCTGATCTTACATTTTCCTTATCATTGCGCCGGAATTCAGCATCAGGACAAGAAATATTTGTGTTGTTGATAATCATCAGGCATCTCAGAGAAGTTTCTTAAACTGGTAAAATCAATACATAAGTATTTTTATATGACTAGAATCGCGCAGGTTTTTAAAAGGTTCCCAAAAACTTTCTGGGTTGCCAATACCATTGAATTATTTGAACGTTGGGCATGGTATGGCTTTTTCATGCTTTTTGCTAATTATCTAACAGGTTCTTCGGATGCAGGCGGCCTGGAATTTACACAATCCCAGAAAGGCATGATCATGGGAATAGGAACCGGTATTCTCTATTTTTTACCTGTCATTACAGGGGCAATAGCAGACAAGTATGGATTCAAGAAAGTCTTGTTAATCGCGTTTTTCGTCTATACTTCCGCATTTATCCTCCTGCCGATGTTCGACACCTTTACGGCAGTATTCATCATGTACCTCTACCTTGCCGTTGGGGCAGCGCTTTTTAAACCTGTAATCTCTGCCACTATCGCTAAAACTACTGACGACAAAACTGCTTCTATAGGTTTTGGAATATTCTATATGATGGTCAATCTTGGCGCCTTCCTGGGACCAATGCTGACACTTTTGTTTAAAAATGTTTCTTACGACATGGTTTTCCACGTCTCAGCATTCATCATCGCGATTAACTTCCTTCTTTTGTTCTTTTACAAAGAGCCAGACAGGGAAGTCTCTAAAGAAGGTTTCCTGAACACCATTGGGCAGGTTTTCAAAAACGTAGGGTTGGTAATTAAAGATTTCAAATTTGTGCTTTTTCTGCTCATCATTGCCGGTTTCTGGACGATGTACATGCAGTTGTTTTTTACCTTACCGGTATTCATCACCCAGTGGGTGGACACCTCAGTTTTATACAATTTCTTCCAAAACTACATCCCGTTCATTGCAGAAAATTATGGAGCACACGGACAAATAGAGGCAGAATTCATCACCAACCTGGATGCCATGTTCATTATTCTTTTCCAGATAATGATCTCCACACTGGTGATGAAATGGAGACCGTTAAGCACAATGGTTACAGGAATAATTATCAGCTCAATAGGCATGTCTCTTACTTTGATGACACAAAATGTCGTATTTATCATTGTAGCATTATTTGTGTTTGCCGTGGGAGAAATGACTGCTTCACCTAAGGTGACGGAATACATCGGAAGAATAGCTCCCCGACACAAGAAAGCTCTTTATATGGGCTATTCATTTATTCCGCTTTTTCTGGGTAATATATTTGCCGGCTTCATTTCTGGCGGAGTGTACCAGAGCATGTCGGATAAGCATTCCCTGCTCATAAAAGAAGTTGCAAAACAAGGGCTGGATATACCTGCCGGATTGTCGCACAACCAGTACTTTTCAACAGCGGCGGAATTAATGAAAATGACCGAAAAACAGCTAACCAATTACCTTTGGTCTACATATCACCCGTCGAATATCTGGTTGATTATTTTTGGCATTGGGATTTTAGCGGCAATCAGTCTCTGGCTTTACAACCGTTTCCTGATTGGAAGAGATAAATATTGATCAGACCGGATTCTATAGAAAAAATTTCTTTTTTCACATTTCATTTTATCACAATTCTGACTTAATATTTTATTACATTTGTGGGTGTCATACCTATTTTTTATCCTTTTGCTTAAAAATCAAGACGATAATCAAGATTAGTAATTTATTGTATAATTAAAACTCAACAATTATGAGAAAACTTACTTTTTTATTTGCAATTCTTTTTGTTGCCTGGTCTGCCATCGGGCAAGATGGCTGGACCGAGGTTAATTCCGATCTGCTTACCGGCAAAGGTGTTGGCCAGATCTCTATTGGCATGAATGACAACACGGCAATGTGGGGCATGGCCCTCAATGCCGATGGTACCATTTACGACGCCTTTACGCTTTCAACTGATGGTGGCGACACCTGGGAAGCAGGTACTTTCAACGCCGGAAACGGGTTATCACAGATTTTTGCCTTTAATGCAGATGTCTGCTGGGCCGTGTTTAACACAGGTTCCACTCAGGGTCTATACAAAACCGAAGATGGTGGTGTAACCTGGACTAAAAAAGGAACGGCCTATGGAAGCGGTTCTTTTGCCAACGTCATGCACTTTTTCGATGACGATAATGGATTTGCACAGGGAGACCCCCTGGGTGGTTATTACGAACTTTATACCACTACGGATGGAGGGGATACCTGGACCAGGGTTCCTGGTGAAGACATTCCAGATCCTCTTTCCGGAGAGTTTGGGATTACTGGAAATTACACCGCTGTGGGCGACAACATCTGGTGGGGTACCAATATGGGAAGGATTTTCAGATCTACAGACAAAGGTTATACCTGGGCTGTTTCTGAAACTACCTTTGGTGCTACCGAGACTGTCACCAACATCATGTTTGATGCGATGAACGGATTAGGGTTCAGGTCCTACCTGGATCTTGGAACAGAAGAGATGTTCAATGTGACTACCGATGGCGGGGTAACCTGGACCAACATGTTCCCTGCAGGGGTGAACTTTGCCAGGTATATCTACCATGTTCCGGGTACTGACAATACCATTATCGGATCAGCCGGTGCAGCCAGTGCGGCCGGCATGGGTATTTCTATCAGTGAAGATGGTGGGGAGAACTGGGAAATCATCACCGAAGGCTATTCTTTCCTTGCTTCAGCATGGCTGGAT
>JAUXDH010000174.1 GCA_030618545.1 Chlorobiota bacterium
AATTGAAGGAGTATATTGAAGGTTTGTAGGGGGGAGGAATGGTCATTGGTGATTGGATAATTAGTCATTGGTTATTGAGATGCAGTTGGCGGTGACCCGCAAGGTTGAAAGCGTTGGCCTGTGTGTTGGCACTACCTGGCGGGTCGGGAAAAGGAGTTGGAGTTGATAGAAATTAGAAATTCTTTTTTTCGACTTTTCAGGTAGATGCAGGCCCATGTGGTAGGGATCTGAGGTTGATAACCAGCCGAACTTTAAATTAACTCTCTGGAAGCGTCTCTCAAATCTTCAGGGTCAAACCTGATCAAAGAAAGCTCAGGCCCATCATGGGCGGCATTCATTGCCAGCGTGTTTCCGATTTTTTCTTTCCAGTGGCCGGTAATTGAAGTTGATTCATGGATATGGCCATGTAGAGTGATAAGCGGTTGCCGTTCTTTAATAAACCTCTCCACCGCAATACTTCCCACATGCACATCCAGGGGAACATGTTCAAAGAACTTACCGTCGAGCCCTGCCCGGTCAAGAGTTGTTTTGTAAGGTGGAGTGTGAAACAGAAAGATGGCCTTTGAAAGATCTTCCTGACCGCTTAACTCATCAAGGTCTTTCTTTATTGTCAGGTAGGGCAGATGCTTTTTGTTAACCTCAACCGTAAACGCACCTTCTTCCGGTGGTACACAACCCGGATCAACATATCGAGACACATCATAACGTTCCCAATCTTTAAGCATGAAGGGGGTAGGTGGGACATTGGCGTAACCGTAAACAGTGTAGGTTTCGAATACCATTTTTTTATTGTGAACATAACTGATAAGTCCTTTCTTCTCCAGGCCTGTCACCAATGGTTCGTATGCTTTTCCGTCATCATTGCCCATGATTAAAAATATCCTGGGAAAAAGAGTTTTAAGTTTTTCCTTCAATTCAACAAGCCGGCCGGTTAGAAAATCATCGATAAATTCTTCAGGAACCAGATGTTCTTTGGTGAATGAATACAATCCTGATGGAAGGATATCACCGCCAATAAATACAGCATCAGGTTTTTCAATGGCAATTCTTTCAAATAGTTTATGATACCGACGGGTATTTCCGTGAAGGTCCGAAACAAAGAAGCAAAGTGGCATTGACTGTAGTGTGATTTTTAGACAACCATATTATTTTTCAAAAGTAAGCTTTTGGACAATCCCTGGAAAAGAATCAGGTAATCCGAAGATAAATTATAAATTTAGTTCCTAACCTATAATTGAATTCAATATTCCCTGCAGTTTTCCAACCAGATAATGAGGCAGATTGATTAGTTTGTAATGCTTTCCTGAAATAGTCCTGGCATCTTCCATGCCAAATTCTCCTGAATAAAAACGCACCGCCCAATCATGCGGCGAAGTATCAACAAATTGATGCAAAGAGCGGAGTTTCCCACTTGCCCCGGCCTTCACCTCTATCGGTATAGCCATGCCTCTGTGCGAAACAACGTAATCAACTTCTGCACTGGAACCCTTCTTCTCTCGTGTCCAAAAATTAAGTGAATTTAAAACAGAAAAAGAATTGGAAATTAGTTCCTGACCAATAATATGCTCAGCTATTCTACCCCTGTACACATCATTTAGGTATTTTTCAGCGATGAGTTCATCCATAATGCCAAGCGAGTAATTTACCAGACCGGTATCAAAAATATGTAAGCGGGGTTTCTTTCTTAAATCGGGAGAAAATGGCAGTTTGGTAGATATTAAAGGATAAACCAGTTTAAGCAACATGGTTTTTTCAAGTGTAGTAAATGCTTCTTTTATCTCCCTTGAACGGTAGGGCGAGTTGCCAAACTTATCAAATGTTACACGTGAACCTGCCTCTTGAAAAGCGGATGAAATAACATGTCTTATATATTGAATCATGGAAGCAGATCTGGCGTACTTCTCAACATCTTCAACATAAGAAGTAATCAGGCTAACGTAAATTGTTCTGAGCGAAGTGTAATCTCCAGTACCGGCATAATTATCTAATATCTGAGGCATACCACCAATTGTTGCATACCTCTTGTACAATACGGTAAATTTATCATGGGCGTAAGATGGTATTATATCTTGTTCGAATAACTTAAGAATTTGTTCTTCACCTATTGCCTCCAAAAATTCCTGGAATGTGCACGGATGCATTGCCATAAATTCAACTCTCCCCACTGGAAAAGATATGTTTTTGTCCATGATATTTTCAAGTAACGAACCGGCTGCGATTACATATAAATCCGTTGCCTCTTCGTAAAAATATCTGAGCAAAGCCACTGTCTTAAGTGAATTTTGTATCTCATCAATAAAAATTAATGTTTTTCCTGCCTGCCTTTCTTTGCCAACACTTAAAAACAACCTGCTCAGTAGTTCGTTAAACGGGTAATCTCCTTCAAAAATGTTACGATGTTCCGCTTTATCAAGGTTCAGATAAATAAATAGGTCAAACTCCTGTGCGAACATTTTGACAGCGGTTGTTTTACCGACTTGCCTTGCACCCCTTAAAACAAGAGGCCTGCGATCAGGCTTTGCAGCCCATATTTGGAATTCATTTATGATGGAGCGATGAAACATAATTTTAAATTTGTCACAAAGTTAGGGATAATATTACACAAACCTGTCACAAAGTTAGGGTAAAATTGACACATAATGTCACAAAGTGGGGGATAAATAATAATATATTTGTCACAAAGTAAATGATACTCACTTATTCATCATTCCATTCCTGTATAATTTCACCACTCCCCGGAATCTCTATCTTTGTAGCTGCCAAGAACTAAAAACAACATGATTCCTTCCAAGTTAGACATCTATACACAGAAAAAATACTTCGAGGATATTTCATTTGCCACCTTGATGCGTAAACGTATTTATAATGTTTTACTTGTTTCGAGTGTTTACGATGCCTTTATGCTGGAAGAGGACGGACGTATCGAAGAACAGATCTTTTACGAATACATGTCGCTGAACTTGCGGTATCCGCCCAGATTTTTCAATACAACTTCAGAAAAAGAAGCTTTCCAGGTTCTTAAAGAAGAAGATATCGACCTTGTTATCTCTATGCTGAGCGCTGAAGAAAAGGACACTTTTCAGCTTGCTGATGGCATCAAATCAAAATACCCGGATATTCCAATTGTTGTACTTACCCCTTTTTCAAGGGAAGTCAGCATTAAAATTGAGAAGCATCAGTTAGGTTCCATCGACCATGTTTTTAGTTGGCTGGGTAATGCCGACATTATTCTGGCTATCATCAAGCTGATCGAAGATGAAATGAATGCTGAACATGATATCCTGGAAATAGGTGTACAGGCAATCATACTTGTCGAGGACAATATGCGCTTTTACAGCAGCTACCTCCCCAATATTTACAAGATCATTTTCAAGCAATCGAAATCATTCATGCGGGAGGGGCTGAATGAACACCAGAAGATGAACCGCGCCCGCGGACGACCGAAGATACTGCTGGCAACAAATTATGAGGAAGCGCTTGAGTTGTACGAGATATACAAGCATAATTTGCTGGGGATCATTTCTGATATCACTTACGAGCGTGGAGGTAAAAAAGATAAAGATGCAGGGATTTCTTTGTTCCAGCATATCAAAAACGAAAACAGGTATATTCCTCTTCTTTTGCAATCATCCGAACCCGAAAACCGTGCCCGTGCTAAAGTGATGAGGGTGGGATTTATTGATAAGAATTCAAAAACCCTTAATTACGAATTAAGAGAGTTTATCAAAGAATATTTTGCTTTTGGCGATTTCGTGTTCAAGAATCCGGAAGACAATTCAGAGATTGCCCGTGCCCACAACCTGAAAGATCTGCAGGAAAAAATATTTCAGATACCTGAGAAATCGTTGCTGTATCACATCGAGCGCGACCACATTTCAAAATGGCTGCGGGCAAGAGCTTTGTTTCCAATCGCTTCTTTATTTAAACAATTCACGAAATCAGATTTTGATGACTGTCATGAAATGAGGACTTTTATTTTCGATACCATCGCCAATTTCAGGCTGTCTAAATCAAGAGGGGTCATTTCACAATTTAACCGCGATTCGTTTGACGAATATTTTACCATTACCAGGATCGGGGAAGGATCAATAGGAGGAAAAGCGCGTGGCCTGGCGTTTCTCGATTCGCTCATCAAAAGGAACTACCTCTACCATCTTTTTGATAATGTAGATATCACTATCCCAAAAACACTCGTACTCTGTACGGATATTTTCGATGAATTTATGGAGATGAACCAATTGTACGGGATTGCTTTATCAGATGATCATTCAGATGAAGAAATTCTTCAACGCTTTACTGAAGCAAAACTTCCTGTACGAATTCTGGATGACATCTACACTGTAATGACCCATGTGGAAAAACCGATTGCCATCAGGTCATCAAGCTTACTCGAAGATTCCCATTACCAACCATTTGCCGGCATTTATAATACTTATATGATTCCTTACCTGAAAGATGATCTGAACAGGATGTTCGACATGGTAAGAGGATCGATAAAGGCAGTTTATGCATCTGCTTATTACAAAGACAGCAAGGCTTATATGCAGGCCACTGCAAATGTGATTGATGAGGAAAAGATGGCCATTGTAATGCAAACGGTTGTGGGAACAACTTACAACATGCGCTATTATCCAACCATGTCGGGTGTGGCACGCTCCATTGATTTTTATCCTATTCCACCGGAAATACCGGAAGACGGTACAGCAAGTCTCGCTCTTGGTCTGGGAAAATATATCGTTGATGGCGGATTAGCTTTGAGGTTTTCTCCAAAATATCCAAAGAAAGTTTTGCAGACCTCAAACCCGGATATGACGCTGAAAGAAACTCAAAAACATTTTTTTGCACTCAGTCTTGATCCCGATAGTTTTCACCTCACTCCTGATGACAGTATTTCCCTGGTGAAACTGCGTGTTGCAGATGCACAAAAGGACGGTTCCATCAACACCATAGTTTCCACCTACGATTTTCACAACAACATCATTCGTGATGGTTTTCATTACGAAGGCAAAAAACTGATCACTTTTTCAAACATTTTAAAACACAACACTTTCCCGGTCGCCGAAATTCTGCAAAAAGTTTTAACCCTTGGGCAGAAAGAAATGGGATACCCGGTTGAGATTGAATTTGTAGTTGATTTTGGAACAAAAAGCAAGGATAAGGTTTTGTTCAATCTTCTTCAGATCAGACCGATTGCGTCAATAAATGAAAGCGTTAAGATTAGCAAAAAGGACTTAATAAAAGAAGATTCATTGATCATTTCACAATCTGCATTAGGTAATGGGACGATCGATAACATCTGCGATGTTGTGTATGTGAGGCCACAGACTTTTGATGCGGCGAAAAACGAATCAACAGTTGGGACCATTGCGGAAATCAACGACCGGCTGTTATCAGATGATCTTAATTATATTCTGATCGGCCCGGGAAGATGGGGCTCTGCCGATCCCTGGTTGGGGATACCCGTAAAATGGCCTCAGATAAGTGGTGCAAGACTGATTATTGAATCAGGCCTGGAAAATTACCGGATTGATCCAAGCCAGGGCACTCACTTTTTTCAAAACCTCACCTCTTTCAGGGTTGGATATTTTACAATCAATCCATTCATCGATGACGGATTCTATGACCTGGATTTTCTAGATAGTCAGAAAGCTGTCTTCGAGAATGAGTTAGTGAGACACATCAGGTTTGAAGAACCATTGACCATAATGATTGATGGTAAACAAAACCTTGGATTTGTCTTAAAGCCCGGAATTGCTAAAAAAAATGATCAGGACAGTCATTTCTCCGGTTCTTATTCCTGATCCTTGGCCAATGCCTGATGATTGGGCCTGGTACATTATTTTTGGGAGTTATTGGTTGGGAAGATAAATACGAAACTTTTTATTTTGCATAGGATTTTAGATCCCTGTAATAATTTTCATGAGGTCCCAGCATAATCAATTCCAG
>JAUXDH010000185.1 GCA_030618545.1 Chlorobiota bacterium
CCCGGATTGATTCCAAGAATCAGGCGCCTGCCATTGGTATCACTATAATATTTGTCATAGAATTCCCGGCAACTATCCACAACCTCAGGACGTTTATAAGGGTTCATCACCTCTATACCTTCAGGTAACTTCTCTTCGATAGAAAGGGATTGGTAAAAACCCTGAATACGTTCAGATATTGTTGCTGTCTTTCTGATCTTTAGCATTTTTCGATTTTAAAAAGACGATTTTACTAATCGTGATTCCATTTTCACTCCCATACACCGTGAATTGTACTGTTGCAATGTTCGCACTTGCCTGACTTTATTTGGAAATCTTTCATCACATAACCACTTCTGCTGACGACGACTTTCTTGCACCCCGGACAGATGGTATCCTGACCTTTGCTGCCGGGAAGGTTACCAATGTACACATAGTTAAGTCCGGCTTCCCTGGCAATTTCATGTGCATTCATTAATGTCTCCGCCGGTGTAGGCGGCAGGTTGGTAAGTTTATATTCAGGATGAAAACGGCTGAAATGTAGTGGTACATTATTGAAATCGTTGTCATAAAGCCAGTCGCACATTTTTTTAATTTCATCCAGATCATCTGTCCAGGAAGGTACAACCAGGTTGGTTATTTCAAGCCATACGCCTTCTTCCTTCAATATCTTCAATGTATTCAGAACCGGCTCCAAAGTCCCGGCATTAAGCATTTCATAGGTTTCGTTACTCAATGATTTCAAATCAATATTGGCGGCATCAAGGTACCTGGCGATCTCCCTCAACGGTTGCTCGTGTATGTATCCCGCGGAAATAAAAACGTTTTTGATTCCTTGTAAGCGTGCGATTTTGGCAGTGTCATAAACATATTCGTAGAAAATGATAGGCTCGGAATAGGTGTAGGCAATTGACTTGCTTTTATATTTTTTGGCCTCTTCAACAACTTTTTCGGGCATCAGGTCATAATTCCTGGTTTCGTAAGGGCTCTTTTGAGAAATAGTCCAGTTCTGGCAATTCAGGCAGGCGAGATTACATCCTGCTGTTGCAATGGAATAAGCCAGCGATTGTGGTAAAAAATGATAAAGAGGTTTTTTTTCAATCGGATCTATATGAATAGCGCAGGGATTGCCATAAACGATCGTATAGAGTTTACCGTTATGGTTGAGCCTTGTTTTGCATTCACCAACCTTATCCAATTCGATATCACAGTTTTGTGGACAAAGCTTACATTTGATTCCTCTTGGTGTCTGAATGTAATAAATGGCTTCTTTGCTCCACTTCCACAGTTTTTCTTCATCCGGGCTTAAGGAAGATAAGGCCTTTGCAGATAATGTGTTTTCAAGCGCAAAGCATCCTGCTCCCGCCAGGCTGAGTTTAATAAAGTCTCTTTTTGATAGCCTCCCCTCTCCCATTTTTTTAATGTTTGCAAATTACCGCAGCCTAAAAATACTTCATTTTGCGCTTTATCTCCACCAAAAGGATTGTTAAAAAATGAAGTGATCCCAAAATGATCATTGTTGTCAGCAGACCAAAAACAGGTATGAGCCAGATAGCGACAAGAAGACTTCCCATTGCCGCACCGATAAGATCTGCAGAATAGATTTGGGATATGGTGATCCCTACCGATTCTCTCGATTTGCAAACGGATACTCCATATTGAAGTCCTACCAGCAATGAAACGGTAAATGTCATTAAAACAAACAACGACTGTATGAGAAGAATTCCATTGTATTCTTTAAGGATAGTTAACTTCAGGGCAATTACAATCAAATAAATACCTGAAAAGAGCTGGATAAAAATCAGCATCTTATACCAGTTTTTCATTTTACATTGTTTGCTGAAGTAAGCTCCAATGGCTAAACCTGCCATGAAGGCAGTGATAATCACACCAATAAATAAATAGGCATAGCCGAAGATCACCTGGAAAGCGATGATCAGGGCAACTTCTGCCGCAGCCCCTGTAAATCCGCTGGTAAACATCGCCGTGATAGCGGGCTTTGATACTACCATGAGAATCAAGCTAATTGCCAGACAGGCGCCTAAAATTATCCAGATGCTGATTCCGTAATGGCTTAACCAGAAACGGATGAACACCTGGTATGCCACAGGTTTGAAATCACGGTTTGCCGGGATATCCGGTTGCAGAACTTCTATGATCTTTGATGATCGGAATTGAAGCAGATCTTCACTCAGGTAGCTATCATTGACGTATTTGTTTTCCGGATCAAAACCCTCCAACAGCCTTTTATAGTTCATCGTTAACTCTTCATCCGATGCCAGGAAGTAATTCTTGTTGCCCGGAACAATGAGTACATGCTTAAATATTTTGGCAAGTGTCTTGTAAATAGTGGAATGAATTTCCACCTCCTCCTCACTCAAATAGTTCGACGATGCATTCAAACTCGTAGAGATGATCCCCGGGCTTTTCAATAAGCTCTTCAGTTTGGAATAGAATTCCAGGGTGTAATAGCGGCTGATTTGCATATTGGATGGTGATGGCTGATTGATGATGATAGCATCATATTTTTGATCTGTGGAATTGACATAAATAACCGGATCCATAACAATGCGGCTGACTCTGGGATCAGGGTAAGGTTTGATAATGCGGCTTTCCAACTCAAACAATTCCGGGTTGGCCTCAAGCAAATCAATCTTTTCAACATCCGGATATTTAAGCGCTTCGCTGACTATCCCGGATACACTGCCGCCGATCAATAGTACGCTTTTCACAGTGGGTCTTTGCAATAATGCATAGTGGATACACTCCTCTCTGAATACTGCATCATCAGTGATGAAACTCAGTATTCCATTCTCATAGAAGTTGATTTGATTATTGGTTTTGGTTACCACGAAGTTACCATAAGGAGTTTCCTTTGCCAGGATCACTTCCTGGTTTGAAAACAGGGCTTTTTTCGCAATGATGTTCAAATCATAATTGTAAATCAGATGCATAAATCCTATAGCTGCCAGAAGATAGACAAAGCTCTGAAAGAACTTTCTCAGGCGAAATTCCGTAATTCCGAAAAAGATCATGCTTGCGAGCGCAAGGTATTGGAGGCTTTTAAGGTTGTCGAGTTCAAGGTAATAGATAAAAATCACACTGACTAGGATTCCGCCTGAAAGGCTTCCCACAGATTCGTAGGCATAGCAGGTTTGTAACGTGCCTCTTTCGCTGGAAGAAGAGATGTTGATGAGGTTAAAAGCAAGGCCACCGGCAAGACAATGCGGTGTAAGAAGAAGGGAAGAATACAGAATCATCTCCACAGGAGAGATCATCCTTCCGGTTTCAAAGAAATCATTCCTGTAGAACTCCATCCCAAATGCGGCAATGATAGGATAGACCGCAACGATAACCAACAGCAGGCGGATAATTGCAAATAAGAATTTTCCGGGTTTTACCTTCCTGCCCAGCCATGCGCCTACTGCCGTAAGCAACATCCAGATAGCGAACAATAAACCAATGACAAGTTCATTACCATTAAAGATCATAAGGAATTCCCTGATCAAAATGATCTGTGAACCAATTAAAACAAAACCCAGGTAAAATGCCTCCGGAAAAAAAGTCCTTATATTATTGGATTGCGTCTTCATTTACTTGAAAAGCTAAACTGGTTTTTGTAATTTTGACTTTGAAGTAAAGTTAGACAAATCATGCCCTCGTTTAAAATATTCCTCCTTATTTTATCTTTGCTATCAATCATGTCCCTGTCATCCCTATTCTCTCAAAACGAAAATGACCGCCGGCCTTACGCTGCCGGCAGGTTTTATGAGAGCGATCCGGCTAAGCTTACAACAGATTTGGAATACCTTTTCAGCCTTACCGACAAAACAATCGATGCACCGGTACTGGCAATTATATCGCCTCATGCCGGCTATGTTTATTCCGGAGAAGTGTCTGCCACAGGCTTTGCACAAATAGACGATCTAAAAGTATTTGAGAATATTTTCATTATTGGCTCCTCACATACCAGTTACATTGAAGGGGCTTCGGTGTATGCCGGTGGAAACTATCTTACACCATTAGGAACAGTGAACGTCAACACGGCGCTGGCAAAGCAATTAATTGATGAAAACCCGTACATTTCATTTATGCCCGAGGCACATGTGCAGGAACACATTATTGAAAACCAGCTTCCTTTTCTGCAATACCATCTCAAAAATGAATTCAGCATAGTTCCGATGGTTATTGGTACCGATGACAGGAAGATACTTCAATCTTTGGCCGGCACCCTCTCCCCTTACCTGAATGAAAAGAACCTTTTCGTGATCAGCGCTGATTTTTCACATTATCCTGCCTATGCGGATGCGAATGTAGCTGACAGCGCCACTGCACGATCAATAACCTGGAACAATCCTGATTTATTCGATCAGGCGCTTGAGGTGAACAGTAAAAAGAAATATCCGGGGATGGTTACAAGCACCTGCGGCAGTACTTCTATTAGGACATTGCTCTACATAACAGAAACTCAGGAAGGATTGGAATACCTGCCCCTAAAATACATGAATTCCGGTGATGTGCCGGTTGGCGATAAAAACCGTGTTGTCGGTTACTATTCCATGGCTCTGGTTAAAAATGAAGATACACCGGCCGGTTTTCATCTTTCCGAAAAAGACAAAGCAGATCTGCTGAATGTGGCCAGGTTGACACTTGATGAATACATCAATAAAAAGGAAATCCCGGATCTGGACCCGGACCAGTTTTCTGAGCCATTGCTGACGGAAGCAGGCGCCTTTGTCACCTTAAATAAAAACCACAAACTCAGAGGTTGTGTCGGACAATTTTATTCTGATGAACCACTTTACAGGGTGGTGCAGGAAATGACCATTGCCGCAGCCACAAGTGACCGCCGGTTCCAGGGTGTGAGACCTGAAGAGTTGGACATGCTCGAAATCGAGATCTCAGTACTGACTCCTTTGCACAAAATCAGTTCGGTTGATGAAATTGAATTGGGCCGCGATGGCATTTACATTGTGAAGGACAATAACAGCGGCACTTTCCTGCCCCAGGTTGCAAAGGATACCGGCTGGACGCTGGAGGAATACCTTGGGCATTGTGCCAGGGACAAAGCCGGCATTGGATGGGAAGGATGGAAAGATGCGGATATTTTTACTTACCGGGCGATTGTTTTTAGTGAAGGTGAAACAAGTAAATAGTAGTAGTGGGTCCTACCAAAAAAGACGGTTAAATCTTAAATAATATCATTCGAAAAAGCTATTCCACAAAGGGCCACAAAGGCATCCACAAAGAGCCACTGAGAATTGCTTTGTGTCGCTTTGTGTCTCCTCTGTGGAACTTCGTGTAACAACCCCAGTACACATAATCCTCCA
>JAUXDH010000190.1 GCA_030618545.1 Chlorobiota bacterium
AGACCAGGAAGAAGTGTCTTGAGCATGATAAGTTCTCATCCTGTAGTAGATGCTGGTACCGAAGGGTAAGAGTTCCAGTTGATAAGAAGTAGTATCATTTGGAATCTTGTACACATGCATAAAAGGGCTATCAAACCCAATCCCGGATTTCCGGATGACATTCCCTTCCAAACCTCCGGCAAGTCCAAGATCTGCCTTCAACCAGATGCCTAATAAATCTTCTGACACTCCGGAAGCTACTTCACTCCAGCTACCATCTTCATAGAACAACATGGTGCCGCTTTTTCCTACTGCAAAGCCGGTAGAACCAGCCATGCTTATTCCATACAGGTGTTTTGTTGTGCCGGAAGTTTGCGCTGTCCATTCAGTACCGTTGAAATAATTGATCTTGCCGGATTTGCCTGAAACCCAACCATTGTTAGCATCATTAAACCAAATTGAATAATGGTCAGTTGTGCCTACCTCTTCTGAAGACCATGAAGTGCCGTTGTAATGAAGTACAGTTTTTGCTAATCCACAAGCCCAGACATCTGTTTCACTCAAAGCAAATACGCCTGTTAGGTCGTTTTCATCGCTGTTGGTTTCTGTTTCCCAGGTACCATCTTTGTACTTGAGGATCGTTCCATCATCACCAACAGCCCAACCATTGTTAGCATTTACAAAAGAAACGCCGGTAAGGTTTGCATCGGTTACACCATCATTAAGATTCCATATCGAGTTATCAAGTTCCAGAATGGTTCCGTTATCTCCGACAATAAAGCCTGTTGTGTCATTTATAAAATATACCGAATAAAGGTCTTCTGTAACACCAACATCCTCAGTTGTCCATGAATTGCCATCAAATTTTTGCACCAATCCATTAGTTCCAACTAACCACATATTACTTGTGTCAAGTACAAATGTTCCGTTTACATCTTCAGTGGTTCCTGTAGACTGAATATTCCAAACATAAGAGGAGTCAATCTGAAGTTCATATAACAGAATACCTGTCACTTCATCCCATTCAATTATCGGGTTTACGTATTCTTCTGAGGCATTTTTTGGGTCCGTTACATTTACGGTCTCAAGGACTACAAAGGTCCACACTTCAGACCAATCTGAGGGTTCATTATCATCAAAAGCCATTACACGCCAATAATACATCTGGCCAAAGCTTAATTCATTGGTTTGCTGTGCACTTAAATCTGTCCTTGGAAAAGTAAGAGCATCTGAAAAATCTTCCTTGGTCGCGATCTGTGCTTCATACGTAACATCCAGGGTTTGCCCGGCTACCGCATCCCAATCAAGAAAAACGTCTGGGTTTTGTCCGGTTTCTCCTTCCACGGGAGACCGGAGATCAGGCGGGCTAATTCTTTCCTGTCCAAAAAGCGCTATAGAAAACAACAACATCAAAATTGTTGGTATCGAATAAATATTTTTCATATTCGTATTTTTTACAATTAATCAGATTTAATTAACAATAAACTTCTGGCTCAGTACCTGATCGCCATTTTTGGTTCGCACAATGTAAGTGCCTTTTTTCAGGCTTCTCACATCTATGCTTATTTTGTTGGTTCCTTGCTGCAATCTTTCATTGTTCGAAATAAGCAACCTTCCATTGAGGTCAAAAACATTGATTTCAATATCAACATTCTGCCGGGTTTCAATTTGAATAGTTGCATAGCTGACAACAGGATTAGGATAAACCTTCAGGTTCAGTTCTTTATTCTCCTCTGAGAAGAACTCATCTATATCTACTTTGAAGAAATTATCGTTTCGGAACAATCCCCTTCCATAAGTAGCGGAATAAATACTGCCAAAGTTTTCGGTACCAGGATAATGTATATAGATGATCTCAGGGCCATTGACCAGTCTTACAACTCTGGCAGGCTGATCAACAAGCTGCTGATAGAGTTCAAAAACAGGCACCGTTCCCATATCGGTGGAAGCTTCCACCCATTGTGGAGAACCGGCGTGAATATTTTCGGTTACAAATATTCCAAGTTCTGTGCCTACTATACCAATATTTGGATCTGACATTTCAATTACTGATGAATAGACTGGCATATGAGGCAGATTGCCCTGGGCAGATTTGAATTCTGGTGATGGATCCATTGCGTTTTCACTAAACAGCACGTATGATTCATTGCCATAATTACCTAAGGTGACCAACACATTGTTAGGATCCTGAGGGTCGATGGCAATGGAAGTAATAACCTGGCTGACAGGTTCATCAGAACCCGGTACGAGCAACTCCATTTCCGAAGTTGACACGATACTACCCGGACTATTCAAATCCGCTCGTTCGTAATTATAAGCCGTTGCAAGGTTCGACAGCCGGTAAAGCTTTCCATCGAGAGTGCCTACAAACATGGTATTCCCATTGGCAGATAAAGCCATACTATAAGGCACTCCGCTCATACCATAATCAGGATTCGTCAATTCGAACCATTCGGCTTCTTCATCAAATTGAAGGAAGTTAGTAGTTAACCATACATTGTCAGTTACAGCAACGTAAAGGTAAGAAGTAACAATGTCTTTTACAGGAATTGAATCACCCGGATAAAGTGTAACACCACCTGGTGTTTTGTAAGGGAAAGGCTGGCCTGCGTTATGGCTTCTGACCTGGATTGTGGTACCCCCTGGTATTGTATCTCTTGCGAAATACCAGACTGTGTCACCACTGTTCTCATTGGTAAAGTTTTCTGAAAGTAAGAGAGGAGTTCGGAAGGCATCATTTAATATATCGTCACCCGGCCATTGATTTTGGTTTGAATAATTGTTACCGCCGTCATCCGAACGCGCGAGTGTACCATTTGTTGAACTAACAACCAACATTTCAGGATCGAGCAATGATACAGCACAAGGTCCGCCTTCTCCACGAAATATCTCCTCACCGGCCTGCTGGGTATTTCCCTGGCCGGTTATCATGATTGTACCGATATCCTGAGCTCCGCCAAGCATATAATGCTTTAGTCCTGATGGGCCTACGGTATAAAACTGTGATGTAAAATAATTTCTGTTACCTGTTTGGTAGAAGTACTCACCCGATTGCAGAGCACCCAGATATACTCCACCATCTGTACCGGCAAAAAATTGATTGTTTGTTCCGGGAATAAAAACATAGGTATGGTGATCTTCATGAACATAAGTTTCGAATAAAAAACTGGCAGCGCTTTGGGAGATAGTTCTCCAGGCGTAAAAACCGTTTCCCTGAACTTTTTCACCCTGCCAGCAATCAATACCTCCAAGCAGGACTTTGTCCGGGTTATCTGGGAAAACTGCAATTGCATTATTGTAAACTCCTTGGTCGTTAAAAATATTAATGGAGTTAGTGCTTGGTAAAATAGTTTCCCAGGTGTTTCCTTTGTCTACCGATGAGTAAATGGCATACCGGTTATTTGTGCTGTCAACAACGCTGGCATAAATCACTTTGGAATCAGAAGGTGCGATTGCGAACTCTATCCTGTTGACACCTGTTCTGGGAAGACTCACAGAATCACCATTAGATTTTAACACAAAATTGTTAGGGCTGCCATCAACAGAAACATAGCAAAGATTATCAACACAGGCGACTACATTTCCATCAGACCCAACTTGCACATCCCAAGAAAACATATTCAATTCATTTCCGCCGGTATCTTTGGCAGTAGACCAGGAGGTTCCACCATCATTCGAATATTTTAATCCGGTGTTTGTGGAGGCAAATATCCTGTCATTGGCCATGTTTACGGCAAGTTCATTTACAAATGCCCAATCGCTTTCAATATTATTGAAATCGGGCTTAGTAGATTGCAGCAAGGAAAAATCTTCTCCGTTGGTTGATATAAAAACTCCCTGTCCCATAAAGCCGCTGGTATAACCCATTTCTTCGAGGCCGGAAACATCTTGTGCATCGAAAGTTTCTCCGGTGCCAACTAAAATATGGTTATTTGATGTTTTAACCATGCATGAAACATTCAGGTTTTCTCCACCAATATTAACCTTGTGCCATGTAGTTCCCAGGTTTACCGATTTCCATATCCCGCCGGTAACGCCTGCCGCATAGACCAGTGTGGTAGCATCGTCCGCCAGGCACAGTATTGCCCGGGTTCTGCCACCAAAATTGTCAGGCCCCATTTGCTTCCATTCCATATCAATTGCCCGATAACTATCGACTTTTTCCATTTCCACATTTCGGCGCTTAACGTCAGCAGGGTTGATAACTCCGGTGAGTTGATTGTTTCTGATACTGCCTAAAAATTCTGTTGCAGGTTTGCCCATTCGATTTTCCGAAAAGCTCTTTGGGTCTCTCGGTTCATAGCGTGAGCCATCGTTAAAAGAGAAAAAACTTAAGGTTAATCCTCCTAAAATAATGAAAATCAATAACAATCCAAAGGGTAACTTTTTACTTTCCATATTCTTTTCCTTAATTGTCGGATGTGATTTTTGATAAAAAATAAAAGGCACAATTTACGTCATTATTCGATTGGGTTTGATATTAAAGTAAAAAAAAATAAACAGTAAAAATTAGCGCATACACTAATTAATTGAGGTTTTATCAGTAAATAGCAGAACGGAGAAATATTTGGTATCCAACCCATTTTTGATTACTAATTATTTATCTGGATATAATATGAAGACATGCTTTTTTCAATGAAAGTTGTCCGGTCGGGATTGGGATTGATGAAGGATGAATTTGGAAGATTTGGAAGAATGGAAGGCTGGAAGATTCCAGACAATGTCTTGTCCTGAAACGAACCTGTGCCAAAGGCACTCCTTTGGAGGAAGAGTTAATTGGGCCCCGTCAGTAGCCGGGCAGGCATTGTTTCTCAGGTCAAACCCCATAAAAAAAGGTTGCCCCAAACGAGACAACCTTTTTTAAAAATTCGGCGACGACTTACTTTTCCACCTGGTATGGCAGTATCATCAGCGCTGGCAGGCTTAACTTCTCTGTTCGGAATGGGAAGAGGTGGACCTTG
>JAUXDH010000120.1 GCA_030618545.1 Chlorobiota bacterium
TCTTTGTAAATCATTAATCTCTCTATTGTGGGAGTCATTCAAAAACAAAGTATTTCAGGCACCATTTACTCCTACATCGGGGTAATTCTTGGCTTTGTCATTACGGCCATCCTGTACACTCGTGCGCTTACTACCGAGCAGGTGGGTCTGCTACGGGTAATGGTTTCCTATGCCACACTATTCGCCCTGTTTGCAAGCCTGGGAATAAATGCGGTTTCAGTCAGGATGTTCCCCTACTTCCGTGATAAGGGCAAAAAACATCATGGATTTCTTGGTCTCGCCTTGCTTGTAGCACTGGTGGGTTTTCTAATTACCACGATCATCTTCCTGTTGTTGCGACCTTACATTGCAGATCAGGCACAGGATAAATCAGAATTGTTCATCGAATACTTTTACTATGTCATTCCTTTGATTTTTTTCACCCTCCTGTTTAATGTATTCGACACTTATTACCGGGTGCTATACAATGCCGTTAAAGGGATCCTGGTTAAAGAAGTTATCCAGAGATCAGGCATCCTTGTTGTGATCATCCTCTATTTTATTGGCACTATTGGGTTTCATGAAATGGTGCTGCTGTATATCCTGGTGATGATCAGTCCATCGGTCTTGCTTTTTATCTCTCTCATTCGTTCCAGACAGTTGTTCCTGAAACCCGACTTTGGATTCCTCAATAAAGATCTGAGGAAGGAAATGATCAGCGTGGGATTTTATGGTATCCTGGCAAGCTATTCGGGTATTCTGGTCATGAATATCGATGTGCTGATGGTGAATGATATGCTGGGTCTTACAGAAGCAGGAATCTATACTGTGACTTTTTATTTTGGCACCCTGATTCTCGTCCCACTCAGGACAATGGGCAAGATCAGTTCTGTGATTATTTCAGATGCCTGGAAAAAGGAGGATTACCAGACCATAAACAGCATTTACAAAAAAAGCAGCCTTAGTCTGAGTGTGGTTGGCATACTCCTGTTCATAGGCATTTGGGGAAACATCGATAACGTATTCCACATTATCAATGACGATTACCTACCTGGCAAAATGGTTATCTTTTACATTGGACTAGCCAACCTTTTTGATATTGCTCTAGGGGTAAGTTCCCATATCATTGTTAACTCAAAACATTACCGTTATCTTAGCTATTTTATGGTTGCACTGGCCATATTCTTAATTCTGACAAACCTGATCCTCATACCCATCATCGGTATAGTTGGCGCTGCCATTGCTTCATTGATTTCGAAGTTTCTGTTCAACACGATCAAGTTCCTGTTTCTTTACCGTAAGTTTGGTTTTCAGCCTTTCGATATGAAATATCCGCTGCTCATTGTAATTGCACTGCTGACCTATTGGATCTCTACCTTCATCCCGCCTTTCTCAAATTTCATAGTTGATATAATTATCAGAAGCGCTGTCATTACAATACTGTTTGCAGTTCCTGTATATTATTTCAGGATTTCCGACGACATCAATAAAAAGGTAAATGATACATTGTTGAAACTAAAAGCGAAGATTTAACGTAAAATCGACAGCATTCAGATGATTTAAATAGTTTTGACGTTTTAGGGAAGATTAATACTGACAACAGCGGATGAAGAATCATTTACAGATTTGTTTTGTTGGAAGCGGAGCCATTTCTACTGCGCTTGCCAATGTGTTGAGCATGAAAGAGAAATACGATGTTACTTTATTGTCTATTGAAAATGATGTAGTCGATTCGATAAACAATGAACACCTGAACAGGAAATACTTTCCCCAAATCATCCTTCATCCCGATTTAAATGCAACCACCGATAAATTCCTGTTAAGTGAATCTGATATCATCCTGCTCGGTATTCCTTCCAATGTCACCGTAAGTTATATAGAAGAAAATAAAGCCTTAATCAATCCAAAGGCCCTGGTGGTAAATCTTGCAAAAGGATTTGGTATAGATCACAAAACCATTCCTCAGAATATCTCGAAGATTCTACCCAACGAAATACTGAGCATGAAGGGCCCTTCATTTGCACGCGAGATCATCAACAATCTGCCAACAGGTTTTACACTTACATCCAAGCGAGATAAATATTTTAAGCTGTTTGAAGAAGTTTTTGAGGAAACAACCATTTACCTCGATTTCACTACAGATGTCACGGGAGTTGAATTATCCAGCATCCTAAAGAACATTTATGCCATCATTGTAGGAATTGTAGACGCCCACTTCGACTCACCGAATTTAAGATCGTTGGTACTGACAAAAGCCATCAATGAAATGCGCTACATCATTTCAAAGTTTGGAGGTAAAGAAGAAACATTATTTAATTATTGTGGATTTGGTGACTTTAGCCTGACAGCCCTGAATGATCTCAGCCGTAACCGCACCCTTGGTCTACTGATCGGTAAAGGATTTTTTACTTCCGATATGTCTGAGAAAGTTGTCCTGGAAGGTACGATAGCCGTAAATGTTTTTATAGAAGAGATCGCCAAGAAGAGGCAAATCAAGACAAGAAGGTTGATGATCAAAGAACTTTATAAAGTACTGAATGAAGAAGATTACGATCTGAAGAATTTCGTCAGCCAGATACTGGCAGTGAAGAGGTACAAAAGTTCCATACTGGAACCTTTCTTTTCATAATTTGGAATATTAACATAGCCAGATTGTTTTCCGCCAATTCTTACATTTGCCTTTCAATAAGTTTCCATAAAGCCCAATCACTATGCGCACTTTAGAAAAGTTCCTCACCTCAAAGCAAATGGAGCGGTTCAGAAGGTTTATGGGAAAGAAATCGGGAATCTATCTCAGGCTTAAAAGGTTCACCCCCTCCTCCAGCGAGGACATGCGGAATTCCGCCATTCTGAATGACCTGGGAATTAAATACGTAATTGATGTAGGCGCCAATACCGGTCAATTCGCAGAATCACTGTATGACTTTAATTACAATGGCACCGTTATTTCCTTCGAACCTGTTTCAAAGTGTTATGATGCCTTGGTCAGGCGCAGCAAAAAGAATCCCAATCATGTGGTGGCAGAAAGGTGTGCCATTGGAGACCAGGACATGGAGATCCGGATCAATGTATCTGATGATTCGGTGTTTAGCTCCGTTCTTGAGATCAAAGATGAACACACCAAACTCCGTCCAAAAAGCAGAATCGTCAGGCAGGAGACAGTGAATCTGTACAAGCTTGATACGATCATCGACAAATACATTCCTGCCGGAGAAACCTCTGTCCTGCTAAAGATAGACACCCAGGGATTTGAAAAGCAGGTGCTGGATGGTGCGATGAAAAGCATCAAAAGGATACAGGGAATTAAGATTGAGATTCCCCTTGTCCCTATTTACAATAACACCCAGTTTACTTTTTATGAAATAATTGATTTTATGAAGGAGCGAGGATTTACTCCTTATAACTTCAACACCGAAGGCGTCGACCTGAAGACCGGTCGTGTTTTTACCATTGACGGAATGTTTTTCAGGGAATCAGCAAAGTGAATCCAGGAGGTTCACCATTTTGCCGGTTAATTCTTTTCTTGAGAACCGCTCAATATTTACTGCCTGCAGATCAATCACACCCTTTTCAATGTATTCGGAGTAGTATGAGTTCATGATTTGATGCAGACCCTTTGTTTCAGAAAATTCTGATATTTTTCCGCTTTTACTCTCTGCAATAATCCTTGCACTGTCGCCATCTTCAGGGCCAATGCAAAGTATCGGCCTTCTCGATGCCAGGTATTCGTAAAGCTTCCCTGGGATGATCCCTGATACATTCGGCGTGTCGTTCAAAGGCAGCAATAGTATCTGGGCCGACCTTGTTTGTTGAAGCACCTCGCCATGGGGCAGGTAACTGATGAGCTTTGTATTTTCTATCAGTCCGTTCTTACCGAGAGAACTGACAACAGAAACATCATTGCTTCCGATAAGCCTGATCTCAAGATTCTCCTTAAATCCCTCTACCGTATTCACCATTTCACTTAACACCTTCCACAGGTTTTCAGGATTCCTGTCGGCATTCATCGCCCCGATATGAACGAGCGTAAACTTCTTATCAACTTCTGTTTTTTCATGTTCTTCCGGGAAATCCGCACTGTCATAGCCATTGGTGATCACCTTGACATCTCTGTCAACAATCTTTTGAAAATCTTTGGCCCAGTTCCAACTGACGGTCACCACTTCATCAGCTTTTGAAAGCACTTCTTTTTCCAGTCTCCTGTGCTTTTTATCAGCCCATCGGGTAAGTTTAAGTTTTGGATAAAAATCGATATTGGTCCAGGGATCCCTGAAATCGGCTACCCATGGAATATTCAAAGACTTTTTAATTCCTAATCCAATGAGATGCATGCTATGGGGTGGCCCGGTAGAGATGATGGCATCGACAGGGTTTTCATCCAGGTATTTTTTCAGAAAACTGACGGAAGGCTTTATCCAATACTTCCTGGCATCAGGGATGAAAAAGTTTCCCCGTATCCAAACCGAAAGCTGTTCTGTAAGTTTTGGCGTTTCACTTTCTGCTAAAAAACCGGTGTTGATCCTCCGGTCTTTCTTCTGACCTGTAAATCTTTTGTACAATGAATAAGGCTCCCATACCGGACGTTTAATCACTGTTATGCCTTCAGGGACCTGTGTAAAAAGTGATTCATCCTCAGCAGGCATTTCAGGGTTTTCGGGCGTATACACTACCGGCTCCCATCCGAATTCCCTGAAATATTTTACAAACTTAAGCCAGCGCATCACTCCGCCCCCTCCGCTTGGCGGCCAGTAGTAGGTTATGATGAGGAGGCGTTTCATGGGGGGGAGGTTAATGGTTAATGGGGAATTGGTTAATGGTTAATGGAAAATGGTTAATGGTTAATTGTTAATGGAGAATTGGTTAATGGAAAATGGTTGATGGTTAATGGAAAATAGTGGGGTTTCATCACATCTGTGCTATTTATTTTTTTTACTTTTCTGAACTTCTAAATAATTTATATACCCATTTAAGAGTCGAAGAGCAGTTTCAATCTGTTCCCGACCGGTTTTGCATTCAGATTCTGAAATGTATTCTTCATCAAGTGCCGTTATATACTGGTCGATCATTTCAAACAATGAACCTCTTGATATTCTACAGAATTGTATGTTCTCCTGATAATGAAATCTGCCATATCCTTCGGCAATGTTTTGGGTCGTTGACCTTGAAGCCCTCCTCATATTATCAGTTAGATCATACTTTTCATGAGGTGGAAACTTTGCAATAATCTCTTTTATATTTCTTCGAACAATTGTCGCTGCCTTCCAGCATTCAAGGTCTTCAAAACTTTTATACTTTTTCAAAATTAGTGGTCTTGGTAGAACAAAGTCAAGAGTTTTGATTCGAATTTACGATTATTACTTGTCTTACCCGTTCCAATACTACTTTTTCTCAAGTAAATATTTCCCATTTATTATTCCCCAAATACCAACTCCCCATTAACCAATTCCCCATTAACCAATTCCACCATTAACCAATTCCCCATTAACCATCTCCCCATTAACCATCTCCCCATTAACCATCTCGATAGTCTGTAAATTGTCGCCTCACCTGCACAACGATTGCTCCAACAACCAACAAAATCAATAACAGCGAACTGGCGAATGATATTTTCTCACCAACCACCCAAACCCGTGGTTCAAACCTGAACTCAATCACATAGTCTCCGGCCGGGATTGCCATAGCACGCAAAACATAGTTTGCTCTAAAATGAGGTACTTCTTCGCCGTTGATGTATGCCTTCCAGCCTTTTTCATAATAAATCTCTGAAAAGACAGCTATTTGCTCTGACTGGCTGCTGTAAGCATACTGAAGGTGATTAGGCTCATATGAGGTAAGGGCAATCTCAGCTAGTGGATCCGAAGTAAAAGATTTGCCTTCAAGTTGATTGGAAAATCTTTCGTCGATTATTGCTGTTCTTTTTAAATCTGTTGATCCTAAAGCCGCAATTTCCTCGTCAGCACTCTTCACGAAACGATGGTCATTAACCAGCCAGGCTGATCCAAAGGCGTTAGTATTTGGGAGGGGAGGCATATCCGGCCTCATGATGATGTATTTCATGTTGAGCATGTTCAGTACTTTCTGCTCTGACAGGATGATGCTCAATTGAATCTGGGATTTTTGACCAGGAAGTCTTTCCACCAGATCCATTATTTCCGGGTTGATGTATGCTTCAATCAGGTCCTGGTAGCGTTGCAGTTTGGCTCCATGGTAACCGCCAATGGATTTATGAAAATAAGAGCAACTGGCGTCGTTGAAGGTCGATTTGGTCAGATCGAGTACCCTAAAGTCAGGATCAGTGTCCATCAGGATTTGCCTGTTAGCATTGGATGCCTGGAAAGGTGCATCCGCCTGCCGTGCCCTGACGAAATTGTCATTGTTTAAATATCTTCTGTTAATTCCTGCCATGTCAATTAAGATGAGCAACGCGATGCCAGCCACAAGCCAGGCAGCTTTGATCTTGTTCATCACGAAAGCATAGAGCAATGCGACACCTGCCAGCAGAAACAGAAGGCTCCTGAGTGCATCTGCCTTAAATATGGAGATTCTAACAGCTTCGAGGCCATCCATAAATGCTGCTACCTGTGCGGCGTCATTTGTCATCTGAAGCTGACGGAACTGTACATCCTCGTATTCACTGAAAAAATTAAAGAAGGTGGAAGGTGATATATAAAAGAGAAATATGATACCACCGGTAAGGCCAAATGAAATGTAAAATGACTTCATTTTTTCCTTAACAATACCGGGGTCAGTAATTACCTTGTGCAGGGTCATGAAGGCAAGTAGGGGGATAGCCAGTTCGGCTATAACCAGAATCATAGAAACGGCTCTGAATTTATTATAACCCGGCACCAGATCTATAAAAAGGTCGGTAAACCACATAAAATTCTTACCCCAGGCCAGCATGATTGAAAGTACGGTGGCTGTCAGCAGCACCCATTTCAATTTATCATCAACGATGAAAAGCCCCAGTATAAAAAGGAAGACAACGATCACTCCCACGTAAACCGGTCCGGAAGTTCCAGGCTGATTGCCCCAGTAAGCGCTTTGCTGTGAAATGTAGCCCCTGTAATTGCGGTCGATTTTATCGAGCTCTTTTCGCTCTCCTATCAGGCCGGAAGCCCCACCTTTGGCATTGGGAATCATGAGCGACCATGTTTCACCAACTCCATAACTCCAGGCTGTGATGTAGTCCCTGTCGAGGCCACTGGACTTGTTGGCCTGGTTTTTTGAGAGCTCAGGTTTGCCTCTCATTGTATCCTGGCCATACTCGTAAGTTGCCCACAAATTGGTTGAATGTGTGAGTACGGCCAACAAGGCAGCAACAACGAGGAAACCCGTTGCTTTCACGAAATGCGGCAGTTGCTTTTCCCTGACAGATTCTATCAATTGATAGATTCCATAAATAGCTACCAAAAGCAACAGGTAGTAGGTGATTTGCAGGTGACCGGATTTGATTTCCAGGGCAAGCGCAACAGCCGTCAATAGCGCTCCCTGCCAGTATTTCCCACGATATGTGAGGATGATTCCGGCAAGCACCGGAGCCATGTATCCTATGGCATGGGCTTTTGAAGTATGCCCGGCTCCAAGAATAATGAAGAAATAAGAAGACATGGCAAAGGCAATAGCCCCCGCCAGACCTACCCACGGATTGATCCTTAATACCAGCATCAGTATGAAAAAACCCAGAAAATATAAAAACACATAACCGGCCGGCTGCGGCAGCCACAGCATGACGGCCTCATCAATGTAGCGCATCAGGTTTCCGGTATAGCGCACCGATATCTGCCAGGCAGGCATACCGCCAAACATCGAATTGGTCCACAAAGGTTCTTCACCGGTTTGATCCCTGAAATCAGTGATCTCTTTCGACATCCCTTTGTACATTTTGATGTCGTGCATATCCAGTTTCTTACCTTCAATAAGAGGCGAGAAATAAATCAATGTGATGATAAGGAAAACAATTACAGCAACCAGGTAGGGTGTTGCCTTTTTCAGAAAATCTTTATTCATATAACGTTCATGCTTTTTGTAACCGGAGACCTTACTCCTCTACATCTTCAAAATCTACATATTCACCAAAGCCATCATTATCTTTTGGCTTTTGGGATTTTTCTTTTTTCACCTGAACCTCACCGTCAGGCCGTTGCCGGTTGTCAGCCTGCTGTTGGTTAAAATTACCAAAGCGGCTTTGCTGGTTTTTCATGAATCTCGCCAATAACCATGGCAGACCATACCTCAGGAATAGTTTAAAACCATACCAGAGGACAACGAAAAACAGGATGATCCCCAGCAATATCTCCATAAAACCAGTTGATTCAATTAAACCGTGCGAATTTATTATTTTTTAGGATAACAGATGAAGTGTAGTGTTCAATTGTTTGATGATTTGTCTCCTTGATAAATCTATGGTCGGGGAACAAAGCAAACTGTGATTGTGATTGGTTATTAGTCATTAGAAATTAACCTTCTTCCTGAAACCTGGAACCTGGAACCTGGAACCTGAAACCTGGAACCTGGATGTTCTTGATGAGAGATGTAATATCTTTATTTCGTTCTGTCGATAGTATATCTTACCAGTTTCTCCATTGCGCGGCTGGAGTCACTTTCGGGGAAATCGTTCAATATATCAATAGCTCGTTTGGCATACTCCTGCATTTTCTCCATGGCATATTCAATACCACCGCTTTCATTCACCTGTTTGATAAGATTGGCAACCTTTA
>JAUXDH010000002.1 GCA_030618545.1 Chlorobiota bacterium
TTGATTGGAAGGGAGGTATCATAACCGGGTAATTTCGCCACCAGGTTACAAAAAAGTGTAAGGCCACCTCCCATCAGTATTACCGCAGGCATCAACAATCGATGGTTGGATGTGCGGTAAAAGCTTCTCGCCAGATGCGGCACGGCCAATCCAACAAAAGCTATTGGCCCGGTAAAAGCAGTGGAGAGTGCGATCAAAAAACCGGCAACCAGGATAACAACAGTCTGCAGGTACCTTGTATCGACGCCCACACTTCTGGCATATTGATCTCCCAGCAAAAAAGCATTCAGGGGTTTCATCAATAAAATGCTGATCAGCAAACCAACTATTGTTGCTATCATAAGAAAAACCGACTGACTGATGTTGGTCTTGGAAAAACTTCCTAATCCCCACAACACATAAGCATGCAGATCTTCGGCGCTGCTCAAAAACTGAAGCACCCCAACAACTGCTGAAACCGCATATCCAATCATGATTCCAATAATCAGTACCGTTACCACATTCCCAATCCTGTTTGATGCAAACAGAATAATGGAAAGCACTGCAAGCGCTCCCAGCATAGCAGCCAGCACAACACCCAATTCATTAAAAATATTCGCTGAACTTAATATATCAACGCCCATCGTGCCACCCAACAAAATGACCAATGCCACTCCCAGGCTTGCTCCTGAACTGATTCCCAGCACCGCAGGACCTGCCAATGGATTTCGAAAGATAGATTGAAGTAACAATCCGGACAAACCGAGGGCCATACCTGTAACCCACGCGGTGATAGCCTGGGGAAGTCGGTATTCAAGAACGATCACGTTGGCAACACCTTTGTCCTGCTGTCCTGCCAAAACACTGATTACATCCGCCCAGGATATCATTACTGATCCATATCCCAGGTTGGCCAGGAAAAGAAAAATAGTCAGTACGCTGAATATCAGGTACCATAGGTTTCTATTTGTGGTTGATTGCATGAAAAGCTAAAGGTAGGGTATTTTATCATTTTACAAAGGTCTCTTCCAGGTACTGTGGACTCTGGTAGATCGGGCTTAATCCACCAGGAGTTGGTAGTACTTTGGTTTGTAATCAGGAAGTAAGCCAGGGTGGAAAGCCTTAATTAAATCAGCGAGGATGAGGTGGGGTTCGAGCGGACTGGTCTCAAAGTAAGCTGACTCACGAGCATTACAATAAATCACCTTTTTCTCTTTAAAGGCTTTGAAGTGCCGGTAAAGCTCATTTTCAGCCTGCAAGCCCCTGTAAGTTGCATCATCTGCGTAAGAGCCAATGATGCGCCAATAATCCGCATCGTAGGCTTTTCCATAAACCACCTCATAATCCAGGGGAAAACTGGCATTGTGTTCATCATCTTTCCATAAGTAATTTGCTCCGGCATCTTTAAACAGTTGTGCTATATAGCTCTTACCACCGGGGACAAACCATTGCCCGTTGAAATATTTATCAGAAAATAAAGTTGGCTTAGCTTCAATATTTAAGGTCATTTGCTTCAAATACTCATACTTGAAAACAATTGCATTGAATATGCTGTCCGCTATTCCTTCTTCCCCAAAAAAGGTTGCTGTAAACTTTATCCATTCTGCTCTGCCAAGTGGGTCCGTTTCAAAGTAATCGTAGTAGAAGATTAAAGGGATGCCGGTTACATCGAGTGCATGTGATTCGGTTACCTTAAAAGGTGAATAGAATATCAACGATGGGTTTACGGTAATGGTTTTTTCCACAAATAAGTCGCTTGTAGTAGCCAATTCCGACACCTCACCTCTTTTAAGCATTTCCTTTACATTCTCATTGATGATGTACTTCGACTCAGAGATTCCAACAACACAATCCAGCTTATTCAATTTATCAAACGCATTTAACTGAGTAGCTGAGAAAACGGCAACACTGTCAACAGGAAGGACAATCATGTTAACTGTATCATAGAATTTTTGTGCAATATTAGCCGGCACAACGAAGTATTCTCCAATGACCATCTGTCTGAGTTCGGGATGGTAAACAACTATTTTAGAGATCCCGTTCCAGCGAAAAATATCAAACCCTTCGGCAAAAATAATATCAGAATCCAGGTTTTCAGGAGCGTTGGTGTCAAAATAATCTTTGATTCCGGGCTTAGACTTGTGGTCGGAACAGGAAGTGATCAGGATGAAAACCACCAAGGTGTATATCACAGTTTTTAAATACTTGCCCATTTTCATTGATTACTCCGGAACAAGGTCATCCCGTTCCAGCAGAAGTATGGAATGTTGCGGCACGATAAAATACTTTTCCCTTTGATATTGGATTTCGACAGCTCCTTTTTTCAGGAAGATAGCCATATCCCCAACCTGGGCCTGCAACGGAATGTAATTGATCGTCTCTTCTTTTTTCTTCCATGGCTCATCAATTCCATCAGATGGCAATGGTATAGGATATCCGGGACCTGCCTTCACCACATAACCACTCTGGATCTCTTCCTTTTCCTTGTAACCGGGTGGCAGCAAAAGGCCGCTTCTCGTTTTTCCGGTATCTGACTTTGGTTTTATCAATACGCGGTCTCCAACAACTATCAGGTTGTCAATTGGATTTATACTTTCTGCTTCCATATTTGAAGGTTAAGGATAGCAAAATTAGGCTAATTTTGTGCTAAAACATCATGTAGTTATGCGCTTTGTCTTTTTCAAAACCCCCAGACCAAAGCAATTCACATTTAAACCCCGGCATTTCGATGAAGAGAAGGAACGTTTTGAACGAAGAAAGGCGGAGCTTGGACTCAATTCAGAACTCTCACATCGTGAAAGCATGAGGGCACAGATGCACAATAGATGGCAGAGGGGAGGATCCTTCCGGGGAGCGAGCAACCTTTCACGATTGCTCTATTTCGCATTTTATGCGTTTGTAATCGTAGGCGGTGTTTACCTGATCTTCTTTACCGACTTTGTGGATAAGCTTGTCGCATTGTTTGGGGTGGGGAGGTAGGGGGTTTAATGGTTAATGGTTAATGGTTAATGGTTAATGGTTAATAGTTGTGCCGCATGCAGGAAAACGACATCATGATTAGAAAACTAATTAATATTATTTCATTCATCAGGTGATAACTATATATGGATTTCAGATAAAAAGATTCTATTCAATATTACAGAAAAGATTAATTTACTAAAACAAAAAATAAATACGACGGCACAACAAAAAATATAGGGCATTTGGCTGTAAGCACTAATAATGAAGATGATAGTAATAAACAATCATGGTGGCAAATTGGATAATTGGAGTTTCAAAATGCTAAACGACCAATATTCAAACCGTTAATGGTTATTCGTTAATGGATAATGGATAATAGAAGCAAAACCTATGACATATTGCGCTGATGGTGAATGGAAATTAGGTGGGAATGAGTTCGAAATACAGGAGGGGTCAGGTGGATATAAAATGAAAAAAACTAAAACAGAAAACATTCCGGATGTCGAATATCATTAAGCTTCTTCCTGATTCAGTTGCAAACCAGATTGCCGCGGGTGAGGTAATTCAAAGACCTGCCTCCGCAGTTAAGGAATTGTTAGAGAACGGAATTGATGCCGGAGCAACCAACATCGACCTTGTGATAAAAGATGCCGGCAAGACCCTGATACAGGTGATCGACAACGGCAGTGGCATGTCGCCAATAGATGTCAGGATGAGTTTTGAAAGACACGCGACATCGAAAATATCAAATGCGGATGATCTTTTCGCCATACGTACCATGGGTTTCAGGGGTGAAGCGCTGGCATCCATTGCAGCCATTGCACAGGTGGAAGTGAGAACAAAACCTCATGAAGATGAACTGGGAACCTGTTTGAAAGTGGAAGGCTCCAAAGTTGTCAGCCAGGAACCATGCCAGTGCGGAGCCGGATCTAACATCCTTGTTAAGAATTTATTCTTCAATGTGCCTGCCCGTCGTAATTTCCTGAAATCGAATGCTGCCGAAACCAGACACATCATCGAAGAATTTATCAGGGCTTCTGTGTTTCAGCCCAATATTTCTTTCGGCATGACCCACAATGACAAGATTGTCTTTAAACTGCTGTCAGGAAGCCTGAAGTCGAGGATAGTGGGTCTTTTCGGGAATGTTTATAATCAGCGTCTGATGCCGGTAGAACAGTTAACGGATCAGCTAAAGATCCATGGCTTTATCGGGAAACCTGAATTTGCAAAAAAGACAAGAGGAGAACAGTATTTCTTTGTAAACGATAGATTTATCAAACACGCCTACCTGAACCATGCCGTTGCCAACAGCTACACCGAACTGATACCTGTAGATTCCTTCCCCAGCTACTTTCTGAATATTGAAATTGATCCAAAGGATATTGACATCAACATCCACCCCACCAAAACAGAAGTCAACTTCAGGGATGCCCGATATGTGTATGGTGTGCTGCAGGCGGCAGTTAAACAATCGATTGGGCAGCATAGCCTCACTCCTACGATAGATTTCGATCTTGATCCTACGATTGAAGCCATCATACATACGCGCCCCAAAGGGCCTGTGGAGCAACCGGGGGTGACCATAGATCCCGAATACAACCCATTCGAACAAACTGAGAAAATAACAACAGACAATTTTAAACCTAAACCTAAAACAGGAGATGCTAACTGGGAAGCGCTTTATTCACAAAGCTCCTCCAGGCCAAAGGAAAAACTTACGCCTGAAGATGAAGAACCACTAAAACAACAGCAGGATCAGCCAGCCCCTGTCAGGTTCTTTCAATCGCACAACAGATACATCCTTTGTAATGTAAAGTCGGGCCTCTTGTTCATCGATCAGCAGAAAGCCCACGAGCGTATCCTTTATGAGCATTACCTTCAGATAATGTCGGGATCGGGCAATCCGTCGCAGCAACAACTGTTTCCGCACAATATTCATCTTTCTCCGGGCGATGCTGAGATTGTCCGGTCTTTGATGAAAGATCTTGAGAAAATGGGATTTCTTCTGGAATCATTTGGAGCCAATGGATTTGTCGTAAAAGGCATACCTGCAGATATGAAGGAAAGCATGCTGGAATCTTCCCTTGAGCAAATTATCGAAAACCATAAACAACAGGCCAGGGATTTGAATTACGACAAAAAGGTTAATTTAGCCCGATCGATAGCTGCCAACGCGTCTTTAAAGGAAGGCACCAAGCTCAGCGACACTGAGATGGCAGATATTTTCGATCGGTTGTTTGCCTGCCAGGTTCCTGAAGTCACTCCTGATGGAAAAAAAACGATGACAATCATCCCGCTGTCAGACTTAGAGCAATTGGTGAAAAAATGACAGTTTGGTTATTTCGGTATGCTAATTGTCAGTGAAAGAATGTGCTTACGAAAAGTTAAGTTCAAATAATTATTAACCACATATTTTAATATTCGATTATGCAACAAATCAGGCCGGGAGGATTCAGGATGCTGCCACCGGTAGTCAAAAATCTATTGATTATCAATGGTCTTTTGTTCCTGCCTACTTTTTTCCTGTTTTACCTGATCCCCGGTGAAACTTTATATGATCTGGTAATTTTTCAGCGACAGTACCTGGCCCTGTATTTTCCGGCCAGTGACTCATTCAAAGTATGGCAGTTTATTACCTACATGTTCATGCATGCAGACCTGACTCATATCTTTTTCAATATGTTTGCTTTGTGGATGTTTGGTAATGTTCTTGAGAATGTCTGGGGACCCAAACGGTTTCTTAACTATTACCTGATTACAGGAATCGGCGCTGCAGCAGTTTACCTGATCTGGACTTTTTTAACAGGAGGGCCTTTTGAGGTACCGATGATGGGAGCCTCCGGCGCCGTATTCGGACTGCTTCTGGCCTTTGGGATGATGTTCCCCAACTCCACTATCTATGTATTTTTTGCCTTGCCGATCAAAGCAAAATATTTTGTGATCATTTATGGAGCGCTTGAATTGATCCTGGGATTATCTAACAATCCGAATGACTATGTAGCTCATTTCGCGCATCTTGGCGGGATGATTACCGGATACATTGTATTTATGTTCTGGAAGAGAAAGGGGAAGGTGTATTAGTGAATTGGTAATTGGTCAATTAGTCACTGGTCAATTGGTCATTGGTGATTGGTTAATTAGTCATCCATACGGACGCCCTGCGGTTGTTGGTGAATTAGTCATTGGTCATTGCCTGCCCGTCAGCTGACGGAGAAGGCGGGGTCGTCCATCCATACCCCCGAAAGCTTTCGGAGCCCGTTGGTCATCGGTCGTTGGTTACTGGTTATTGGTGGCAATTAAAAAAAATGGAAATATTTATATTATTGAGATATAAAAACCGTTAAATATAAAGTTTGGAAACACAATTCCGGGCCTATAAACTCTGAACCCGAAACTCAGAACCCGGAACCGGAACCCTAAACTCAAAACTCAAAACTCAGAACTCAGAACTCAATCATGTTTGGATATAAGCAACCACATAGAAATACGAGTGATGTATTAAGACAGATTTTTCTTGGCAAAAACAACATGTCAAGATTAATACTGATCAATACGCTGGTATTTCTTGGAATAAACCTTATCAATGTAATTCTAAGGCTTTCGAAGGTATACACCCCTGATGAGATTTCACCTTTGGTTTACTGGCTTTCCGTGCCTGTTGATCTAGGATTACTTGCCCAACGCTTCTGGACGATTGGCACGTATATGTTTTTGCATACAGGATTCTTCCACCTGTTATTCAACCTGATTGTGCTGTATTTTGGAAGCATTATTTTCCTTCAATACCTCAACCAGCGAAAGTTATTGTTTACCTATTTAGCCGGTGGAATCGTAGGGGCGTTGCTCTATGTGATCGTTTTTAACGTCTTTCCTCTGCTGCATGAGGAACATTACAACAGTATTGCCATGGGCGCTTCCGCATCCGTATTATCCGTTCTTGTAGCTATTTCTTACTATGTTCCTGATTATTCCGTCAACCTTTTGCTTATAGGAAGAACAAAGATTAAATATGTAACCATCGTTGTGCTGCTGCTTGACCTGATCGGAATATTCGGGATCAATACCAGTAACCCTGATGAGATTAATTTCGGTGGCCATATTGCACATATTGGAGGCGCTTTGTGGGGATTTATCTATGCTTATTCACTCAAAAAAGGTAATGATCTTTACAGTTTTTTGAACAACATCAAATTACCGGTGTTCAGGACACAAAAAAGCAGTCAGAAGTTTGAGACCCACAGACAACAAAATGACCGCCCAATAACTGATGACGACTTCAATAAAAAAAGAGCAGCCACACAGGATGATATTGACAAGATACTTGATAAAATTTCCCGCTCAGGTTACGAAAGCCTTTCCAAGGGGGAAAAAGAACTGCTGTTTAAAAGCAGCAATAAACAATAGTTGACGTTTACCTACCTTTGAGAGATTATGCCCTACAGGTCAAAATACAGCATCTTTCGAAGCGCTATGCTGGCAATTAACCTGGTCTTTTTTGTTCTTCTGTGTTTTTCGCTGTTGGCTTCATATCAATCTCCGGAATCTTCCGCTTTCTTTGCGGTTTTTGGACTGATGTATCCCTTGCTTCTGATCATTAACTTCATATTTGTTATTGCCTGGGCGCTGTTGAGGAGTAAGTATTTTCTGTTTTCACTCGTCCCTATCTTAATAGGATTCGGTCACCTGAAGAATAATTTCCAGTTGAGGTTCACAACAGATCACACTGCTGAGAAAAATGAAATACGGGTACTGACTTACAACGTACAGCGATTTGGGATGGATGCCGATGAAGAGACATTTAACACGAACAATCAAACGGTTATTGATTTCCTCAATGATCAAAACCCGGATATCGTTTGCTTACAGGAATATCATGGAAAAGGGAAGACTCTTTACGAACCGTTGCAAAATGCCAGGACACAACTTGGCGCACAATCCTATTACTATGAAAGTTATTTCAACCCTCGTTACCAACAGCTTACAGGTCTGGTGATCTTTTCAAAATTTGAAGCTGTAAACAAGGGGAAATTGAAATTTGAAGGCACCCGTACGTTTGGCATTTATACAGATGTGTTAATGGGCGCTGACACTGTCCGGATTTACAACATCCACCTTGCCAGTATACAACTTAAGCCATCTGATATAGATTTTGTGGTTAATCCGGGTCAAAATCAGGATGAGATGGGATTGCACGCCCTGCAAATCTATTCTAAGCTGGCGGATGCGTTTCAATTGAGGGAAAAGCAGATGCAGCATCTGTTAAAGGAACTTGACCATTGTCCGTATCCTGTGATTCTGGCAGGAGATTTCAATGACACACCATCGTCATACATTTACAAACAAATAACGAAATTGCTTGAAGACACATTTGTTAAAAAAGGAAATGGTTTCAGCATCACTTACGGGGGGCGGATACCTTTTCTGAGGATAGATTATGTAATGAAGAGCCAGCACTTCGATACCAGGACCTACCGGCGGCACCTGGTGGATTATTCTGATCATTATCCATTGAGTGCAGGATTGCAGAAAGATTTATTCTGATGAACTTTTTAGCAGTAGTTTTGTTTTTCCTAAAAATTCATTCACATGAGAACTTTACACCTATTAATAATTCTGATCATCACCTTACCCTTTATCGGAATCTCTCAGGAAAAATCTTTCTACGACTTTACTGTTAAAGATATCGATGGCAACGAATTTGCCCTTAATCAGCTAAAAGGAAAGAAAGTGATGGTTGTAAATGTAGCATCTAAATGTGGCCTGACCCCACAGTACGAACAACTTGAACAGGTCTATAAAAAATATGGCGGGGATGATTTTGTCATCATTGCTTTTCCTGCCAATAATTTCATGGGACAGGAACCTGGTACAAATGAAGAGATCAAAGAATTCTGTTCTGTGGAATATGGCGTCACATTCCCGATGATGGATAAAATTTCGGTAAAAGGAAAAGACATGGCGCCAATTTATGAATGGCTAACCGATGAGGAACAGAATGGTGTATCCAGTTCAAAGATAAAATGGAACTTTCAGAAATACCTCATTAACAAGGAAGGACAACTGGAACATGTCATAAACCCTCAGATCAAGCCGGATGATGAAAAGATCATTGCATGGATTGAGGAATAGTGACAACTCATCAACAAAACCGGTATAGTAATTGCGGCTTTTTTCTCAAACTTACACTTAATGAAAAAACCGGTATTAGTTTTTCTCCTCTTCGCGGTTTCATTACTATTTGAAGTAGTTTCTGAAGTAAGGGCTTCATCGCATAGCCCTGCTGTAAATCATGAAGCGATTATTTCAGGGCATTCAGAATGCCGGTGGAATGGGATTGAGCTTCATGGAAAAGTTCAGTTTGTGGAATCATTTCCTGATATCAAAATCCAGATAGTGGAGAGTTTTCCTGACCTGAAAGTGAAACTGGTGGAATCGTTTCCGGATGATTGCGGAGAGTGGCAGGTTGTAGAATCTTTTCCTGATTTCAAAGTACAGGTGGTAGAGTCATTTCCTGATCTGAAAATTCAATACGTAGAATCGTTTCCGGGTTTGCCGTGAGCAGTTTCCAGTCAGCAGTCGGCAGTCAGCATACCTTCAGTTGGAGCACTCGTTTTAACCGGTTCACTGATTTAACCAACTCAGCAATTGAGAGCCACTTCCCGAGGAATGCCTTCGGCAGAATGCACGAATTAAAGACGAATGGCTTATTAGCCGCGGATTCGCGAATGATCATGTTTTATTAGCGAATCCGCGGCCTATCTAAAAGTATTCGAAGAAGTTAACCCAATGAATAAATTTTCAGCAAAAAATCGGAAATGACTTGTTTTTATCTTAGAATTCCCGAATTAAACCGGTAGTCTATTTAACTATTCACGAATATTAATTCTTTCATCAAACTCCCCTTTTTCCATCTGTGAGCCGCTTTGCTTTGGCAGTTGAAGAAGCGGGCAAGGGAGGATGATGTGAAGCCTGATAAAACCTTCGACTGAAATTCAAAACATGCAGTTTTTTCCGTAACTTTCAGCGATCAAACCATTATGAAAAGATTCATCTTTTTGATTTTGTTTCTCCTCGCAACCTGTGGATTTGCAATCGCCCAATTCACCTATGAAAAGTCCTACGGAACCATCGATGACGATGAGGGGTTTTCATTGTTTCAGTGTGATGACAACGGATACCTGATCGTCGGTTACACTTCCAATTATTATTACGGTTATCCGGATATGTATGTCGTCAGGACAAATCAATCGGGGAGTTTAATGTGGTCTGATGTGCAGGGTGATCCCCAGCATTATGACAGGGCTTATGATGGCATCCAGACATTTGATGGTGGGTTTGCAGTATGTGGCCCGGTAGATGAAGCGAATTCCAGTACTTCCTGTATCATCAAATACGATGAAGACGGAAATGTAAGCTGGACCAGCACCTACCCGGACCAGGGCGAAACCACCCCGACATCCATCAAACAAACTGCCGATTCAGGGTTCGTCTTTTGCGGTACGGCAAGACATTCCAATAAAAGATCATTATGGAAAGATAATCCCTTCATCCTGAAAACAGATAAAAACGGTTCTCTCGAGTGGTACACAGAAATTGATGAGCCTTATGGTATTCATTCTACTTATTGCATAGAACTGGCACATAATGGTGGTTATGTGGTATGCGGTCAGCATGACGAGATAGGGGAAAACGAAGATGGTTGGTTTTTCAAGATTGATGAATCAGGCGAAAAAGTATGGGACAGATGGATTGGTGATGGCAATAAAATTGAGTTGCTGCTTTCTGTCAAAAAGACAAACGACAACGGCTACATTCTTTGTGGGATCAAACATAAAAGTACGATTATCTGGCCCGGTTCCGGAGATTTCTGGCTGGTAAAAACCGACTCAACCGGTATTGTGGATTGGGAAAAAACCTATGGAGGAGATGATACTGACTGGGGCTACGATGTGGACCTGGCCCATGGTGGCGGGTATATCCTTACCGGGTCTACGTCAAGTTATGGATCAGGCGGACCAGGTGATTTTGATGTGTACGTTGTCCGTACGGATGAAATAGGCGACACCATCTGGACAAAGACTTTCGGGGGCCAGTTTTCGGATATGGGAAGATCTGTTCGTACAACAACTGACGGAGGTTATGCCATCAGCGGGATGACCCGGAGTATGGGTAATGGCGGAGCAGATGTTTACCTGATCAAAACGGATGAAGACGGCATTGTCACAGATTTGACTGATTATTACCGGCAGAAAAACAAGTTGTCCATCTATCCAAACCCTTGCACTGATAAAATTACGATTGAGTCAATAGAGCCAATAACAGAGGTCTGCATTTTCAATGCTAATGGCGGGGTGGTAAAATACCTGGAAGCTGCGAATAATTCGATCCGGGTAAGCCTTTCACCGGAGAATTACAGGCCAGGCATTTATTATGTAAAAGTGGTTACTGAAAACCAAACTTTTACCCAAAAATTAATCATCCGATAAAACCAACTATTTATGTATTTGAAGAAGTTAATATTCCTCATTCCGATACTGTTTGTTCATGTTTACATTCTGTCCCAGGAATGGACAAGGCAATCCTATGAGGCCGGAGAACATTCAGGGATTCGAATCTTGCACGTTGACAAAGACAAAAACAGTTATGGCCAGGTCGCCTACCGGGATACGGTTTATTTTCCGGATACCGCTTTCTTCCACACGGGTTATCACTCGAATCAAAACTACGCTGTACCTGTGTTTGATAAAGATGGAAAGTTCATCAAAGCTTTTGATTTTTTAACACAGCCAATGTCCTACCTGTACAATATGTCCCTGGTCGCCGACGATGACCTGAATGTTTATGTTGCAGCCGAATTCAGCGTCAGGGTGTTCATCAACGACACGGCTATTGACCACGGGGGACAGCCAAACCCCTTTACACCGGAAGTTTTTCTGATCAAGATCAATCCAAATAACAAAGTTGAATGGATCAAACTGGTGAGCGCCACCACCCAGGATTATTGCTACGGACTGGAGATGTCGGAAGACGGCCATCTGTACCTGGCCGTGGGTCATGCTCACAGCGGGACAGTCACTTACCTGGGACAGGATACCCTGGAGTTTTCTGTAACCCACAATGCATTGCTGAAGATTGATCTGGATGGGCAGATCATCTGGAGAAAGGATATTACAGGTACTGACCCTAACACCATGTTACGAGACTTTTGTTTACGTGAAGACGGGCAAAGCTTTTTATTTGGATTAACAAAAGGTCATGTACTCATTGATGGAGATACACTGGTTAAACCTGAAGATCCGATGAATACTTATTGGACTTATCTTGTGGAAATTAACAAGGACGGGGAATATGTTTATGGCAATATACCGGAGCCAGGCTTAGGCTTTAGAAGCTATACGCCTGCTCCTGATGATGAGTTGTTTTTCTCGGCCATCCTATACGAGGGTACAACTGTTTTTGGCAAAGACACATTGTCATTGACCTCAGACAGTTCTGCAAGGCTATTCGGAAGAATGAGTAAGAGCTTTGAACCTGTCTGGTACTACCAGGTAAGGTCAATTAAGAATTCCCTGCAAGATGTTTTTGAAATCCAATATGGTAATGATAGCCTTTTTACCGCCATTTCCGCAAGAAAAACTATCAAACTTGGGGGTGATGAATATGACCTCGGCGATTACCAAAGTTCATTGCTGACATCCTGGGATGAGCACGGAAAAAAAGGATTTAGTAAAGTATTGAAAGCTCAATACGGACATGGTACTTTCAACTTCCTTCTTGATAATTGCAACGACGTGATCTTAGGCGGTTCATTTGCCGGCATGGGCTGGTTTGAAAATGATACTCTTACTCCAAATAATCATGCTTTCAAAGATGGATTCATATCCAGGTTTCTTCGCTCATCCGGATATTCTTTAGAACTGGGAAATGATACAGCTATTGGAATGTCTCATTCAATTGACATTGCGGCTACACCCGGGTATGATAAATATTTCTGGTCAACCGGAGACACAACGGAAACGATTCACCTGTCAGGCAATGTTATCGATACAGGAGATCATAAGATCTGGTGTGATGCTTATATGGACAAATGTCTGGCGACGGACACACTGGTTCTTACTGTGTATGATGACACCGGAATAGAGGAACACCTGAATCAAACCATCCGGGTTTATCCCAACCCCTTCACCACCACCACCAAAATCGAATACCAACTCAAACGGCCTTCCGATGTCACAATCACCCTCTTCAATCATATCGGTGAACAGCTATATATTTTCCAGGTGCATCAGCAATCAGGAAAACAAACATTTGTGTGGAACGCGGAAGGACTTCCGGCAGGAATGTACTATTTTTCGCTTCGGGCGGGAAAGCAAACCGGAACAGGGAAGTTTGTTATACTGAGATGAAAAATTTAAATGGACAATATTGTCACCTGAAATTACTAACTTTGAATCACAATTAAAAGCAATGCCCTTCGAAACAATAAATATCAGAAAGAATAAAACAGGACAGGCTATCAGGATTCCAAAACAAATGGAGATAGACGATGATAAAGTAATAGTAAAAAAAATAGGTAACGCTATTTACATCATACCGTTTCACAATCCCTGGCAAAACCTTATTGAAAGTCTTGATTCATTCACCCCTGATTTCATGGACAATAGGAAGCAACCTATTGACCAGAATCGTGACTCACTGGATTAATGGAGTATATTTTAGATACAAATATTTGTATTTACATCATTAAAAAACGACCAGCCTCAGTTATTGAAAGGTTTACGGATTTACCTTTTGGAAGTATTGGAATTTCTACTATTACATTAGCCGAGTTGCAATACGGAATTGCAAAAAGTTCAAATCCCCAGAAAAATCAGGATGCATTGAACCGTTTTATCACCCCTCTCGAAATTTTAGATTTTGATTACAATGCGGTATTAGAATACGGAAAAGTTCGTGCTACTTTAGAAAGCAAGGGCAAACCTATTGGCCCATTGGATACATTGATCGGAGCTCATGCAAAGAGTCTTGATTTAATCCTGGTTACTAATAATGAAAAAGAATTTCTAAGAATAGACGAATTAAAGGTAGAAAACTGGGTTGTTTAATTTTGCAAACGATCACTCTTCTAAAAGGCAAAGGAGACGGAGGGAGCAGTCCAAAGTAGCAACCAGCAAGCATGCCCGTATTTCCGAAGGAAATCCGTATGGATATATCACTGGTCGAAACAGCAGATTTAACCGATTCACCGGATAAAAGCCACGAATTAAAGACGAATGATTCGCGGCAAAAGATTAAGCTGCGAATTCGCTGATTAATGTTGAATCATTCGCGCATTAGCGGCTAAATTATTCTTACGGTTTACGATTGACAGGTTACGGGGAGCGGTAAAAAAAGCCCTCTTAAACAAGATACAAGAATCAAAACTTACCCTTACGACCGCAGGGAGTCCGTATGGATGGATGGATGACCCCGCCTTCGCTCCGCTGCGGACGGGCAGGCAATGACCAATGACCAGTTAACCAATGACCAGTTAACCAATCACCCAAAAATCCCCCTCACCGCGCCACAATCGTGTGAAATGGTTTGGCCGGTTACGTGTCCGGAGAATGTGGAAAGAAGCCTCCATTGGCCCATATCCATTTCAAAAGTAGTATTTAAACTTACTATTTAATTTTCCGCACTCTTAGCTTTCGCTTTTATCTATTTTTGCCATCGATAGCAATTATGGAAAAACAGAACAGTCAGGTCATCAGGGGAACCATCGCCATTAGCATCTCGGCTATTTTGTGGGGCTTCGATGGGGTTGTGCTGACCCCACGGCTTTTCAATCTCAATGTGGTTTATGTAGTGTTTATGCTGCATTTTATCCCATTTGTTCTGATGAATGTATTTCTGCATAAGCAGTATTCCCATATGAGGAACTTTCTTAGACAGGATTACATCACATTCTTTCTGATCGCTTTGTTTGGTGGAACGCTTGGTACAATCGCCATCGTAAAGGCACTTTTCCTTGTAAACTTTCAACAACTTTCTGTGGTGGTTCTGCTTCAGAAACTTCAACCGATATTCGCTATCATCCTTGCCTGGCTGATATTAAAAGAAAAGCTCAGAAAAGATTTTATACTCTGGGCGGGCATTGCAATTCTCTCAAGCTATTTCCTCACTTTCGGATTTAAACTTCCAAATATTGAATCAGATCCAAACACAGTTTATGCTGCACTGCTGGCCCTGCTCGCAGCCTTTTCGTTTGGCAGTTCAACGGTCTTCTCCAAAAAAATACTTATCGCACACAATTTCATCACTGCTACATTTTACAGATACTTCTTTACTACAATTATTCTGCTTGTACTTTTTCTTGCTACCGGAATGTTTATCGAAATCGAAAAAACCACCAACACCAACTGGTTGTTTTTTATCATCATAAGTTTAACGACAGGTTCCGGCGCCATTTTCATCTACTACTATGGACTAAGAAGGGTAAAAGCCATTGTCGCGACCATCAGCGAACTGCTTTTTCCTATCTCAGCAATACTTTTTGATTATCTGGTCAATGACAGCATATTGTCACCTGTTCAATTAGTCAGCGCTGCGATAATGGTGTTTGCTCTTATCAAATTGAATGGATGATAGACCAATGGGTAAAAAAATATTAATTTAGAAACCACTGTTTTCAGATTAACTTATAGGTAAATTCAGATATCGTACCTACGGCACTCTTTTGAAAATTGTATTCACTTGTTCTATAAATATTTCGCACCTCTGGTGCTGGAGAAACCAGCCTCGTAGAGGCGATATATTTATAGAAATTAGAAACATTCATTGCACGTAATTTTAATTTATTTTTAACTGATTAATCCAATATCAAAATCCATGTCAGACGATATTAAAAAAGTTTATACAGGAACCCGGATTGAGGGGATGTTTCTGAAAGAAATGCTGGAAGAAAGTGAAATCGGTGTTATCATGAAAGACCGCCTTGCCTCCAGTGCATTAGCCGGATGGGCTGATGGCCCTGTTGGCGATACAGTGTTTCTCTATGTGGAAACTTACAATGAGGTTAAGGCAAAAGAACTGATTGAAACTTATTTCAGTGAAAGAGACGGCAAAGAGGAATAGAAGACTTATGAAGACAATAAAGATTGACGACAAGATCCTGCTTAAACCTATTTCACTGGCATCTGCTCAAACTATCTACGATAGCATTGATCAGTCAAGAAAGCATTTAAAAACCTGGCTGCCGTTTGTAGATAAAACCAGATCGGTTATCAATACCAGAGAATTTATCAAGTCAACACTGAACTCCAGATGTCCTAAAAAGGATGAAATTCTGGAAATCTGGCATGAGAATCAATTCGCAGGACTCATTGGTCTAAAAGAAATTGACAACACCAACAGAAAGGTGGAATTTGGATATTGGTTGGATAGCAGCATGACGGGCAGGGGAATTATGATAAAAGCATGCAAATCACTCATAAGCTATGTCTTCAGTAATTATAATATGAACCGGGTGATGATGAAAGTGGCAGAAGGAAATGAAAAGAGCATCAGGATACCGGAAGTCCTGGGCTTTACTTTTGAAGGAATGGAAAGGGATGGCGAGTTCATTAACGAGCGTTATCATGACCTGAGAGTTTACAGCATTTTGAAAAAAGAATGGAAAGTGTAATGGAAAACTGCTTACTCAGCTATTTTATCCTGAATGACGAACTAAGGAGCAGTTGCGACTTTAATCCGGGGCTTCTTGGCGAAGGTAGAGGAATTTATGAAGTTTTCAGAGTCATTGATGGCACTCCACTTTTTCTCACCGAACACCTGGAAAGATATTATCATTCCGTTGAACTTGCTGGGTTCACCTTCGATCTTTCTATGGAGCAGTTGAAAAGAAGGATGAGAACCCTGCTGGAAAGCAATGGCTTAAAGCATGGTAATGTCCAGTTTCATCTGACCCTTCATCCGCACCTTGGCAACCTTTTTATGGCATGGGTGGCATCGCACAGGTATCCTACTGCGGAAGAATACAAGGAGGGAGTTGAATTGACAAGTCTCAATGCCGTAAGAAACAATCCTCATTTAAAAAGCATGAACCTGCCCGCCAGGTTACTGGCAAATGAGTTGATCGACAAAGAGGATGTTTATGAGGTTCTTTTTGTTGACAATAAAAATATAGTAACTGAAGGCAGCAGATCAAATATTTTTTTCATCAAAGATGGGAAGATTTATACTCCTTCATTGTCTCTGGTCTTAGATGGAATTACACGTTCGGAGGTAGTCGGGATTGTTTTAAAGAATCGGGTGGATTTGCAAAATACTGTTATTCCATTTGACACAATTGGTCAATTTGATGCTGCCTTTCTCACCAGCACTTCCATGAACTTATTGCCAGTACGAAAGATCGATGATCATTCTTTCGATCCCCAAAACCAATTGACGCGTCAACTAATGACCCTGTTCGATCAAAGAATTGAGGAGGAGATTGAGGGATTTAAGTGGTGATTGGTCATTAGGCATCCATACGGACTCCTTTCAGTCGTTGGTGATTAGACATTGGGCATTGGGCATTGGGCATTAGGCATTGGTCATTGGGTGATGTCATTAAGTTAAGGGTTTTCCGGCCTCGCTTACCCCTTTAATACTCCATCATCTGACAGAAGCCTGCGCAGGGATTTGCCCCTTTTGAACAAAGGGAATCCGTATGGAAGGGGATAGGGCTGCGTAGGAAAAGAGTACTTGATATATTCTTGTCTACTAACTTAATTGCATTAAGTAATTGATCAGTAGTCAGCACTTATTTTTAGACAGTAATCAGTCTCATGGCTTGTCTTGGTTCCTGGTTCTTCTTGTCTTGGTTCTTGCTTCTAGACTCTTCCATGTTCTTCAAACTCTGGAGGTCTGCAACCAACGCCCAAATGTGGTTCACAGGAAGACTAATTATCCAATGACCAATTATCCAATGACCAATTATCCATTAACCAATTATCCATTAACCAATTAACTATTCCCCCTCATAATAAATCCGGTAAATACAATTCGCAAAGTCATCAGAAACGTAGAGCGCCCCATCCGGTCCCACTGCCACATCTGCCGGTCTTCCCCAGTAGTCTTCCTCCTGCATCCAGCCGCTGGCGAACACTTCATAATCCACTACTTTATCACCTTCTGTTTTCGCAAATGAAACCAGGTAACCAACCTTTTTTGATCTGTTCCACGAGCCATGTTCTGCTATAAAAGCTCCGTTTTTGTATTTTTCTTCAAACATCTCACCCGTATAAAAGCGCATACCTATTGCAGCACTGTGCGCTTTTATTTCAAGTTTTGGCTTTGCAATGGCTAATCCTTCAGGCCTTTTATCCCAGAATTCGGGATCCTTTATATCCGTGGCATGCAAATAGGGAAAACCAAAATGCATTCCCTTTTGGGGTGCATGGTTTAATTCATCCGACGGGATGTCATCTCCCATCATATCACGACCATTATCGGTGAACCAGAGATCTCCCGTTTGGGGATGAAAATCGAAACCGACAGTATTTCTAACTCCGCGGGCGTAAGTTTCCCTCTGGCTTCCATCTTTGCTGATAGTGTTGATTGTAGCGTAAATTGGATTTACACTGTCACACACATTGCAGGCGGCTCCAACAGGAACATAAAGTTTTCCGTCAGGCCCAAAACGAATGTATTTCCACCCATGCCAACGATCTGAAGGAAATTGATCAGTGACTATTTCTCTCACCGGCTTATCTAAATTAGAAAGGATATCCGGATACCTGTAGATCGTTGATATCGCGCCAACGTACAGGTCACCCTCGTAAAAGTCCAGGCCGGAAGGCATTGCCAAAGCAGAATCCAGTAAAATGACTTTTCCATCCCTGATGGCATAGAGATTACCCTTATTCCTTGAACCGGCAAATAAGGTTCCGTCAGTGGCGAAATCCAATCCGCGGGCATTCTCAACCCCGGAGGCATAAATCTCAATATGGTAGTTCTCCGGTAATTGGATCCTATCCAGATATATTGGCCTTTCCTGGCCAAAGGCATAGCAGGCAAGCAACAAATTAATAACGATGAGAAAATTCTTTTTCATGAAATTAGGATTTTATATTGGTATAAAACGCTGATAAGACTTATCAATAATTTGCACACGTCAACATCACAAATTGTGTAAATTTACAAACTTCGATCAAGGTTGCTCATAAAATATGTGATCATATGCTAAAAGCATTCAACCCCTTAGTTTTAATTTTCGCTTTGATTGCCGGACTAACACCTCCGTCATTTTCACAAAAGAAGATCCCGGATAATTTCTGCATCTCATTGGAGGAACAATTGCTTTTCGACAAGATAAATATACTTAGAGAAGACTATGGAAAACCTTCCCTTGAATTCTCTGTCTCCCTTAGCTATGTTGCTGAAGTCCATGTGGAGGACTTATTGATTAACAATCCCGACACCAGCATATGTAATTTATCAAGCTGGTCTGACAAGGGAGAGTGGAGCTCTTGCTGTTACAACAGCTATGTTCCTTACCAGGACTGTATGTGGGATAAACCCAAAGAGTTAACGCCCTACACTTACCGTGGATATGAACTTGCCGCCTATTTTGAAGATGATTTTACAGTTGACTCTGTGATTAAATTATGGAGTGGTGCCAAATCCGTGCTGGATATGCTGTTGACTGAAGGTAACTTTAGCAAGAAGAAATGGGTCTGTATGGGTGTAGGATTCAATAAACATTACATTTCTGTCTGGTTCGGCCAGCGATCTGACCGCAGTGGAGAGCCTGATATCTGTTCCGGTGTTGATACCGCTATGATAGCGCCTGCGGTTACCGACACCATTTCAAAGGAAATTACATACTATCTCATTTTCGGAAGTTACTCACAAATAAAAGATGCAAGAGAGGCCGTTAAAAGGCATACCAAAAATGGATTTGAGAATGCCGGCACCGTCAAAAGTGACAGTAAGTTCAGGGTTTACCTCAATAAGTTTTCAAACCTGAAAGAGGCGATGTATGCCAAACAACAGTTACCTTATTCCTTTCGTGAAGCATGGATATACAAAGAGTAGTTTTTCGATTTTATTATTTTCGCATTTGCCTTTCCTGTTTGGGTAAAGAGTGGTCATCTTTTCATTCGTTAAATTGTAATCCGGTACTAGATTTATGAGTAATTCATTCCATCTGATTGAAGTAATAAATAAAAAAACCAGGACGGCTTTTCTTGAACTTCCAAAAAAGATTAACCGTGAGGATGGTAATTGGATTCGTCCGCTTGATGAAGATATCGAAAAGATCTTTGACCCGGATAAGAACAAGAGATTCAGGCAGGGTGATGCGATCAGGTGGATATTAAAGGATGAAAATAATAAGGATGTTGGAAGGATTGCAGCATTTTATGAAGCATCATCAGCGAAAAAAAACGAACAGCCGACCGGAGGCTGTGGCTTTTTTGAATGCATCAATAATATGGAAGCAGCCATTTGTCTGTTTGATGCGGCAAAAGAGTGGTTGAAAAAAAATGGTATGCAAGCCATGGATGGCCCGGTAAATTATGGAGACCGGGATCATTTCTGGGGATGTCTTGCAGATGGTTTTTATCCGCCACTGTACAACATGCCATACAACCAGCCATACTACAATGAACTGTTTACAAATTACGGTTTCAGGAATTACTTCAACCAATATACTTATCACATCCCAATGACAACGGACCTTCTTGATCCGGTTATTGTAGAGAATGGGAAGAAACTTCTTAAAAACCCCAGTTATGAGTTCAGGAATGTTGATTTGAAAAAAATCGAAAAGTTTGCTGAAGATTTTGTAATTATTTTCAATGAGGCGTGGGCCAAATTTCCGGGAGTGAAGCCAACCAGGAAAAAGCAGGCGCTAACACTCTTTTTGAAAATGAAACCTGTGATCGATACCAGGGCGGTTTTATTCGCCTACCATGAAGGAAGGCCTATCGGATTTTTTATTATGATTCCTGATTTGTATCAGAGCTACCGAAAGTTCGATGGCAAATTCCACTTAATAAACAAGTTAAGGCTTATGTATGACCTCAAGGTTGCTAAAAGCTTTACGAATCTGGTAGGACTTATTTTTGGTGTTGTCCCCGATTTTCAGAAGAAAGGTATTCCTAACGGGATTATTATGAAGTTCGCCGAACAGGTAGTCAAGCCCAGTTTCAGGTACACAGATCTTGAAATGAACTGGATAGGGGATTTCAACCCAAACATGATGCGCCTGGCTGAGCAAATTGGCGCCCGGATAAGAAAGACTCACATTACTTACAGGTACCTTTTTGATAGTTCGAAAGAATTTAAAAGAGCAAAAAGAATACGTTAGATTTACAGGATGAAGAAGAGCATCCTTCTGTTCGTATCATTTTATTTCATTTTTGTCTGCGGCCTGGTTTCACAAAGCCATTACAACCCTGATTTAAATTGTTGTGACATCACGGTACAAATTCTTGACCTGAAAGTTGAAACAGCCAAAAAAAACATCAATACCCAGCTAACAATAAATCCTGATAACTACTACCTCTATTACCTCGACCAGTTTGCTGATTTCGTCCAATTGCTGGTTGCGGCGAATGAAGAACGCTATGAGAACCTCAAAGACAACTTTAATGAATACCGCGAGATCATGGATGATAAAGATACCGCGTCGCCTTACTATCTGTATCTCCTTTCAAGCATGCAATTGCAGCTTTCCCTCTCAAAACTCAAATTCGGAGAAACCCTGTCCGGCGCCAGGCTGGCCCTGCAATCCTACCGGAATATGGAACGCAATATTGAAAAGCATCCGGATTTCTATGGGAATAAAAAGCTGCGCGGTTTGTTCAATGTCATGCTTGGTAACATCCCGGCGTTTTTAAGAACTGTAGCCGGTTTGTTTGGTGTTAAACCAGGAAAGGAGAGTACTTTTGATTTGTTATCCGATTACAAAGCAGACATCAGAGACAAAATAGGGCTAAGCACGGAGGCAAGCATATTTATCGCATTATCACTGATGCTGGATAAAAAAACCGATGAGGCGTATCAATATATTTCTAATCTAAATGAACCACATTATAAAATATTCCTGGTTAAATACTTTTATGGGAATCTAGCCTATCATACCGGCAACAATGAAGTTGCCCTGGCTGCATTTCGCGGATTAAATATTGATCAGTTGGAGGTTAAATTCTATCCATATTATTTTATCTATGGTAAGATTCTGATGAACAAACTCGATCCCGGGGCTAATTTTTACCTGCAAACATATATCAACGAAACCAATGGCTTTGACTACCTGAAGCAGGCTCATTTGTATCTCGCTTATTATTACCTCATGAACGGCAACAATCTTAAATACGAAGAAGAATTACTTAATGTAAAAAAAGAGGGGAATGATAAAACCGAACGTGACCGGGAGGCGCTTCTTGATTTAAAAAAAGGATACACTCCTGATGTTACATTGCTTAAGACTTCCTTCCTGGTTAAGGGAAGTTATTATCAAAAAGCCGACAGCCTGTTAGCAACCTATCCAATACTTAACAACATCTATCTGCCTTACCAGCTTAATTTCTTATTACTAAAGGGGCAAATCAGGGAAGGCCTTGGAGATAACGATGCAGCTATTCCTGATTTTCTTTCAGTGATTGAAAAAGATACCAGAGGGAGCTATGATTTCACGACAATAGCTTCAATACATCTTGCACAGATTTTTGAGAGCAAGGCTGATTATTCAAAAGCAATGGAATATTACAAACTCGCGAAAAGCCTTTATAAATCTGATTATTACGAATCACTGGAAGATCTTGCCAGGAAAGGAATTAAACGGATAGAAGATCAACCGGTTACCAACGAATAGCTGTTAATTACTGTTGATTTGTTTCCTGTAGAAGCCTTGATTTATTTCTATCTTTACGCTTAATACTAAACTACAAACTATGGTCGGAAAATTACGATTTGCGTTGTTAGTGATATTCACTTTCATGATTCTGGTTTCCTTTTCCCAGCAAGGCAACATCAGGATTTCACCGGAGGGAGATTCAGTGTTTATCCAACCAATTCCTCTTGCAGAAATACCCAACCGTATTGAAAACTCTACAAGCAGGATAAAAAAGATTGAAGGAAGATTATCTCCATCCGGTGATTTGGCTGTTTTTGATTCGATTTATGAGAACCATGTAGAAGAATTTAAGAATAAAAAAACCGAACTTGAAAGTCGCGAAGGTTACTATTCGTTAATGACCATCGAAAATGATATTCGGGAATGGACAAACGTTAAAGATATCCTGGGTCCGCTAAAGGAGAAAATCAACAGCAGGGTGACGAACCTGCAGGATGATCTTTTCGGAACGGGTACCATGAAGGCCAACTGGGATGCAACTATCGAAAGTGCCACAAAGAGTGGTGTACCGGCATCAGCGCTGACAAGCGCTAAAGACTTGTTAAAAAAGATCAATACCCTTAATAAAAAGGTTGGCAAATCTCAAAATGAAGCGCTCAAAAAGCAAAACCAGATGACCGGCCTCCTATTGAAGATTGATGATATAATCACCCAATTGGAAACCAGCCGTCGGGAGCTCCAGTCAGATTATTTTCGACAGGACAGTCCTCCGATATGGCGTGCCGGAGATACCACAACAAATATCAGGAATGTCAGAAATCAAATAATATCCAATAAAAATGAAAGCATCAGAAATCTTGAAAACTTTTATAATACCTATCAGCAAACAATTTACTTGCATCTCCTGTTATTTATTGCAATCTGGTTAAGCTTATACTTCCTGCGTCGGAACATGGTAAAAAATGAAGACAACTTTGAAGACCATGAACTTGATAATTCAAAAGCAATCCTTTCACACTATGGAATTTCTGCATTCATCCTCGCCATTTTTGCTTCAATATGGCTTTATCCCACTCTACCCAACACCATTGGAAACCTTATTCAGTTTATATATATCATCATAGCCTTTTTCCTGCTTCCCAAATACATTGACAAAAGAATCAATAAGTTGCTTATCGGCCTGCTCATTCTCTTCTTCTTTAATCAGCTTCAGTCATTATTTTTTGGTAAAGTGTTTTTTGCAAGGTTGATGATCTTCCTGGAAATATTCCTGTCAGGCTATCTACTTTTTATTTTAATTGACCCAAAAGGATTTATTAGTAAGTCGTTGAAAAAATACAAATGGGGATTTCTGCTAAAGATCATACCCATTTTCTTTCTTTTTCTCGGATTGTCCATAATCGCGAATATTTTCGGATTTGTTGATCTTGCAGTTCTGCTAAATAATACTGTCATTAATGCCCTGTTCAATTTAAACATTTTACTCCTGGCCATAGCTGTTTTATACAGGGTGGTAATTATTCTTTTCAGAACGCCTTTTATCCAGAGATCTAACCTCATTAAAAACCATACTGAGGAATTTGAAAAAAGATTTTTTCAAATCATCCAGATTTTTGTGGTCTATTTGTGGCTTCGATCTATCCTACGATTATTGGGTCTTCACGAAGCAATAGTGGATTGGCTCAATGAATTTATTCTGGAAACTTATAAAGTTGGTACAACTACAATAAAAATCGAAGGCATCATTAGTTTCATTCTTACAATTATAATCACGATTATAATTTACAGGTTTGTAAAGGCGCTCCTTAAAGAAGAATTGTATCCAAGGATTAAATTGCCCCGAGGCGTACCCGGAGCGATATCAATGATCACGGGATATGTTATTGCCGGTTTTGGATTTTTTATTGCCCTTGGTGCTGTTGTGGATCTGTCTACTTTCGGACTCATGGCCGGCGCGCTGGGCGTAGGTATAGGCTTTGGTCTGCAGGGGATCGTGGCTAACTTTATCGCCGGTTTGGTACTTGCATTTGAGAGACCGATTGAGGTGGGGGATGAAATTGAATTACCACAGTCAATGGGAATAGTTACCTCTATCGGAGTGCGCTCAACTACTATAAGGACCTATGATGGGTCAGAAGTAATCATTCCTAACAGTGACCTGATCACCAAGGATGTAATCAACTGGACATTGACCGACCGGAAGAAAAGACGGGATATTTATATTGGCGTTGCCTATGGCACCGATCCTGAAATCGTTCTTGAATTGATTAAAAAAGTTGCCGCTGAGCATCCTAATGTACTTAAAATACCCGCCCCCTGGGCACTGTTCGACGGTTTTGGCGACAGCTCTCTTAACTTCCGGATAAGGATATGGACAACCATGGATACTGGATTGAGCACCAAAAGTGAGGTGACTGTGGCCGTTTACGATGCGCTTAGCGATGCTGGCATAGAGATACCATTCCCACAGCGCGATCTGCATATTAAATCCCTGGGAGCTGAAGTTCAGAAAGAATTAAATAAAAAAGAAACCTCAAAGACTGCCGGGACAACCCGGACTCGCGGGACAACCAAAGCCACTCCTGGAAAAAAGAATGAAAAAGAAACTGAAGATTAGCAAACAAAATAAACTCAATTGAATATGGATCTCGAATTAAAAAAATACCTCAACTTAATCCCGGGTCTCAGATTTTGGATAATTGCAGCCTGCATTATTATCGTATTGGCAGCAGTAAAACAAGCAAGTTTTTTCATAAACATACTTTTGCTGGCCATCCTTATCACCTCTATCAGTTTGTCTCCCCTGGAATGGCTCAAGCGCAAAGGTGTTCCCGAAACCCTTGCTATCATTGCGGTCATCATCGGGATACTGGTTATGCTCTCTTTGATTTCATTGATCATCGGTTCTTCTGTAAACAATTTTATGGATAAACTTCCTTTTTATGAACAAAAGGTTAATTCGCTGTGGGCTTCAACGCTACAGTCGATGATCGACTACGGACTGGTAGATGATGATTTTAATCTTTTGCAGGAGATTAATCCGGGCAGCCTTGCATCGGTAGCCGGAGGTTTCCTGGCCGGTATGGGAAACGTGGGCGCTCAGGCGTTGCTGGTTTTTATCATCTTTATTTTCATGATATTTGAAGCAAGCGCCTTCGGTAAGAAACTTCGTTATGTTTCACCAAATTCATCGGGTCAGACGGATAATATACTTTCAAGATTGAAAAAATACTTTCGCATCAAGTTCCTTACGAGTCTTGCAACCGGATTGCTTATCACCATTGCCCTGATCATCATCGGAGTGGATTTTCCCGTACTCTGGGGATTTCTTGCCTTTATGCTGAACTTCATTCCCAGTGTAGGTTCATTCATTGCAGCCATACCTGCGGTTTTGCTTGCACTGATTCAGATCAGCCCATTGGCTGCACTCATTACCGCTATTGTCTATTTTTCTATCAACACCCTGGTTGGTAACATTGTTGAACCACAGCTAATGGGGCGAAACCTGGGCCTTTCACCCTTGATTGTTTTCGTCTCAATGATTTTCTTTGGTTTTATCCTTGGCCCTATCGGGATGCTGATTGCAACTCCACTAACGATTGCCATTAAAATCATCCTGGATAGCCGACCGGTTACAAGAGAACTTGGCATTATGCTCGGTGATGAAGCCTCACTCAAGGAATTGCTGAAAACTGAAGAAAACCAAACTGATGGACGCCTTTGATTTTGTTGGCTATATCATCATGTTTTTGTTTGGACTTGGAGTGTTGGGAATTTATCAATACAATAAGTCTAAAACCAAAACACTTCCCCTGTCAATCCAAAGATATCCTGGCCTTATTCTCGAAGTGCTGATTATAAAGCAGCTTGCAAAAACTAAAAACCTTGTGGTAAAGGTAACTCCTATAACAGGAATTGAAATTAGCAGGATGTATATAGAATTGATTGGTAAAAAGAGGGAAATCAACAAAGTCGGTTTTGCAGAGAAAGAGATTTCGAATGATGAAACTACTACAGCTTTACCCGGCCAGCCTGTTGAAATCGCCATTCCCCTCGAAGAATTCAAAACATACCTGAACTCAAAAGAAATACCTTTTCTGACATTCAGGTTTGTTGTAGATGTGCTTCCCAACAACAAGCACAAAACCCACGAACTTGCCTTCAATAAAAACTGGAATATTTTTAAACCTGACAGTGGGAGGTATAATTAGTTTGGAGTCTGGAGTCTGTGCCAAAGGCATCCCTTGGGGAGAGTTTGGGGTTTATGCCAAAGGCATCCGTTCGGGAGAGTTTAAGGTTTGGAGTCACTTGATCTTTGCAACAATGAGACTGAAGACCCATCCATACGGACTCCCTGCGATCGTTGGTTAAACGTTAAGCTGTCTTGGTTCTTGACTCTTGGTTCCTTAGGTTCAAGTGTAACTTAAAGGTAAATTCAGATATCGTACCTACGGCACTCTTTTGAAAATCGCATTCACTTGTTCTATAAATATTTCGCACCTCTGGTGCTGGAGAAATTAGCCTCGTAGAGGTGATATACTTATAGAAATTTGAAACATCCAAAAAGAACCTCGGGCTCATAATTGTCCGATTGACAATAAAAATGATTGTTTAACGAAAACGGTCAACCTTATTTAGGGAAGTACATTCTGTCTAAGGTCTTCTGTCTAAGATCTTCTGTCTAAGATCTCCACTTTATTTCTACTTAATTTCCACCCAAATCATTTGCATTAACTATTTTTGTTATATAATCCAAAATCAATCATTATGAAAAATTTTATCGCTCTTTTCATCGCATTCGTATTCCTCTTCCAGGCTTGTGAGCAGAAAAAAGAGGAACCCAAAGTCGAGATTATCGGCCAACCGGAACTCACCCTTACCGGCGACAGGATGACTCCTGAAGTGTTATGGGCATTTGGAAGGGTTGGCGGTCAGGAGGTCTCCCCTGATGGAAATACAGTTCTGTATGGGGTTACCTATTATTCCATTGAACAAAATAAAGGCAATCGTGAACTTTATACAGTTGACGTAAATGGAGAGAATTACAAACGAATTACAGAGTCCCCAAAAAGTGAATACAATGCTGTATGGAGACCTGATGGCAAGAAAATAGGTCTCCTCACTTCTGAAAGCGGATCCTACCAGCTTTGGGAAATGAATCCGGATGGCAGTGGCAGAATACAGATATCTGATATTGAAGGTGGAATTACAGGATTTAAATACTCACCCGATCAATCTAAAATCCTATACTCTAAGGAAGTTCCCATCGAGAATAAATTCACCGATATTTATGCAGGACTTCCACAGGCTACAGGTCGTTTGAACGATGACCTGATGTATCGCCACTGGGATCACTGGGTAGACACCTACAGCCATGTATTCTATGCCGACTATGATGGATCAAAAGTTTGGAATGAAAAAGACATCCTCGATGGGGAACCTTACCAGGCGCCCTTAAAACCATTTGGCGGAATTGAGCAGGTAGATTGGAGTGCCGACAGCAAAAGCATCGCCTATACCTGCAAGAAATTAACGGGTAAAGCAGCCACCCTGTCAACCAATTCGGACATTTATGTGTATAACCTGGAAAGTGGTAAAACCATGAATATGACCCAGGGCATAATGGGATTTGATGTAGCGCCACTTTATTCTCCGGATGGGAAATATGTCGCATGGGAAAGTATGGAACGTGAAGGATACGAATCAGATCAAAATCGATTGTTTATCCAAAACCTGGAAACCGGTAAAAAAACTTATGCTTCGAAAGGTTTTGACCAAAACGTTGGCGGACTTACCTGGTCTGATGACAGTAAATATATTTACTTTACGAGTGACTGGCATGGAACATTCCAGATTTACAGATTCGGTATCGACAACAGCAAGATTGAAAAGCTTACCGAAGGATTGCATGATTACCGGAGCGTGACCTTTTCCGGTGAAAAACTTATAGCCTCACGAAGCACTATGTCGATGCCGACCGAACTTTATGCGGTAACAATAAATGACGGGAATGCCAGTCAAATTACCTTTACCAATAAAGACCTGCTTGATCAGCTCACGATGGGTAAGGTGGAAGAAAGATGGATGAAAACCATAGATGGAAAGGATATGCTTACAATGATCATTTACCCTCCCGATTTCGATCCAAACAAAAAGTATCCCGCACTGCTTTACTGCAAAGGAGGACCACAGGGTCCGTTAAGCCAAAATTTTCATTACAGGTGGAATTACCAGATCATGGCAGCAAATGATTACATCATCGTGGCGCCAAACCGTCGTGGCGTATCAGGTTTTGGCCAGGCCTGGCAGGAACAGATAAGTGGTGATTACCATGGTAAGAGCATGAGTGATTACCTGGTAGCCATCGACGAAATGGCCAAAGAACCTTTTGTTGATGAAAACAGATTAGGAGCTTTAGGGGCCAGCGCCGGAGGATATGCCGTTTTCTATCTTGCCGGCATTCATGAAGGTCGTTTCAAAGCATTTATTGCACACGATGGTATTTTTAATGAAGAAGCTCAGTATCTTGAAACGGAAGAGATGTGGTTTGAAAACTGGGACAAAGGCGGACCTTTCTGGGAAAAAGACAACAAGGTAGCTCAGGAAGCTTATGCTCATTCACCCCATAAACTCATCCAGAATTGGGATACACCTATCCTGATCATTCATGGCGAATTGGATTACAGGGTATTATACACCCAGGGAATGACCGCCTTCAATGGAGCAGTTTTAAGAGATGTTCCGGCTCAGTACTTGCATTTTCCGGATGAAAACCACTGGGTACTGCAACCTCAGAATGGTATCCTCTGGCAGCGCACCTTTTTTGCCTGGCTTGACAAATGGCTTAAATAATGTTGCTTCCCTGTTAATTTGAAAATAAAGTATATCAATAAATGGTGTGGATTTGATACTTTTGCCACCGCAAATTGAATTAATAGTAACTCTTAATACAGCTCTATGAAAATTACCATTGTTGGTACAGGATATGTCGGATTGGTAACCGGCGCATGTTTTTCCGAGGTTGGAATTGATGTAACCTGTGTGGATATCGATACAAAGAAAATCAAAGATCTTCAAAATGGGATCATCCCAATCTATGAACCCGGCCTTGAAAAAATGGTTCGCCGGAATATTGACAAGAACCGGCTTCATTTCTCAACCAGTCTCGCCAACTCTCTTGAGGATGTGAATGTGGTCTTCAGCGCAGTTGGAACCCCTCCTGATGAAGATGGAAGTGCAGACCTGCAATATGTGCTGAATGTGGCGCGTGAAGTTGGGGAGCATATGAACAATTACACCCTTATTGTTACAAAAAGCACTGTACCGGTTGGCACCGCTGAAAAGGTAAGAAAAGAAATACAGGAGTCGCTGAGCAAACGAAGTGAGACAATTGAGTTTGACGTGGCTTCCAATCCGGAATTCCTGAAAGAAGGTGATGCGGTAAATGATTTCCTGAAACCAGACCGCATTGTTGTGGGCATAGACTCCGAGAGAGCTAGCGCACTGATGAAGCGGCTGTACAAACCTTTTACAATGAATGGGCATCCGGTTATTATGATGGATATTGTTTCAGCCGAGATGACGAAATATGCGGCAAATGCCATGCTTGCCACCAAGATCAGTTTTATGAATGATGTGGCTAACCTCTGCGAAATTGTTGGAGCAGACGTTAACATGGTTCGCCGGGGTATTGGATCTGACCGAAGAATAGGTAAATATTTTATCTATCCTGGTACGGGATATGGCGGATCATGCTTCCCTAAAGATGTGAAAGCGATCATCAAAACAGCAGATCAGTACGGATACAGCATGGAGGTTTTAAAATCGGTAGAGAATGTGAACGAAAGGCAGAAATCTGTTCTTGTCAGCAAAGCTCAGAAATATTTCGACTACGATCTGAAAGGCAAAACATTTGCTATTTGGGGGCTCTCGTTCAAACCTCAAACAGATGATATGCGAGAAGCTCCGTCTCTTGTTGTTATTCGTAAACTCCTTGAAGCCGGTGCAAAGCTTAAAGTGTATGATCCTGTTGCAATGGAAGAAGCCAAAAGAATCCTTGGCAACAAGGTAGAATTTGTTAACGAACAGTATGAAGCATTAATAGATGCTGATGGTGTATTCCTTATTACAGAATGGCCGGAATTTAAATTTCCTAATTTTAAGGTTATCAGGAAACTCATGAAAGGGAATGTCATTTTTGACGGCAGGAACATTTATGATGTTGATGATATGAAAAAAGAAGGAATGGATTATTACGGAATCGGAGTAGGATTAAGCTAGAAATTAAACAGTTAATACACAGCAGATGAAACGGATTTTAATTACCGGCGGATCCGGATTTATTGGTTCTCACCTTTGCGAGAAACTATTGAATGAAGGGAATGAAGTGATCTCCCTCGATAACTACTTCACCGGATCCAAGAAAAATATCGTTCACCTTTTCGAAAACCCTTATTTTGAAGTTGTCAGGCATGATGTTACTATGCCTTTTTTTATTGAGGTAGATGAAATCTACAACCTTGCCTGTCCGGCATCTCCTGTCCATTACCAGTACAACGCGATCAAAACGGTCAAAACTTCTGTGATGGGCGCCATAAATATGCTTGGTCTTGCAAAGCGCATTAAAGCAAAAATACTGCAGGCATCTACCAGCGAAGTTTATGGTGACCCACAGATTCACCCTCAAAAGGAAGACTACTGGGGCCATGTGAATCCAATTGGTAAACGGTCGTGTTATGACGAAGGCAAAAGGGTTGCCGAAACATTGTTTATGAATTATTATTATCAAAACAATGTCAGGATCAAGATAGCCCGTATTTTCAACACCTATGGGCCCAACATGCATCCAAACGACGGACGCGTCGTTTCAAATTTTATTGTTCAGGCTCTAAAAGGAGAAGACATTACAGTTTACGGGGATGGCCTCCAAACCAGAAGCTTTCAATACATTGACGACTTGCTGGATGGATTGATCAAATTAATGGCTACGGGGGATGATTTCCTTGGGCCTGTAAATATTGGCAATCCCGGAGAATTCAGCATCCTGGAGCTTGCTGAAAAGGTTATCGAAATGACAGGAAGTAAATCAAAAATCATCTTTAAACACCTGCCTTCAGATGATCCTTTACAACGTAAGCCGGACATCTCGCTTGCCAAAAAATCCCTGAATTGGGAACCTGTTATCCCTCTCGAAGATGGATTGAAAAAAACAATCAGTTATTTTAACAATCTTGTTGGTTCATGATGAATATCCTCGTAACCGGAAGTAAGGGTCAACTGGGAACTGAAATAAAGAATATTTCAAAAGATTACCCGGATTACCGGTTTACTTTCGTAGATATCGAGGAACTGGATCTTGTTCAACAAGCGGATGTACAAAACTTTTTCTCTCATAATTCTTTTGACTATTGTATCAACTGTGCAGCTTACACAGCAGTAGATAAGGCTGAAAAAGAAGTTTCACAGGCAATGGAAATCAATGCCAGCGCAGCAGCCAGGCTTGCCAGGATATGTAGTGATCAAAATACTTTCTTAATTCATATCTCGACTGATTACGTCTTCAATGGCAGAAACCATAAGCCTTACCTTGAAACTGATCCCCCATCACCCAATTCAGTTTATGGCAATTCAAAACTAAAAGGCGAAGAGGCTGTGATGCAGCAGGCAAACCGATGGTTTATCATACGCACTTCGTGGCTCTATTCGTCGCATGGCCATAATTTTGTCAAAACAATCAAAAGATTAGCCTCCGGGAAAGAGGTAATAAGTGTAGTGGGTGATCAGGTTGGTACACCCACCTTTGCAGGAGATCTCGCTGTCGCCATAATGGAAATGATTGGAAAACCCGGAGATATCGGATGCTGTGAAATCTACCACTTTAGCAACGAAGGTGTAGCCAGTTGGTACGATTTCGCACTGGCCATTATTGAAGACTCCAATTTAGATTGTTCTGTTTTACCAATAGAGACAAAAGACTTTCCCACCCCGGCAAGCAGGCCAAATTACAGTGTCTTGAGCAAGAAGAAGATAAAGAATGATTTCGGCATTGAAATACCTTACTGGCGTGATAGCCTCAGGGTTGTATTAAAACAATTATCAGGAAATTGAAATATTGAAATTAAACACTATGACAACTCAAATTGATCAGAATGTTTTAGACAAAGCCAATAGCTGGCTAAAGGGTAGTTATGATCAGGAAACCAAAGAGGCCATCAAAAACATGATGGAAAACGATCCTCATGAACTGATCGAATCTTTTTACAAAGACCTTGAATTTGGCACAGGCGGACTGCGTGGGATCATGGGTGTCGGATCAAATCGAATGAATAAATATACAGTTGGGGCAGCCACACAAGGGTACACCAACTACCTGAAGCAATGTTTTTCGGATGCTGATCCAATCAAGGTGGCCATAGCCTATGATTCAAGAAACAACAGTCCTTATTTTGCACAGATCACTGCTGATGTTTTTTCTGCAAATGGCCTAAAAGTTTACTTATTCGATAGCCTGCGACCGACTCCTGAACTTTCTTTTGCCATCAGGCATTTCGGCTGCCAGGGAGGAATCGTGATAACGGCTTCACACAATCCTAAAGAATACAACGGTTACAAGGCATACTGGGATGATGGCGGCCAGATGATAAGCCCTCATGACAAAAATGTGATCGAAGAAGTGAACAAGATCAAAGACGCGTCTGAGGTAAAATTTGATGGCAATCCGGATCTCATTGAAATAATTGGTGAAGAGTTTGATGATCTGTATATCGAAATGATCAAATCACTGTCGTTATCTCCCGAAGTAATAAAGCGGCAGAAAGATTTCAAGATTGTTTATACACCTATCCACGGAACCGGGGTCAAACTGGTTCCCCAGGCATTGAAGGCTTTTGGTTTTGAGAAGGTATATGGTGTGGACGAGCAAGATGTTGTTGATGGCAACTTCCCAACTGTAGAATCACCAAACCCGGAAGAACCGGCGGCACTTGAAATGGCTATCAATAAAGCAAAGGAAATTGATGCCGATCTTGTGATGGCTACAGATCCTGATGCTGACAGGGTTGGGATCGCCATCAGAAAAGGTGATGAATTCATCCTCCTCAACGGTAACCAGGCAGCTTCCCTGCTCATCTATTACCTTTTAAATAAGTGGGATGAAAACGGCAAACTTACAGGTAATGAGTTCATCTGTAAGACAATTGTCACCACCGAGCTATTGAACGACATTGCAGACAAATATCATGTTGATCACTACGATGTACTGACGGGGTTTAAATACATTGCTGATTTGATCAAGTCTTTCGAAGGGGTAAAAACATTTATCGGTGGCGGTGAAGAAAGCTACGGTTATCTTGTAGGAGATTTCGTGCGCGACAAAGATGCCGTAAGCTCTTGTGCCATGATAGCCGAAACTGCTGCATGGGCTGCAGACCAGGGGATTGGTCTTTACGATCTGCTGCAGGATATCTACCTTGAATTTGGACTCTACAAAGAAAAACTGATCTCAGTGGTTCGAAAAGGCAAAGCAGGTGCTGAAGAGATTGAAAATATGATGAGTGACTTTCGTGACAATCCTCCTGAAAGCCTGAACGGATCCAAACTGGTTGTTGTAAAAGATTACCTCACCGGCGAAAATAAAAACCTTGAAAGCGGAGACACCTCACCTATCACCCTCCCGAAGTCCAATGTTTTGCAGTTCTTCACAAAAGATGGAAGCAAAGTCAGCATCAGGCCTTCAGGTACTGAGCCTAAAATCAAATTCTATTTTGGGGTAAAAAGCGCTTTGGACAGCAAAGCTGATTTTGAAAAAGTTGATGCCGAACTCGATGAAAAAATCACGGGGATTATCAGGGATTTGGGGGTTTAGAGTCTTGAGTTTGGAGTCTTGAGTCTTGAGAATTGAGATTTCTTATTTTACATTTCTTATTGGATATTGGATATTAAGAATGGGAGTCCATTAATATTAAATAAGAAATGAAAAACATCGAATTAGCCGGCTATTGCGGAATGCACATCTATCGTCAATAAGATGGCTATTTTACTTGTTCATCTATATAATTGTTGGACTTGTCTGTCTTGAGTCTTGAGTCTTACATCTGTCTATTCCAAAGATTGTCTCAGGTCTAAGGTCTCAGGTCTCAGGTCTTGCCTCTATTATATCTATTCTATATCCAAATCCCCATCCAGGCTTCTGTTGTACATCTTCATAGCACGAAGACTCATACCCATGCTGGAGAAGCCACCGTCGTGGAATAGGTTTTGCATAGTAATTTTTCTAGTGAGATCCGAGAACAGGATAATACAATAGTTTGCACATTCATCAGCATCAGCATTGCCAAGTGGCGACATCCGTTCTGTGAAATCCATTAACGCGTTCATGCCCTTTACACCGGAACCGGCTGTGGTATAGGTAGGCGATTGAGAAATTGTGTTCACCCTGATTTTTTTTTCACGTCCATAAATATAACCGAAGCTCCTGGCGATTGATTCGAGTAAAGCCTTTGCATCAGCCATATCATTATACCCGTACAATGTTCGCTGCGCTGCAATGTAAGAAAGTGCAAGTACAGAACCCCATCTGTTGATGGCATCCATCTTGTATGCCACCTGAAGCATTTTATGAAAAGAGATGGAAGAAATATCAAGGGTTTTATTCAGGAAATTATAATCAAGTTCGTTGTAAACTCTTTTCTTCCTAACGTTTAATGACATACCAATGGAGTGAAGGACAAAATCAACCTTTCCTCCCAACTCTTCCATCGACTTTTCAAACACGTTGTTCAGGTCATCAACATTGGTGGCATCTGCAGGGATAACCAGTGAACCGGTCTTTTCAGCCAGGGTATCCAACTGTCCAAACCGCAGAGCAGTCAAAGTATTGCTTAATGTAAATTTCGCCCCTTCTGCGTGTGCTTTTTCAGCAACCTTCCAGGCAATAGATTTATTGTCAAGAGCTCCAAAGATGATCCCTTTCTTTCCTTTAAGCAAATTGTAAGCCATGGGTGGTAGTTTAGAACGGTTATAAGTAGCAAAGATAAGAAAAGAGCTACACGTCGCAAATAACAAGAAAGTAAAACTATCCTGAATTATTGTTCTACTAAAAAGCGTATTAATGACTTAGCAGTTCCCTGGCAGTATCCATGGCAGCTCTTGAGACTTTTTCATCACTCAACAATTTAGCGATCTCATCCACCCTGTCGTTATCATCCAGTTTTTTTAACAGGGTGTACGTCTGCGTTTCGTCTGATTTTTTATACACCTTGAAATGATTGTCAGCTTTAGCGGCGATCTGAGGGAGGTGGCTAATCACAATCAGTTGGTGCCGCTGTGACATTTCCTTTAAAATATTCCCAACTTTACCGGCTATTTCTCCTGAAACTCCGGAATCTATCTCATCAAAGATTACGGTTGGCAAGAACTGTTCCCTGGTGATCAGGGACTTGATTGCCAGCATCAGTCTGGAGAGTTCTCCTCCCGAAGCGATGGAAGAAATTTCCCCCGGTATGCTCCCCCTATTTGCAGAAAAAAGGAAATCAATTTTATCTTTTCCTTTTTCTAAATAATCTTTCAATTCGGTGATTTGCACTTCAAACGCCGCTTCTTTCATACCTAACTCACCAAGCAAACTGCCAACTTCCGTGGAAAATGCTGATGACCTTTTCAGCCTGCTCCTGTGCAGCGCCTCCGCTACTCTTTGTAAATCGGTAAGGTTCTTCTCAAGCTCTTTTTCCAGGGTAACAATTTCTTCTTCATTTGAAGATATGCTTTCAAGTTTTAATTTAAAGTCATCCCTGATAGCTATTAACCCGGAAACAGACTCTGTACGATGCTTTTGTTGCAATCGATAAACTATGTCAAGTTTTTCCCTTACAGCCAGCATCACTTCAGGGTCATATTCCGTAAGGGTATTGAGGCGTGAAATGTCTCCCGCGATATCTCTTATCTCAATGGTCGCCGAACGAAGTCTCTCAGCTAAATTCTTGATCTCCGGAAGATAATCCTGTACATTTTCAAGGGTATCGGAAACTTTTTCCAATTTCTCGTTGACCGATTGCTCTTCTTCCGTCAGTATACTATCGGCCAGAACCAGGCTTTCAATCACCTCCCCGGCGTGTGTGAGAAACCGCTCCTTTTCAATGAGTCGGTTAAATTCATCTTCATTAAGTCTGGCCTCGTCAATTTCGGTAAAAAGGAAACGGTAGTAGTCCTCATCCCTGCGCGACTGTTCTATTTCAGCAACAAGTTTTTGTAGTTTCCCTGATAAATCTTTGTAACGGAAATAGGACTTTTGATAGTTCAGCAATAGTTCCGGCTGAGCAACAAAATCATCAAGTACCTGAAGCTGGAAAAAAGCATCTCCAAGCATTAATGTCTGATGCTGCGAGTGCACATCTACCAGGGAATCACCAATTCGTTTCAGGAGACTCAGATTCACAGGCGAATCATTTACAAAAGCCCGTGACCGTCCTGAAGGAACTATTTCGCGCCTGAGATAGACTAATTCATCAAAATCCAGATCATTATCAGCGAAGAACTTTTCCATGCCCATCGACCTGACATCAAATTCACCTTCAACAATACACTTTCTCTGCCTGTCGGATAATACGGAGCTGTCAGCTCTTTTGCCCAGCAGCAGTGACAATGCGCCGAGGAGGATGCTCTTGCCAGCGCCTGTTTCTCCTGTTATAGCAGTAAAACCATCCGTAAACCTGATTTCCAGATCATCGATCAGGGCATAATTATTTATGGAAAGGCTTACCAGCATGATTGGTCTTATAATTCATTAAGAAGGACAAATGTAGAAAAATCAAAGTTGGGGATTTGGGTAAACAATGTTTAGTTATTCACCTCTTCATACTTAGTTCCGTTTGGTGGATCAACCGCACTCATAAGGTTGATCATGGCTATTTTTTCTGCCGGGGAAGCTTCCTCATAGATATTGATGATCTCCTGCCGTTTGGCTTCAAGAATGAGCTGCAGGCTATAAAGATTTGGGCGTTTGTCATAAACTGTTTTCAGATAACTTAGTGAATTAGTGATCACCGATCTGCCGCCATTCAAATCCTCGGCCATTACGTCAAGACCCTTGCGGTGGTATTCATAAAGCAGCTTTCGAAGATCATTGTATGAACTGTTCAGCATATTCTCCACAAATTGAAAGCGGTTCCTGGGGCCGTCAAAAGCCTGCCATCCTTTAAAACTGGAACTGGTAGCCACTGAAGTAACCGCATTGGCTTTTTCATAATATTCCGTCCCCCCATATAGAGAATACGAGTCGAAATCAAGCCCCAGGAGCATATAGGCATAGAATGCAAGTATCTGGGTCAGGTTATCGTTATATGTGTTATCAGCATATTCCATTGCCTGAAACGGCGTATACCGGAACTGAATATCATTGTCAACCAGGTTTAGCATTACCGAATTGTAACTGGTCCCGTAAATAGGTCTTTGCAACACCACGTTAAGCGTTCCCGCAAACTCATCTCCCCCCTGGATAGCGCTCTGAATTGTTATAATGAAAGTACATTCTATCCGCTCTTCAATCTTAAAATTGACATTCGACCAGCGCCGGTTGTTCATAAACTCGAAGATCGACTTTTCCATCGCATCGAATACACTTGGATCGACACCGCCAACCTGGCGGCTTTCTATCTGTACATTACAGAGGAATTCCTGTCCAAAAAAGCCTTTTGAGGCGAATAATATGATGAAAGAAAACAACAGGGTTCGCATGGAACTGAATTAACTCAATAAATCTTCTATTGCCAAAAGGATATCAGTGGCAACATCCGCCTTTGATTTAAGAGGGTATTCCTTTTTATTACCCTCCCTCGTTAGCAAAGTAATTTTGTTTGTATCATACCCAAAGCCGGCGCCATCATCCTTCAATGAGTTCAAAACGATAAGGTCAAGGTTTTTATTTTGTAGTTTCTTTAAGGCATTCTTCTCTTCATTTTCTGTTTCAAGAGCGAAGCCTACCAGAAGCTGGTTGTCGCGCTTTCCTTTACCCATTTCAGAAAGGATGTCTTTTGTGGGTTCCAGTTGAAGGTTTTCCAGACCACTTTCTTTTTTAATCTTTTCTGCTGCACCGCTTACCGGCCTGAAGTCGGCTACCGCAGCCGTCATTATTCCTACATCTGATTCAGGGAACAGCGAAGTGCATCTCTCAAACATATCTTCTGCTGAAGTAACATGATGAACATTGATCAGCGGATGGTCAATTGCCAGGCTTGTAGGCCCAAGTATCAACTCCACCCGGGCGCCATTTTTGGCGAGTGCAAGAGCTATCTCAGCTCCCATCTTTCCGGAACTGTGGTTACCGATAAACCTTACGGGATCAATGGCCTCATAAGTGGGTCCTGCAGAAACCATCACCTGCTTACCTGCAAAGGCAGAATTCTTTAGAAATTCTTCTTTCAGAATGCTTAGGATATTCTCCGGCTCTTCCAATCGCCCCATACCTTTTAAACCACTGGCCAACTCTCCTTCTGCAGGTTCAATCAGTTTGTATCCGAATGAGGACAGCGTTTTTATGTTGGCCTGGGTGGAAGGATGTTTGTACATATCCAAATCCATTGCCGGGGCATAATAAACCGGGCATCTCGCAGATAGCACAGTAGTGAGCAATAAATTGTCGGCGATTCCTGCAGCCATCTTTGCCATAGTATTTGCCGACAGGGGAGCAACAAGGATGAGGTCTGCCCAAAGTCCCAGATCAACATGGCTGAACCAACTTCCACTGCCCTCTTCATAAAACTCCGTCAATACAGGCTTTTCAGAAAGAGTTGAAAGAGTGAGGAGTGTCACAAATTCATGTGCAAACGGAGTTAAGATAACCTGAACTTCGGCACCTTCTCTCTTAAGCAACCTGACCAGAAAAGGTATTTTGTAAGCCGCAATACTGCCGCTTATACAAACGATTATCTTTTTGCCTGACAGCATTTGGATTATTAAAATTCCCCTGGCTTATCTGCCTCTTTGTGGGGATTACGTATGTAGATATTATTTTCCAGGTATTCGTGAACAGCAATCAGAGTAGGTTTTGGCAGTTTTTCGTAGAACTTTGCAATCTCAATCTGTTCCCTGTTTTCGAACACTTCCTCAAGATTATCTGTTTCAGGGGCAAATTCTTCTATTTTCTGATCAAGTTCCTGTTTGATCTCCAGGCCTATCTGGTTAGCCCTTTTGGATAGTACAACAACAGTTTCATAAATATTGCCCGTATGGTGATAAAAAGCATCTTTCTGTCTTGTTACCGCTGTTGTTTCTGTTTTGATTTTTTTAAAATCCATTGGTAGTTTATTAATTACTTAATTTATCTCTTGCGCTATCATCTGCTTCACCTGCGCTTTTTAAATATTTGCTTTCAGGATAAAGATAAAGCAGGTTGTTGAAAGATTCAATCGTCTTTTCATATCGCTCTGTCTTTTTCGAAAATATGCTTTTTTCAGCATACTCATAGTAGGCCATAGTGATATAAAATAAAACCTCCTCTTTGTAATCTGTATCCGGATAATCATCAAGCAGATTTTCAAAAGAGGTGATGGCCGCCTGATAATCTCTCATCCTATAAAACAGCTTACTTATATTATAACTTTTCGTTTCCAGCTTAGCCCTGAGGTCATCCATCAAACGATTTGATTCTTCTACCTTGGGGCTTTTTGGATACATGTCAATAAAAAGCTGCAATTCGCTTAATGCCATGTAGGTAGATGTTTGGTCCAGTGATGTCCTGGGTGATTGTAAATAATTGCAATACGCACTCATAAAGGTAGCTTCTTCAGCTTTTTCTCCCCTTGGATACATCTGGAAGTATTGCTTGTAATAATAAGCAGCAATATTATAATCCTTCAACTGAAAATAACAGTTTGCACTGTAATACGTCAGCTTCTCTCCTTTTTCAGTTCCACGATATACTGCCCTGAGGATATCAAAGAATTGAATTGCCTTATTGAAGTCCCCTTTTTCGTACAGATCTACGCCTGTTTCGTATTTCAATTCGTTGTTAGCGCTCTTAAGTGTTTTAGAGTAGCTTTTACAACCAAAGTTAACTGCCAACAAACCAGCAATTAACAATAGAAAAAGGGCTCTTTTAAACATGGCGCAAAAGTATAATTTTTTATCGAAGTACAAAAACGATTATTTTCTCCCTTTAGTATGTTAATAACATATGTTCAAATACTTACTGCCGGGCTATGTTCTGCAGACTTGTAATACCTAAAACATTCAGTTCCTGAACATCTATTGTGTACAACATATTATAAACTGTGTGTAAGTTTCTGTTACAAAAGATGCAAAACATGTCCAGATTTCTCTACTTTTGCGAATTGATTTTAACAAACATTAAGAATGGACGTATTTGATAAATGTGCTGTAAACATGGGGCCTCTGGGTATATACGCTCAGCAAGCTGAAGGATATTACATGTTTCCTAAACTGGAAGGTGAACTGTCTAACCGAATGATATTTCAAGGGAAAGAAAGGCTCGTATGGAGCCTCAACAATTATCTTGGCCTGGGTAATCACCCGGAAGTAAGGAAAGTAGATGCGGAAGCAGCAAAGGATTGGGGACTTGCCTATCCAATGGGTGCAAGGATGATGTCGGGGCACACCAGTTACCATGAAGAACTCGAAAAGCAACTTGCAGCTTTTGTTGGCCGTGAGTCGGCATATTTGCTGAATTATGGCTACCAGGGAATGGTTTCCATAATCAATGCCATGGTCGATAGAAAAGATGTAATTGTTTACGATGGCGGCGCTCATGCCTGTATCATAGATGGGATGCGACTTCACTTCGGGAAACGGTTTGTTTACCCTCACAACAATATGGAAAACCTTGAAAAAGAACTGAAAAGGGCAACCAGAATTGTTGAGAAAACCGGCGGTGGAATATTGGTTATTACCGAAGGCGTATATGGAATGGCCGGTGACCTAGGAAACCTGAAGGATATCGTAGCTTTGAAAAAGAAATTCAAATTCCGTCTGTTTATTGATGATGCCCATGGTTTTGGCACAATGGGGCCAACCGGTGCAGGAACTGATGAGCATTTTGGAGTGCAGGATGAAGTTGATTTGTACTTCGGCACCTTTGCAAAATCTATGGCCGGCATAGGAGGATTTGTGGCAGCACGAAAGGACGTGATCAAATACCTGCAATACAATATGCGTTCTCAGGTATATGCCAAATCATTGCCGATGCCAATGGTTATCGGTTCGTTGAAACGACTGGAACTAATAAAAAATGAACCCGAACATCGTGAAAATCTCTGGAAAATAGTCCATGCTTTACAGAATGGGTTAAAGGAAAAAGGACTGAACCTGGGACTTACGCAATCACCTGTTACACCTGTAATGTTAAATGGCACTGTTGGGGAAGCCACCCAACTCACCTATGACCTGAGGGAGAATTACAACATCTTTTGTTCAATAGTCATTTACCCTGTTGTCCCTAAAGGGATAATGCTGCTAAGGCTTATCCCAACAGCAGTGCATACGCTGGAGGACGTAGATTACACGGTAAAAGCATTTGCAGAGGTAAAATACAAACTCGAAAACAAGAAGTATTCTGAAGATCTTAAAGAAGTGCCCAACCATCAACCCGGTTAAATAGCAAAGAGGCCAAATCAAACATTCTGAATGCAGGGCAAATCCGAACTTACACGTAAGAATTTTTGGATCATCGTACTCAACTCTACGGCTGGTTTTGTTCTTGCCTATCTTTTCCTTTTTTACCTTAATCATCTCATGGTGATGATGACAGCAGGTATGTTCAATTACGACCTGAGTTTTGATTACAAAATCATCCTTTTTCATATCGAACCTTATGAGTGGACACCCGATGCAGTAAAACTTATTTTCAGTGCAGGCTCTGTGTTGATTTTTATCTTTGGCTTCATAGCTTTGATAGCCTATTTTTCGCTTTTCGAAGAAGTAGCTCCAATTAAAATCTTCTTCCTTTGGTTTACTTTTCTGGCGCTTAACTATTTCTTTGGAGGTTTAATGATTGGAAATATCTTCAAAAAAGGGGTAGGGCATGTTTTTAACTGGATGTATATGACTGACACCCAAAAGATGATCATAGCCATAGTGGGCTTTTTTGGTTTGTTGAGTACCGGCATATTAATGGCAAAACCTGTTGCCCACAGCGCAAATTCTTACTTTAACAAATTGGGTGTTAATAATTTCCCATTCTTTTTTACCGCACAAATTATCGTTCCTTTCATAATCGGCAACCTGATTATGTTTGCTTATTTTTTCCCGGACATCTTATTTAATGCGGATATACTTTTTTATGAAAGATTTGGCTGGATCAGCCTGATGCTGATATTTATACTGGTCTTTGGGAGGATCAACCATTTCGACACCATCTACTATGACGAGGACGACCGGGTCATTCGAGTATCATACATTTTGGTACTGGCCGCCTTTGGACTGCTATTGCTAATCAGGGTATTGCTAAGCAACCTCATTTATATCGGCTGGTAAAAGCTCGTAAAAATTTTCTATTCTTATTCAGTTTGAATCAATAATTTTTACTTTTGTGTAACATTCACAGAATTAATCTTAATCACAGTAAAATGAAGAAACTAATTGTATTTGCCGTCGCACTGTTCATTGGAATAAGCTCTTTTGCTCAGGAGGATGATTTCAGTAAAATGATGCGTGAAATGTACCAGGATGAATTCAAAGAAGTTATGTATGAAAATATGAATCTCTCAGAAGTCCAAACGATAGTATTTAAGCCAATCTTTGAAGAATTCCTGACTGATTTTGATGATGTCATGAGTAAAAAATTAGCCACCCAGGGCAAGTTCTCAAAATATTTTGACGGCATGACTGATGAGCAGGTGAAGGAAATTCTTAAAGAGGTTTTCTCTAATCAGAAGGAATTTCATAAAATGCTTGGTAAATACACTAAGAAAGTTGGAACGGAACTAAATCCACAGACTGCTTTCCGTTTTTACCTGATTGTTGAAAAGGTCAAGAGCACCATTGATTTCAGCACCATCCAAAACATTCCTTTAGTTAAAAACTAAATAAAAGAGTTTTTGAATAAAATCAACCTTGTCCTTTTGGGCAGGGTTTTTTTATTTGCTCTGCCATCATTACACTTTAAGTTTAGAAGCATTTTAACTAAATTTGTCATTCTTTATCGAAATAAACTGTCGATAAACTTTTCCGGCTAATTATGAGAAAAACACAGTCAACCTTAGCAAAACTTAAGCTTTCACGAGATGAAGTTCTCAACGATTACCGGCTTGCCAATGAGAGCAGGCAGGTGAGTTATATTGGCCGTCGGGAGGTGCTCACCGGAAAGGCCAAATTTGGAATCTTTGGTGATGGAAAGGAACTACCTCAACTGGCAATGGCAAAGGTTTTTCAGGATGGCGATTGGAGATCCGGGTATTACAGGGATCAAACGCTCATGTTTGCCACCGGCATGTCTACACTCGAGCAGTTCTTTGCCATGCTTTACGGAGACACAGATCCTGATGCCAATCCTGCTAATGGCGGAAGGTTGATGAACAACCACTTTGCTACAAGAAGTTTGGATGAAAGAGGCGAATGGAAAGACCTGGCAAAACAAAAAAATTCCTCTGCAGACTCCTCTCCTACTGCCAGTCAGATGCCCCGCCTACTTGGATTGGCCCAGGCTTCTAAATTTTACCGTCATTTCAATAAGATCGATAAGTTCAAGAAATTTTCTAACTCCGGCAATGAGGTAGCTTTTGGCACCATAGGAGATGCTTCTACATCTGAAGGGTATTTTTTTGAAACCATGAATGCTGCCGGTGTGTTGCAAGTTCCACTGGCCATGTCGGTATGGGATGATGGTTGGGGAATCTCGGTACCAAGCAACTACCAAACCACAAAAAGCAATATCTCTGAGGTACTGAAAGGCTTTGAAAAAGGCAAGGATACCAATGGATTTTATATCTACAGGGAATATGCATACGACTATCCGGGGCTTATTAAAATGTACCGTGAGGGTGTTGGCAAATGCCGTAAAGAACATGTGCCGGTCCTTTTCCATGTAATGGGCTGTACGCAGCCACAGGGCCATTCCACATCAGGCTCACACGGGCGGTACAAAAGCAAAGAACAGCTTGAGCATGAAGAAAAAACCGACGGTATCAGGCTATTCAGGGAGTGGATCCTTAACGAACAGATTGCCTCTGCTGAAGAACTTGATGAAATCGAGAAACAAGCAACCAAAAGGGCACGGGAGGCCCGGAAAACAGCATGGAATAATTTCCAGAAACCTCTTCTCAACAAACGGGAAGAGTTTTTGAACCTGGTTGATATATCAACCTGCAACTGTACCAAAACTGAGGCTATTGATCAGATCAAAGTGGATTTGAAACGCGCGGGTGAACCAATCAGAAAAGATGTCACCTCGTCAGGTAAGAAAATCCTCCGGCTTATTTGTGATAATTGCAGCAACCCTGAAAACTCATTAAAAACAAACGTAACCAACTGGCTTGAGAAAGAAGCAGAAAAGAACCGGATCCGATACAACAGCCACCTGTATAGTGAGTCGGACCATGCTGTTGAGAAAATAGAACCCATCGCCCCGGAATACGATGATAATTCCAGACTGGTTCCGGGCAGGGAGATCCTGCGGGATAACTTCGACCACATTTTTGCCAATAATGATGCTGTGCTTACATTTGGTGAGGATGTTGGGAAAATAGGAGGAGTCAACCAGACCTACGAGGGTTTGCAGGAAAAATACGGTGACAGCAGAATAACAGACACCGGCATCCGTGAAGCAACAATTATCGGACAGGGTCTTGGACTTGCCATGCGTGGATTAAGACCGATAGCGGAAATCCAATACTTTGATTACCTGCTGTATGGCTTACAGGTGATGAGTGATGACCTGGCTACACTTCATTATCGTTCGAATGGCGGCCAGAAAGCGCCATTGATTGTTAGCACAAGAGGCCACAGGCTTGAAGGCATCTGGCATTCTGGATCTCCTTTGAGTATGGTAATCAATTCGATCAGGGGTATGCATGTAGCAGTTCCCAGAAACATGACCCAGGCTGCAGGATTTTATAACACCTATATGGAATCAGATCAGCCGGCTTTGATTATTGAAGCATTGAATGCCTACCGGCTGCGTGAAAAGTACCCGACCAATATTGGTCAGTTTAAAATCCCGGTTGGTGTTCCGGAAGTCCTGAAGGAAGGTACGGATGTTACTCTCGTCACTTACGGCTCGTGCGTGAGGATTGCCGAGGAAGCGGTAGAGCAGCTTACCGGTTTTGATATTGATGTGGAACTGATCGATGTGCAAACATTGATACCTTTTGATGTGCAACACCTCATCCTGGAGTCGCTGAAAAAAACCAACAAGATTATCTTTTTTGATGAGGATGTTCCGGGAGGAGCAACAGCATACATGATGCAGATTGTAATGGAGGAACAAAAAGGATTTTATTTCCTCGACCTGGATCCAAGAACAATCACGGCGCAACCCCACCGGGCAGCTTACAGTACAGATGGAGATTATTTTTCAAACCCCAATGCCGAAGAAGTTTTCGATGTGGTGTACAACATGATGCACGAATACAATCCGGGAAAATATCCTAAGATTTTTTAGAGACCCCTTTCATTCCCTCCCCTTGTGAAGAAATGATCCCTATATGAGTAAAACAAAAGAAATCATAGGAAAAAAGAAAATCGCTGAATTGTGAACAGAATACAGCCGGTCCACTAATATTAAATTTAAAGAACGATGACCCTTTTTGTCAAAATACGGTCATCTGCAAAAACAACTTTAACGAAGTACAGGCCTTTATAACCTGTAAGATCAATAGTCTTATGCTCTTTATCCGTTACAATATTTTTTATTTTTTCGCCATTAATTCCATAGATCACTATTTCTTTCATTTGGCTACCGGCATTGTCTACCCGGATCTTTCCAAGAGTAGGATTTGGATAGATCTTTAATGGTTCGCCTGTATTTTCCAAAGTTTCTGTTGGAAGACTTATAAACGTTTCTTCTTTCAACAACAACGGTAGTTTTTCAGCCTCATTATAAAGGGCCTCCCACAAATCAATCTCATCCGAATTATATTCAAACATATCGTTTAACCAGCGAGGGGACACTGTCTGGTAGAAAACCCGAACGATAACCTCGATAGACCCCGGCTCATCAGAAATGGGCGCATGAACAAACAAGATATCACTTCCTGTGCCTTCAGTTTCTCCTTCGATGTTGAAATTAGGATCTTCCAGTGCGAGACCGGCAATTTCAGCAGTGTCATAACTACTGTGAGTCATCGCAAATCCTTCCGGTGGAATCCGGTTATCTTTAAGATGTTGGTATGCCCTTTCCAAAACAGTGGTGACATTACCTTCGATATCCCCCATAACCATTTCATAAATCTGCACCTGTGCTTCAGAATTGATTACTTCGTGATGAGGCTCAAAATCTTCATCTTCTGCAATGAGATTAAAATTCCCGTCCAGCTTCCCGCTGTGAAATATGGTATCATTTTCCTCATTTTTCAATAGCAGTTCAAGGAAAACCCTTCGGCTGGGAAACCCGGCAGGGAGTTTATGCCCGGCCAAATTCTGGATACTGAGCTGAAAACTAAGAGTATCATCTGTCCGACCCATTTCAGTTAGTGCAAGGTCAATGGAAGCCTCAGTCAGCAAACTGTTTATTCGTGATAGCGTTGAATCAAAATGAATAGATTCCGCTGTAATACCGAGTTCTTCGATATTGCTGCTGAAGATCTTTTGCATAAAAACATTGGCGCCTGCAAAGTGGTGCTTTCCAAAAGGAGAACGTCCATCCAACCAGGGCGGCATTAAGCTGATCTTCACTGTGTCAGGAATTTCAGGGACATGGCAAGCCTGGCAGGTTATTCCCATATCCGGATAGACCGAGTTGAGCCACTCATGATAAATAGCCTGTTCAACGAAAACAGTCCCTGTTGGTTCTCCGTTCTCGTCAACCGAATTCGTTATCAGCGTATGGCATGAACCACATAGACCTGCATTCCTGATATGTTCACCGTATGCAGGTGTATATCCTGTTTGGTTGATCATGGGCGGAGCAAACGGCTCAGTATAAGGCCCCCAGATTTGTTTTGATATTCCGATTAATAAATTGCCTGAATAGCTCCCGAGTGTTTCATATGTAATCTGATGACACGTTGTACAAGAAATTCCGTCAAGAGCCAGGGAATCGCTGACCATTTCATCAATACTGTAGTATTCTTGCCCGAGATGGTGGGCATCAAAATAGCCAAGTGGTGCATGACACCTGATACAGACATCTTCAAGCGCTTCCTTGTGAGCAGGATTGACAAGTGTTTCATGACTTACCTTAGCTCTCCAGAAAGGATCTTTAGCTGAATTCGCCATCATTGTTGAGCGCCAGTCATTCAGAATTCCAATGGGTTTACCCCCGGCATCGGTCATGCTGTTGTGACACAGAAGACACTCACCAGAACCGGCAAACAAGATGTTATAACCTGTTGGCAAATCAGTATTTATTGATTGCGACCTCAAACAATTGGTTTGTTGCCCCGATAGCTTATCACTAGTGAATGTCTGCGAATAACTCGGGAATAAAAACAATACTGAAGTCAGGGTAATTAATATTCTCCTGTAAACCTGTCGAATAAGTATTTTCATAATGTAGGAATCTGTTTAGGTTTGAAATCATTGAGTAAATATATGAGTTATATCATACTTATTCAATAACCTGATAACATTTATATTTGGACCAGTTAATAAATGGACCGATAAATTATTTGGAAGAGCTTGAGATAGTTTATTAATTTTACAAGCATCTTTAAATACTATATTCATGAAAAACTATTTATTATTAATAACTGCGGTTCTCGCTGTTATGGTTTTATCCTGCGATTGCAATAAAATTGACGTACCAGAAAAAGTACAAAGCACTTTTTCTGAAATGTTTCCGGGCGCTTCCGATGTGGAATGGAAAATGGATGATGATATGTATGAGGCTGACTTTACATGGAAAGGGGAAATGTATGAAGCCAGTTTCAATAATGATGGTTCCTGGCATGAAACAGAATATGAAATCAAACAGTCTGGCCTTCCTGAAACGGCCTTGAACATCATCTCCAACGATTATTCAGAATGGGAGATAGAAGAAGCAGAGTTTGTTGAAAGAGCAGATTTCAGGGGATACGAAGTTGAACTAGAGATGAATGAAAAAGAAATCGAACTTTATTTCAACGAAACCGGAGAATTGGTTAGCATTGGGGAAGAAGACGAAAATGAGGATGACGATTAGTTGTACAAAACTGGTTTAAGTTTTTCTAGAGGCATCCCTACAGCTGAAAAAACTTACGGCTTAAATTCAGCGGCTTAAATAATATTCTTAAGCCACGCCGGTTGTTAAAGAGATTGCTAAGAAAAGACCAGGCACACAACTTCCTTAGGATACAAATTAATCCTAAACAGCACTTATCATTCCACCATTATGCATAACTCCCCTGAACCATTTGGTATTAGTAACTGCATTACACTAATGAGATAACTGTTGTATTGTTATTTAATTTAGTTTTATCGAGGGGTTTTAAGAATGAGTAACTCCCAGTGTCAGATTTAGTTTTTGTCATCAAGTTGCATACATGAGACTTACAATAGGAAATAAATTATTCGCCAGTGGCCTTGTTGTACTTTCTCTTATTCTATTAATGATTATCGCAAGCCAGGTAGTAGTGTATTTTTTTAAGAACAATTCTACCAGCCTGGTAGTGGAATACAATGAGTTGGACGCGATTGAAGAGTTCAAATTCTCCCTGGCCAGCCTGCTTATTTCAGCAGGGAATTATGCCACCTTCGGAAACAAATCCAATGCAGATTACTTTGACATACTGGTTTACCAGGCTAAAGATAAATTGAAGCATTGTGAAGAAGTAATAACATACCAGCATAGTCGATCTGTGTTACCGGATTTTGAAAATATGATCTCAAACATAGATCGTTTAGCCAAAGAGATGTTCTTACTTGACTTCGAAAAAGATAAAGATGAAATCAATAGATTACTTGAATTGATAAGTAACGAGGTTGAAATAGGTATTCAAAATGTCGACACATTGCTAAGTGAAACAAAAGTGGAAATAAATGAATACCTCGCTATCAACGATACGGTCATTAAACACAGCACCATTACTTTTCTGGTCCTTGGTTTGATAGTGGCTCTTATCTTTATTATTGGAGGATGGTTATTCATTAAAAGTCTTACGAAGCCCATAAATGAACTTGTAACCACAACCAGGAAGATCAGCAGCGGAAACCGCGATGTAAAGGTGAGCATTGATTCGCGTGATGAATTTCAAACCCTGGCAGAATCATTCAACAAGATGATAAAATCGCTTGATGAAACTACTGTTTCCAAGAACTATCTGAACAATATTTTGAAGAATATGTTCGATGCCCTGATCGTTACGTCTGAACTTAAAATCAGATCAGTGAACAGGGCCGCACAACTTCTCCTGGGTTATGATGAAGACGAACTTCTGGGTAAACATGTATCCGTTTTGTTCTCCAATGAAGAAAAAACTGACAGGCTGACAAATCCGGATAACCTGGACCTGGACAATGCCAAGTCTTTGATAGATTCGCAGGATTATCTTGTAACTAAAACAGGAAAAAAGGTTCCGGCTCTTTTGTCATCAGCTATTATGAAAGACCATGAAAACAAATCTGAGGGACTGGTCATTGTTGGTCATGATTTAACGGAGAAGACAGCCATCGGAAAAAAACTTGAGCAAGCCAGAAAAGAAAGACAAATTGCTATCAATGAAGCCCAGGAGGAAGAAAGGATGAGAATAGCCACTGACCTGCATGATGGATTGGGCCAAACACTTACAGCTATTTCCTATGCGGCACAGGAATTAATCCCGGACTATTACCGAGGCGACTATGTTACTGACAAACCAATAGTCAAAATCCAGGAACAGATAGATAACGCTATTCGTGAAACTAAAAATCTGGCTCATAATCTGATCCCCATTGTCCTGAAAGATTTCGGGCTAATCGTTGCTATTGAGAACCTGATCAACAGAGCTAATGAATTGTACACAACCAGGTTTCGGTTTGATGCCTTCGATTTTAATGAGCGTATTGATCCGAAACGTGAAAAGGTTTTGTACAGGATATGCCAGGAATCGCTGAATAATATCATTAAACATGCCAAAGCCAGGAACGCTTATTATCAGGTTTTCTGGCAGGATTGTTCGGTTGTCCTCGTCATTGAAGATGATGGCATAGGTTTCTATCCTGATTCACTCGAAAATGCTGATAAAAATAAGGGTATTGGCTTGATCAGTATGAAGGAACGGGTCATGGCATTTGATGGTACATTTACTATAAATTCCGAACCAGGCAATGGAACTGAAATAATAGTTGACCTGCCCTGTCAGGTAATACAATAAAATGGAAACAATTAAAATTCTGATCGTAGACGACCACCAGCTAATTCTAAATGGTATTGCCGAAATGCTCAAACCATTCAAAAGATTTAAGATTGTCGGCAAGGCCATGGACGGTAAAGATGCTGTTGAAAAGGCCATAGAACTTGTGCCTGATGTCATATTTATGGACGTTTCGATGCCGGTAATGAATGGTATTGAGGCTACCCAATTAATTCATCAACAAAAACCAGGAATAAAAATTATTGCTCTGACCCAGCACGATGAGAATGAATACGTCATGCAGATTTTGAAAGCCGGTGGATCGGGCTATCTGCTAAAGAATTCAAAAAAAGATGTTTTTGAGAATGCCATCAATTCTGTAATGCAGGGTAAAAGATACCTTAGTAAAGAAATCTCGGATCAAATGATAAATGAGATACTGTTAAGCCCAGGACGGCAAATTAATGATCAGGAAGAGATACACCTTACTAAAAGAGAGATTGAGATTATTCGGAAGATTGCAGATGATATGAGCAATCAGGAAATTGCAAATGAGCTAAATATAAGCCTGAGAACTGTTGAAACACACCGGCGAAACCTTATGCAAAAATTAAAGGTGACAACAGTGGTTGCTTTGCTAAAGTATGCAGCCAAGCGAGACATCATTTCGCTTAAGTAGAATCGATCCATATTACCATCGACCAAACAACTAATCTTATCTAACCTGCTGTTCATTAGTCCTTTTGATTATTTTCTAAAAATCGTTATCTTTGGTAACTACGTAGTAGATGGTAGATGAAAATACGTGTTGTATGTTATTGTACACATGCATAAAGCCAGATACTTTTACACTGTATTAAGTATTTAAGTCATTAATAATTAAAAAATGTAATATGAAAAAACTTTTACTTTTATTAATCAGTATCATGTTCATTGCCGGTAGTATCAACTACCTGCAAGCACAAGCATTTGTAGGTTCCGATGCATGTAAAGTCTGCCACTCGGAAAAATACGGTTTATGGGTTGATTCGGGACACCCGTACAAATTTACAGTAATTAACGACGGTCAGCCCCCGGTTTATCCTCCTGAAGCAATCAACTTCCAGGGTCAATGGATGGACAGTCTTGGAGATGGTACACAAACCTGGACTGATATTGCCGGTGTTATTGGCGGTTATGGCTGGAAGGCGCGTTTTGTTGGACAGGATGGCCATTTAGTTGGCACGGCCGGAGCTATTTCCAGTGACGGAGTAGGTCATAATCAATTTAATTTTTACGGCGGTGTAGATTATGGTTGGGTTGACTATCATCCAACTGACGAAAAAATTTATAATTACGGTTGCTTCAAGTGCCATACCACAGGAGGTGACACACTTGGAACGTGGCTCCCGGCAAATCCCACTCTTGGGTCATTCACCGAAGAAGGTATTGGCTGTGAAAGCTGCCACGGACCTGGAGGTGATCACATCGGTGGTCCAACAAAGGAAAATATCGATAGGGTTTATGAATTTGCTCATCAGGATAACGCTATTGGAGGGTTGCAAATTGGAGATGATATAATATTACCTGATCCTGACCAAAATCGTGTAAATTTCTTATGCGGTACCTGTCATAACAGGGATTATAAAAACCCAATCAACTCAAGTAGCGGTTTTATCAAACATCATGAACAATGGGACGAATTCACGCACACTGATCATTTCGAGCATGATATGGACTGTTTAACCTGTCATGATCCTCACACACGGACAATTTGGGACGGTGATGGAATTACTAAGGAATGTGGTTCATGCCATAGCGAACAGGTTGCGGTAACTAATCATGGCGCTAGCGCGACATGCATCGATTGTCATATGCCTTATGCCGCGAAATCAGGAACCCAAAGAGGCCAAAGCGGATATGTTGGAGATGTCCGTTCCCACCTGTTCACAATTACGGTTGATACTGCATCCATGTTTACTGAAGATGGAGCATGGGTAAAAGATGATGAAACCAGAGAAGCTTCATTAAGTCCGGCATACAGTTGCCTGGGTTGTCACAACAATGACCCGGATGATAATATTCCTGATAAAACTCTTGAACAGGCAGTTGCCGATGCAGAAGACATGCACGAACCAACATTCATTGCACAGCAAAAAGATCTGGTGCTAGGAGTTTATCCTAACCCATCAACCGGAGCTGTAAAGATTTCATTCACTTTATCATTCAGTCAAAATGTGAGCGTTGAGGTCTTCAATTCATCCGGACAGCTTGTCTATAACGCTAACGATGTGAGCAGCGCCCCAGGTATGCAATTGATCGTATGGGATAGAACAAGCAATACAGGAGCAGATGTACTTCCTGGCTATTACCTGGTTAAAGTTTCTGCTGGTAATCTTACATCAGTCCAGAAAGTGATTTTGATGAACTAACCTATATTCAACAAACGAGTATTCAAGTAGTTTTGTTTTCATAGCACGTCCCGGTTCACGTTGAGCCGGGACTTTTTTTAACATAAATCCTAACCTGATGTGCCTTGTTGCTTACTCTATATTTAGAATGCCTTCTAAATAATTTATGATATAAATCATAAAATTTAAAGTAATTTTGAAGTTGCTTCAAACCCACAGCAACACAGATGAAAAGGGCAGTTTTTCTTTTATTGTTGGTATTAACTTTTGGAAGTACATTTTCACAGGAAATTCTAATATCCGGAAGAGTTATCGATATATCCACTCAAGCACCCCTGGAAAATGTTGAAATTCAAATTGAGGGAAGCACAAGAGGAGTGGTTACCGATGTAAATGGGCGGTTTACCTTAACAGGAATTAATGAAAAAGAGGTTACACTAATCTTCTCTTATCTGGGGTATCAAACGATCCGGCAGACATTCAAAACCATTCAGCCTGTAACTGATGTATCCATTGTACTGAATCCCAGTATTGAGCAATTGGAGGAAGTCCAAATCATGGGGATTTCTCTGAAGAATAACGCCTTCAGAACGGAAGATGTCGATATTAAAACGTTGCAGGGCACCAACTTACAAGACGTGGGTTACCTGCTGCGGCAGCTACCAAATGTGAACGGAGTCAGGAAAGGGGCAATGGGTATTGATCCTGTTATCCGCGGCTTCAAATATTCTCAACTTGACGTTCAGGTAAATGGTGGAACCCGCATAGAAGGCGGATGCCCTAATCGAATGGACCCGGCAACAGCCCACATAGATATGAACGACATCAAGGAGATGAAAATATTAAAAGGGCCATTTGCCCTTAAATACGGAGTGAATTTCGGAGGGATCATTGACATGACTACCTATAAGCCGGTATTTTATGAAAAATACCAGACCCATGTCAACGCGCTGCTTGGTGGTCAAACTAACCATTCCGGATTTAAAACCAGTGTCGGTGTTCATGGAGCTAACCAGTTTGTGACCTACAACCTTAGCGGCAATTGGAAAAAGTACGGTGATTACAAGGCCGGTAATGGGGACTGGGTGCTTTCCTCGCTCGAACAGCAATCTTATTCAGGAAGCCTTGGATTTAAGATTGCAAAGCAGCATGTTGTTTATGCCAGTGCAGATATCTCACAGGGAGCGAATGTCGATTTCCCAACATTACCAATGGATGAACGCAAAGATGACACTAAAATCTTCAGCCTGAACTACCTGGCGTCGAACATTGGTAAATCCATCAATTTTATGCGTTTCAAAGCTTACCTGTCGGATGTAAACCATGAAATGGATAATAAAAACAGGCCTTTTTCCGATACGGTAGTGGCCGTTTCAAATATTCATGCCAGGAATACAGGTGGTAAGTTTGGCATTAATTTGAATGTTGGAGGCGCCATAATGGAAGTAGGTGGAGATTTTGAAAGCATTAGCAAAGATGGGGAACGGATAAAAAGTATGATCATGCAGCCCAATCTTCCAGAAAAGTTCGAAGACCTCTGGAACAATGCACATATCGATAACCTCGGCGTTTTTGCTGAATATCAGAAACTCGGCCAACAGATTGACTGGATTGTTTCTGCCCGTCTTGATTTAAATTCGGCTAAATCCGATCCTCTGTTTCGCTCATCAATGAATGGTGATGTGGTTTATGCAAATGAAGATACGCGGAGCCAATACACCAATATCAGTTTTAGCGGAGGCATCACCTGGCATATCAGTGGAAAAAGCAAGCTCATTGCATCCCTGGGAAGAGGGGTTCGCAGCCCTGATATGACCGAAAGATTCATCATCTTATTGCCTGTTGGCTACGACAGTTACGATTACCTGGGCAACCCACAATTAAAACCTGAGGCAAATCACGAGTTCGATTTGGGTTACCGGTTCAATGATGAGAAAGCGGGCAGCCTGGAAGTATCTTCCTTCTTCTCTTATGTCACCAATTACATAACGGGTGAGAAAGTACCGCCCTCGGAAGTTAAACCGCAAACCAAAGGTGTTCTGGGTGTGAAAAGGTTTGTCAACGTAGATCAGGCCTTTCTTACCGGTTTTGAGTTATCTTACCTTACTTCACCAAAATATCAGTGGATGATAAAATTCAATGCGGCCTACACAATGGGGTGGAATCCTGAAGTAAATATAACTCAAATAGCAGATGGTATTGTCATAGAGAAAACAATCAATAATGATCCATTGCCTGAAATTCCACCGTTTGAAATGAATATTGGTTTTGGATGGCGGTTTTTCAATAACAGGTTTATCCCGGAACTGTCCTTGCGTTATGCCGCAGCCCAAAACAGGATCTCTGAAGTTTATGGCGAGCAATCGACACCTTCCTTTACTCTTCTCAACTTCAATATTTATTATCAATTCAACAAATATTTAAGTCTCTATGCAGGTGTCAAAAACATTTTCAACACAGCCTATTATGAGCATTTAAACAGAAGGATAATAGGCACAAAGCAGCCCCTTTACGAGCCAGGGCGTGTATTTTATGCTAACCTGATTTTTAACCTTTAAGCCCAGTGAAAATGAAAACATTTGGCATACTCTTTGGAGTCGTTCTTTTTATGCTGGCGTCATGTACTAAAAACAGCCAGGTTAAAGTTACTTATGAAACCACCGATGCCATTTCAGATTACACGCTGAATTACCTTGATAAAGGCAACATGATGGAAACAACAGTTACCCCACAAAGCAGTCAGGATAAGTGGACACTCAGCTTTACCGGTGAAGAAGGCGATATTGTATATGTTTCCGGAAAGTACAGCGACCCCAATTCTGGCCTGAAGATCATGATAAAAGTTGACGGTAAGATATACAAGCAAGCCTCAAACGAGGGAGATACCTTGAGTTATTTGACGGTGAGCGGGGTGGTGCCGTATCGATAGTTAATAGTTAATTGCCTGCCCGTCCGTAGCAAAGCGAAGGCGGGGTCGTTGGTTTTGTGGTGACAAGGAATTATAAAAGTAAAGCGGTTATGAAAAGCCCAGTATCATCAGTTACCCGTCCCGATCGCTATCGGGATCAGGTCGGGTTTGATAAAAATTACGGGTTCATGAAAGAGTTTAGAATATTCACATTACTGTTAATCGTTACAATCCTGGGCTACAGTTCTTGCAAAACCACTAAAGAAGAAACTGAAGACCAATATGGCAAAATCAGGATCCACTTTGAACACAGGGTGGATAATCAATCCCTAGTGACTGACCAGATGATTTATGAAAACGCTGCCGGTAACAAATACCTCGTTAACGAAATCCAGTATTTCATATCTGATGTAACGCTTTACAAAAACGGAAATACCCACCTGCTTGATGCCTGGGATGATATCCATTATGTGGATACCGATATTGAATCAACCCGGACCTTTGCAATAAGGGATGAAATTCCATTAGGACACTATGACAAAATCAGTTTCACTTTTGGAATCAACGAAGTAAAGAACCAGTCGCTTATGTTTGTCAACCCCCCTGAATCACTGATGTTCTGGCCCGAACTTCTGGGAGGTGGTTACCATTACATGAAACTGAACGGCAAATGGCTGGATACCCTCGACCAGATTTCCCCGTTTAACTTCCACCTTGGCATTGGCCAGATTTACTATTCTTTCCCTGATTCCATCTCCAGTTATGTACAAAACTATTTTGAAGTGGAATTAGTGGATTCAGGATTTGAATTACAGATTGGGGAAACGCTGGATGTGACGATGGTAATGAATGTCGAAAACTGGTTTAAATCACCACACATTTATGATCATAACGAGTGGGGTGGCGACATCATGCAAAAGCAGGATGCGATGAGATTGGGTTGCGAGAATGGGTGGAATGTGTTCACAATTGAGAAGTGATAAATAATATCCGTAACCTGGAGGCTACGGGCAACGAATATTTTAAATGGAAAGGAATTGTTTAAATAAAAATGGGTGCCACTTTTACGGTGCAGCATTTGTTGCGGCATTTCTTCTTGTTCTTATTTCCTGCTCTAAAAGCGATCCCGAAAGCCCATACAAGCCCGCTCCCTACTTAATAGAAATCCCTTTTGGTTTTCCAACCAATCTAAACATCCCCAGCGACAATCCCATGACGGTGGAGGGTGTTGAGCTTGGCAGGTATCTTTTCTATGACGGCAGGCTTTCCGGTCGTACACACCCTGATTCTCTGATGAGTTGTGCCAGTTGTCACAGGCAGGAAAGATCATTTGAAGCAGGAATAGACCATCCTGATTTTGAAGATGGCCATCCCCATGGTCTTTCGGGACAGAAAACCCATCACGTGATGCTTCCGCTCGTTAATCTGGTTTGGAACCACAATGGTTACGGATGGAATGGTTTTCTATATCCCGGGAACCCCAATGACAAGCTGCAGAATATTGAAGACTTTGTTCGCCTGGCTGTGGTAGCTAAAGATGAGATTGATGGAGATACAAGCAGGGTTGTAAATCTTTTACAATCTATTCCCGGCTATCCGGAATTATTTCGAAAAGCCTTCGGATCAGAAAACATTACCTTTAATAATATTGAAAGAGCGATTGCACAGTTTATCAGGACACTGATCTCTGCCAACTCCAAATTTGACAAATACATGCAAGGTAAAGTACAGCTTTCGCAATCTGAATTGAACGGTTATGTTTTGTTTACCACCGAGGAAGGCGCTGACTGTTTTCACTGCCACGGGGGATTCGGCAATCCATTGTTTACCACAAACCTGTTTTACAACAATGGAAAAGACACTGTTTACACCGATCCTATGGATCGTTACATGGTAACCAAAGATCCGATGGACAGAGGTGCATTTAAGGCGACTACCCTGCGGAATATTGAAGTTCAGGGACCATTTATGCATGACGGAAGGTTCAAGACAATCGAAGAGGTGATTGTTTTTTATTCGCATCACCTAAAATGGTCACCAGAGGTTGACCCATTGATGCACCATGTGAATAAGGGTGGTGTGCAGCTTCTTCCATTTGAAAAGGAAGACCTGTTGAATTTCATCAGGACACTGAGGGACGATGAGTTCCTTTCCAATCCTGCATTTGGGAAGCCTGACAAATTTCCTGACGAACAATAAAGGATAATCGGGATAAAGTCCTATTTTTGGGTCGTTTAATTTTTCACCAAAAAACATCTCAATGAACTTACACGAATACCAGGGCAAATCCATCCTTCAGGCTTATGGAGTATCCGTTCCATTTGGAATTGTAGCATCCTCACCCGAGCAGGCTTTTGAAGCGGCCAAAACCATACAGAAACAATCCGGTTCTAAAAAGTGGGCTGTAAAAGCACAGATACACGCCGGTGGCCGTGGTAAGGGAGGTGGAGTGAAAATTGCTAAGTCATTGGAAGAAGTCAGGGACTTTGCGGACCAAATCATTGGGATGATGCTCGTTACACCACAGACCAGCTCTGAAGGGAAACTCGTAAGGAAAATACTTGTTGAGCAAAATATTTATTATCCCGGACCTGAAGAGGTGGAAGAATATTATGTGAGCATCCTGCTTAATCGTGACATTGGCCGAAACATGGTGATGTATTCCCCTCGCGGTGGCATGAACATTGAACAGGTTGCAGAAGAAACTCCTGATGAGATCTTCACGGAGGTTATTGATCCTGCTGTTGGACTTACCGGTTTCCAGGCAAGACGTATCGCATTCAACCTTGGCCTGAGTGGAACTTCTTTTAAAGAAATGGTAAAGTTTTCCGCTGCCCTCTACAAAGCTTATATTGGCGCTGATGCCAGCTTATTCGAGATTAACCCGGTAATCAAAGCAGCCGATGGGCGTGTGTACGCAGCCGACGCCAAAGTAACCATTGATAACAACGCGCTGTATCGACATAAGGACATCGCCGCCATGCGTGACCTTCACGAAGAAGATCCGCTCGAAGTGGAAGCAGGGCGTTTCGACCTCAATTATGTGAAACTTGATGGCAATGTAGGCTGCATGGTGAATGGTGCCGGATTGGCCATGGCAACAATGGACATGATTAAAATGTCGGGTGGTAATCCTGCCAATTTCCTTGATGTGGGAGGAACAGCCGACGCAAAACGTGTGGAAGAAGCATTCCGCATTATCTTAAAAGACCAGAATGTAAAAGCTATTCTGGTTAATATATTTGGCGGCATTGTCCGTTGCGACAGGGTAGCCCAGGGTGTCGTTGATGCCTACAACAACATTGGTGATATCAACGTACCGATTATTGTGAGACTTCAGGGAACGAATGCTGAAGAAGGCAAAGAACTCATTGACAAATCCGGCTTGAAAGTTCATTCGGCGATTTTGCTGAAAGATGCTGCAGAGTTGGTAAATAAGGTTTTGGCCTGAATAATAAGGAAACTTATTAATTCATTTTCGAAGATTTGGTCACGATGGTACCTGAAATTGTGGCCGGAAACTTTTGGCCGTTTTGCTCGATATCCAACTCTATATCCTGGCTGATGTTTGATTCAATCAGCCAGCCGGTTTTCATATCTATCAACATTTCTCCTTTCTGGGTGCCATTCATTTTCAGGTCCATGTTTTCAACTGTATTGCCGCTAATCGTTCCATCGATACCTATTGTGGCCTGTTTGCCGCTTACTTTCAACAAGGTGTATTTTGCGTGGAATTTCATATTGCTCTTATCAGAAGCATAGATATCTTTTTCCCAGGATTCTCCAACACTTATTTTACCATCAGGATAGGCAGCGAATTGAGCTCCGGAATTCATGTTATTGGCAATGTCATCATTATCCGTAAGGTTGCTTAAATCCATGTTACCCATATTTCCTTTGTGATCCATTGTCATATAAAACATCTTGTCGATCAATTTTGCAAACTCCTCTCCTACCTTAGCAGCCATAGGATTTTGTGTGGTTGCCGGATCTTCGGAATCGTAAGTGATGGTCATTCCAAAAATCCCCTGAGTCATCTTAACGCTTTTGAGCTGGTTTTCGAGGTGGATACTATCACTTGTAACCTCTTTAACATTCATCAATAATTTCATTGTCATCACCTGGTCGAGTGCCATCTGCTGGCCATTGGCTTCAAATACAATGTCCTGGTCAATGTCGATGGTATACTGGTATTGGTCACCGCTGCTGACGTTATATTTCAATTCAACACTTTTCTGTGCCTGGATAGTCAACAAAAAACCTGGCAATAAAAAAGCCAGGACAATAAATTGCAGTTTCAAATTCTTCATTTTATAGTATTTAATTTAAAAAGGTTCTTCATCATCGGCCATGTCATTCATTCTAGATGAAAGCGTGGTCATGCCAGCTTTCACATCCTGAACTGAATGATCTCCTGATCCGCTTTCGAAATCTTCGAACCTGGCGAAAGTATCAATAAATTTCAATTTTACATCGCCGGTTGGGCCGTTTCTGTGTTTTGCAACGATGAGTTCAGCAAGCCTGTGGGTGGGTGTTCCATCTTCCAGCACATCGATCTTGTAATATTCAGGACGATAAATAAAAAGCACCATGTCGGCATCCTGTTCAATGGCTCCGGATTCACGAAGGTCGGATAGTATGGGTCGCTTTGATTGTCCGGGCCTGTTTTCCACTGCCCTGCTTAATTGCGAAAGGGCCATAACGGGCACATCCAGTTCTTTGGCAAGCGCCTTTAATGACCTGGAGATATTGCTAATCTCCTGCTCACGGTTTCCCCTGCTTTCACCTCCGGTCATCAACTGAAGGTAATCAACAAATACCATCTCAATATTGTACTGCTGCTTAAGTCTTCGGCATTTTGCCCTTAATTCAAAAATCGAGAGCGCAGGAGTGTCATCAATAAACATCTTGGCATCGATAAGGTTTGCGATCTTACTGTTAAGTTGTTGCCATTCGTGCGCGGCCAGGTCACCTTTTTTCAGCTTTTCTGATCTAAGCTCAGATTCACTGGCTATCAGCCGGGTTACCAACTGAACGGATGACATTTCAAGCGAAAATATGGCTACAGGCCGGTTGAAATCCACAGCAATATTCCTTGCAATGGTCAATGCCAGTGCAGTTTTCCCCATTGAAGGCCGGGAAGCCAGGATAATGAGATCAGACTTTTGCCAACCCGAAGTGATACGGTCAACCTCGATAAAACCTGAAGGCACGCCCCTGAGGTGAGAATCGGATTTTCTTGCCGCTTCAATATCTTCTATGGCCTGTTTTACAAGGCTGTGCATATCCTCATAACTTCTCCTCAGGTTACTTTGAGAAACTTCGAAAAGATTTTGCTCAGCCTTGTCAAGAAGATTAAATACATCAGTTGTATCCTCGTAAGCTTCTTTAATTATTTCAGAAGAAATGGAAATCAATTCACGCTGAATATGCTTCTGAAGAACTATTCTTGCATGGTATTCCACATTTGCCGCGGAGGCGATACGGCTTGTCAGCATGGTTATGTAATATGGGCCGCCTACTATTTCCAGCTCACCGGAATTCCTCAACGCATTTGTAACCGTTAAGATGTCCACAGGCTCCGACTCCCCAAAAAGTTTTTTTATAGCCGCATATATTCTCTGGTGACTTTCTTTGTAAAATACCTGCGGTTGAAGAATGTCGATCACTGCTGTTACAGCATCCTTTTCGAGCATCATCGCGCCGAGCACAGCTTCTTCAAGTTCAACAGCCTGAGGCTGAACTTTTCCCTGTTCGATGTATTGCTGTGTAAGTTCCGGGTTTTTTATTGGTTTTGGCTTACTCCGGGATTTGGCGGCGGCATTTTCCATGCTGCCAAAAATACAATAAATGCGCTCCTTTGAATCCGCTGTTAATAACTATTTTCTGATAGCAGATTTACTGCAGTGCCCTATGAAATCGCACGGATAGGGGCTGTTGCAATGAGCTCCTATTCCAATCACCGGGGACGCATCAAGCCTTAAAGTTTCTTTTTGTTTCTCCACCTTTTCACGGATAAAATCCTGCAGTACCAGAATTTTGTCGAGTACACTTTCCTGAATAAAAAGTGGTTTGAGATCATCATACTCCTCCAATTTATCGTAGGCTACTTTATCGCTTGCATAAACTATAAAAAAGTCTTTTAGTGATAGTCCATAATTGCTAATCACATAGTACTGAAAAGCAGCGTCAAGTACGAAAGTATCTGAGATCTTGTAACTGCTTTTCACCTCGTAAGCTATCCAGTTTCCATTTTCCCTGCTGAGGATATCCAGGAAAATCAGCAATCTGTCGAATTGAAAACCGGCTTCGTAAATAATGTCATAACTGTTTGTACGGATTGCTTCCCTGGTTGTCAACACTGCCTTTTGGTACTGGTAATAAGATTTGGGACTGAGGTCCACACCACCGGGAAATAATCTTTGTGCCAGTGACCCAAATTGGTGTCCACGCTTGAACCTGGCCAGTGTCTCAGGATCCAGTTTATCCCTGAGGAAAGGCCTGTGTTTATTTAAATACAGAGATTTGAGGCATTGATTGCCACGGATGAAAGTTGACTTTGAAAGAAGGTGTTTTTCCATATTGGGTATTGGTTAATAGAGAATTGGTTAATGGATAATTGGTTAATAGATAACTGGTCATTGGATAATTAGTCATTGGATAGACTAATGACCTCTGACTAATGACCTCTGACTAATGACCACTGACTAATGACCACTGACTAATGACCACTGACTCATTTCATAAACTCAATATCTGAATCCTCTACAAGTTGCTTCCCC
>JAUXDH010000189.1 GCA_030618545.1 Chlorobiota bacterium
ATACATACCAAAAGCACAAGACTATTCACAATTACCGATCGCATAGAGTTGTGTTTCACCTTGGCTATGGCATCGTTTTTTGCGGCTTCATACATTGACTGCAAGGTTGCGTCATCAAGATCCAGCCCATGTTCCGGATCGGTGGCCTTGATGATATCTACTTTGTAGATCTCAAAGGAGGCAAGACTTGGTGCATCTTTGCCATAGGTACGGTGAGCATTGAGCGGATCGGTAAGATCAATTAACGCGTATACCATTGAGGTAACCGAAATTAAAAAAGTGATAACAACTACCAGGCAAACGGCATAGCCGTAAATCATCTGGATTCTCTGGGATTTTTCTTTTTCCATGTTGAGGTTTTTTGGTTAATGGGTATTTGGTTTGAAAAACAAAGGCTAAAGATACAACATGAAAATCGCATTGTCAAATGATAGGCATCGGATTCGCTAATTTTCTGAGTTTCATTAGCAAACCCGCCTGCCAAAGTGCAACGCCTGCCTGCCTGTCCGCCGTACACTTTGGCAGGCGGGCACGTAGCCGTTACGGCGAAGGCAGGGCGGGCAGGTTAGCGGCTAATAAACCATTCGTCTTTAATTCGTGAATTAGTGGCTGGATTTCTTAATAAGAAGAATTCCCCGAAGCCATTTCCTCCAGGCAGTCAGGACATAAACAGGATTCATACTTGTCCCGGATCTCTTCGAGGATGCTGGAAGGAACATCTACCTCGTAACACCAGCACTTCCCGGATTTACCGCAATCGAACTTCGCACCGCAGCGCGGGCAGGTTTCTTTCTCGGTGAGGATTACTTTCATTACAATTCGAGTTCAAGTGCAACGAAATCCATTTTACCGCCTAAAGGTGGATTGAGCTTTCTGATCTTTATCCGGGCACGTTCAACAGAAGGGAATTCCTTTTTAATTCGCTCCAGGATCCGCCGGCCCACATGTTCCAGCAACTTCGACCTGGATTGCATTTCCTCCTTCACATGCTCGTAAACCTTCTGGTAATTCACCGTATCGTGAAGATCATCGCTTTCTTCGGCTTTGCCTGTATCAGCTTCAAGAAACAGGTCAATACGGAATTTGGTGCCAATGATAGCTTCTTCCTTGAAGCAGCCATGGTACGCAAAAAATTCCATTCCTTCTATTGAGATTACAGACATTAAGCTTCTTTCTTTCCAATAGTTTTTAATCCAAAATCGATGCGCTGCAGTGTATCCTCTTTTCCTATCAACGCGACAATGTCAAACAAATGCGGCCCTTTCAATGCACCAACAATGAGCAGTCGAAAGGCATTCATGATCATCCCCATTCCGTATTCTTTTTTTTCTATCCAGGATTTGACAGTTTGTTCGATGTTGTCAGAGGAAAAATCATCGATGCCTGAAAGGACTTTTTGTAATTCAATCATCTGCTCATACGAATCCGCCTTCCACCTTTTTTTGACAGCTTTCTGATCAAATTCCGCGGGAGCAACAAAAAAGAACGAAGATTGGTCCCATAAATCTGTGACGAAATTGGCGCGCTCCTTAACCATTCCAACCACTATGGAAACTTTCTCCTTGCCTGCAGCAATACCTTTTCCCGTCAATATGGGCTCAAAAAGATCAGCCAACTCTTCGTTACCTTTTGTCACCAGATACTGGTGGTTGAACCACCTGGCTTTTTCAGGATCGAATTTGGAACCGGACCTGCCTACTCTTTCAATAGAGAAAGCTTCAACCAGATCATCCATGCTGAAAAGTTCCCTTTCATCTCCCGGGTTCCATCCCAGGAGGGCAAGCATGTTGATGAAGGCCTCTGGGAAATATCCATCCTCACGGTACCCCCTGGAGGTTTCCTTTGTTTTCGGATCTGTCCATTTCAAAGGGAAAACCGGGAATCCAAGACGGTCGCCATCGCGTTTGCTTAGCTTACCGTTGCCCTCAGGTTTGAGCAGAAGAGGCAGGTGGGCAAACTGGGGCTCATCCCATCCATATGCACGGTAAAGCATCACATGCAGTGGAAGTGAAGGTAACCACTCCTCCCCTCGTATCACATGGCTGATCTCCATCAAATGGTCATCCATCACATTGGCCAGGTGATAGGTGGGCATGCCATCCGACTTGAATAAAATCTTATCGTCTAATACTTTGGTATTCACCTCCACCCTGCCCCGGACCAGGTCATCCATTACCACCATTTCATCTTCAGGCATTTTAAACCTGATAACATAAGGAGTCCCTTTCCCGATCAAATCAGCGACATTTTTTTCATCAATCGTTAAGGAATTCCTCAGTTTTTGACGCTCCTCGTAATTGTAAATAAATGTCTTCTTTTCGGATTCGTATTGCTGACGTATGCTGCTTAATTCCTCCGGAGTATCGAAAGCGTAGTAAGCAATCCCTGATGCGATCAGCTCTTCCGCATAATCTCTGTAAATATCTTTTCTTTCTGATTGACGGTAAGGTCCATAAGGCCCGCCATTAATTACTCCCTCATCGAATTCAATCCCACACCAGTTAAAGGCCTCAATAATGTACTCTTCAGCGCCGGGGACAAACCTCGTTTGATCTGTATCTTCAATACGAAGGATCATTTTGCCGCCCTGCTTCCGGGCAAACAGGTAGTTGTACAAAGCTGTCCTTACTCCGCCAATATGCAGCGGTCCGGTGGGACTGGGAGCAAATCTCACCCTCACATTTTTATCACTCATCCTGATTCTTTTGGATCGGCAAAGATACTAATCTCGAATAGTTTTTAATTGCTTTCTTTTTCTGAGTCCCCACCAAAAGAATCCCATAGGCCCAAGGATCATTGTTGGTATGGTAGAGTTGAACGGTTCGGGAGTTCCTTTTAACGAATGAACAAGGTAGGTAAGGGAGACGGCAATAATTCCCGGAACTAAAACCGCAAGCAGAAGCGCAATGGCATCACTGGAAAAATATGAAGCAAGATTTTCGCAGATGCGCATCATGGCGCCGCCGGCAAGAAAAGTGTAAAGTCCCTGTTTGGAAGCCGCAATTAATCCGGGAACGATACCGTGGTCGAAATTGATGAAAAAGACAATTGTTGCCATAAAAGTGCCTCCGGCCAATCCCATTTTGGGATCGAAGTATTTGTTGTTTCCTAATGCGTTTTTAGCTTTTGTAACCAATGGTTTGAGGCTTTGGACAAGGAAACAAAAGTAGATTAAAATGGGACTACTTCACAAAGCGTCGAACCAAGCGGTCTCTGCCATCACTAACATTAACCAGGTAAACTCCTTTGGGCAAAGAGGTAGTTTTGATATCCAATTTGTTGTCACCTGAGGTTGAACGGTACATCACTTTTCCGGATACATCATGGATAATGATTTCCCGCTGTTTAGAGGACGGATTTAAGAAATAAAGGTGCAATACATCATCAATCGGGTTAGGGCCCAGTGTAAAATAAACCCGTAAATCTTTATCCTCTCGAATTCCTGAAATATTACCCACCTCTTCCATGGTCCAGTCTTCAGGATCAACCTGGATGCCGGCAACTTCCTTACCTACGTAAACAGAGAATGAATTGAGGTTATCTGTTTGCCTGAATTGCAAGACAGTATCCGAACCATCGGCAAAGAGGATTTTATAGTCCATCAACATCTCAAACGAAAGTGTGGCAGTAGTGCTTGCTGTCTGTGTAACCGTCATGTACAGGTATCCGTCATTGGTGTGATACTTTATGTCGTATGTTGGGAAACCCTGCCCGTAATACCATTGGTCAAAAAACTGTTTCAGGTCTATGCCGGTGACATCTTCAGTGACTTTTCTGAAATCTTCGCCTGTAGCTGTGCTGCCTGTGAACTTTGTTTGAAAGGCTGAAAGCACCTCAAAAAACTTGTCGTCATCCTGAATTTCATGACGAAGCATATGGACAATTGAAGCCCCTTTATCGTAAGATAACCGGCCGTTAAAAATCCGCCACTGGTTATCCGGACTGATTTGATCTTCCGGAATATAAATGCTTCCCCCGGGTTTCGACATTGCGTGATCCTGTTTTGACCTGATGAAATCTTTACCACTTGTCCAGCCTCGAATGAATTCTTCTGCCAGGTAATTCGAATACGTGGCAAATCCTTCATTGATCCAGATATCGCTCCAGGTGGCGCAGGTTACATTATCCCCGAACCACATATGCCCGAGCTCATGTGCCACCAGGCCGAAACTGAACCCTCCCATGGTGGACATGGTCTGGTGCTCCATGCCACCGCCAAGTTGCGATTGGCAATGGCCATATTTTTCCTCATAAAATGGATAGAGGATGAACAAATCCGAATACAATTCCACCATCTCTGCAGTTGCGTCAATACCTGGTTTTTTCTCTGCAAGGCACTCAGGGTCGTTGTAGATATAGTTCTGGATAAGGATAGAATCACCCTTCATTTCTGAAGGATGAGCATAAATGTTGTATTCCAAATAATCGGAAACAGCAAAAGAAATGAGGTAATAGGCAATTGGATATTTGGATTTCCATTCGTAACGGGTTTTGCCATTTTCAAGGTCAACAGTATTCGTTAGCAAACCTTGTGAACCGGCTTTATTTCCAGAACTGGTCGTCAGGAATACCCAGCAGGAATCAGCCTTGTCTTCCAGATCCTGTTTAACCGGAAACCATTCTTTTGCCCCAAAGGGTTCAGATAAAGACCAAACGACATGCTTCTGGTATTTTTCGCTGTAGGCTTTGCTTAAACCGGAAAGGGTACCGGTATCTTCCGGATCACCATGGTAATAAACCCTAAAAGTAAAAGGAGTGCCCTTGTCGATTTTATTCACAGGCACAAGAACATTATCACCCAACCGGGTGTAAGTATTATACAGTTCATCATTGATAAAAACACTGTCGATCGTGTGGGCATCAATCAATTCAAAAGCAAGGGTGTCGAGATTGAAAGTACTTACGGCTTCAATTGTTACGTTACCGGAAACGAATGTAGATGAGTTCGACACTTCAATGTCGAGGAAATAAAACTTTACATCGTAATAATCAAGGAACTTGCTTTGCCAGTTGTAAAGATG
>JAUXDH010000197.1 GCA_030618545.1 Chlorobiota bacterium
ATTGATATCGATTTTTGTCAGGAGTATTCAAACTGCAAGAAAAAATATTAGCAAAACCCGCTAACTTCACAAATCACAAATCATATTTCACTAATCACTAATCAAATATATCTATCATGAATAAAGAAGTATTATCCCTCTGGCCCGAACTGGATTGGATTCAGGATGAAGAGCTGCGGGAGAAAACCGCGAAAACCTGGGAGCTGGCATTGGAAAGAAGTGTTTTAACTGTTGCGGACCTGAACCGTATTCCTTTTACACTACTCTGCGGCCCCGACCTGAAAGTTACTTTTATGGATCATAAGAGGTCTGTGGTTCACATTGCAAAAGATGCAGGGAATACCATCAACGCCATGTATCATGGAGAACTTCCGGTAAATATGGATGTGGTTATTGCCGGTGCCATTCTTGCTGATGTGGCGAAATTGCTGGAGTATGTGCTTGATGAAAATGGGAATGCCATACAGGGAACTTATGGCAAATACCTGCGTCATCCTTTTACCGGTGTAAGCATTGCGGAAGAATGTGGTGTTCCTGCTGAGGTTTGCCATATCATTGCTACACATGCAGGTGAAGGAAATATGGTGAAACGAACTACTGAAGCGTACGTGGTGCACCATGCTGATTTCATGACCTTTTTGCCGTTTAAGGAGAGACTGATCGTTTAGCATCACTATGGTGTTGGTTACCTGCTGAAAACTGTATCATGGAAGTTGAAGTGCTTCCATGCAGTGACGATGGGTTTTTCAAATCATCTTATTTACCTTCATTCAATAAATCCATCACAGCGCAACTCATGGCTTTCACACCGGTACGGATGGTTAGGCTGTAGTCGGGAGCGAATTTAGAGGAGTGCAATCCGCTGATTTCCGCTTCTCCCTTTTTTGATTTTTCAAGGAGATCGGGAGCGGTTGTTCCCAGCCTGAACATCAATGAAGGAATCGGTGGTTCCTGCCTGCCGTATCTGGAAAAATCCTCGCCTATCATTCTGGGCTCAGAATCAAATACATTTGCCTGCCCAAGGCATCCGTTGAACACACTTCTTATTCTATCGGTTAAATCAGGGTCATTGTACAGTGACGGGGTAAACTGATCTTTAACCTTTACAACAGGCATCTTATCTTCAGGCACTCCTGATGCCATAGCAATGCCATTACATATCCTTTCGATCTTTTCAAAAATAGCAGACCTTACTTCATCCGAAAACGAACGGACTGTAAGTTGCATTTCCACTTTTTCAGGGATCACATTTCCGACAGTGCCTCCGTCTATTTTACCGATAGTTATTACTGCGGGGGTAAGGGGTGACAATTCACGGCTGATAATGGTCTGGAGGTCTAAAACGATCCTGGATGCGATCACCACCGGATCGATGGTTTTGTGAGGCAGCGCTCCATGTCCACCCACACCAAAGACAGTGATATCAACCATGTCAACATTCGCCATAATAAATCCAGGGTACAAAGCCACACTCCCCGCAGGAATAGAGGGATCATCGTGGATGGCCAGGTTGTAATCAGGTCTGGAAAACTTTTCGAACAAGCCGGCATCAATCATGGCCTTTGCTCCCAGACCCATTTCCTCAGCCCCCTGGGCAATGAATAGTAAGGTTCCTTTCCATTTGTTTTTCATCTCACTCAGTACCCTGGCTGTACCGATCCAGACACTCATATGGATATCGTGTCCACAGGCATGCATCACGCCGACATCATTACCGTAATGATCAATAGCTTTTACAGTACTTGCATAGGACAGACCTGTTACCTCTGTAACCGGCAGGGCATCCATATCGGTTCTGACCAGAATCGTTGGTCCTTCGCCATTTCTCAGCAAACCCACCACTCCATATCCGCCAAATTCTTCTGTAACATCAAACCCAAGTCGTCTCAATTCTTCAGCCATCTTTAGCGATGTGTTTTTCTCCTGAAGAGATAATTCAGGATTCTGGTGAAGATGGAGGTACAACTTGTTCAGGTATTCCATTTCTTTATCAATAGCCACATCAGTGACTTCCTGTGCATTCGAAGATAACATAAATGGGAAGATTAATACAATAGAAAAGAAAAATCGGCGCATCATCAGGCTTGTTTATTTTTAATAAGGGCAAAGTAATCATTTTTAAGCGGCAGGTAACCATATTCAAAACAGAAATAATAAACTTTACCTTGCCTTGTCTTATAGACATTTGTAAAAAACATGAAATTGAACCCCATGGAGATCAGCACTATTTTGTTGGCTTTGGCTTTACCGGTTGGATTCAGTTTTTTCAGGATGCGCCTGTTTTTCCTGAGAACACGACCGATATTTTTCATGTAACTGGTCTCATCTTTATTTATCCGGTTATTGAAGGTATTGCGGCACTGGTCATTGCAGAATTTCTGATCGATCCTACCCAAAAGTATCGTACCACACTCCAGGCATACTCTTTCCATAGATGTACATTTTTCGTAAATCTAGAAATTACAATCTGTTAAAATGATAAATTAGTCAGGGTATTGATGTAATTTTTTACGGAATGACAGGTTTATTTCTGCATGATTAAATAGCGAAAATCAGCAAGAAAAAAATGCACCCGGAAAAACAATTGCAGTAAAAATCCGCAATTTGATTTCCCGGATGCACCGGAGTATTTTGTAAGATTAGTCCCTAGTTCTTCAGGAACCTTTTGGTTGTTTGAGCGCCATCAGAAAGTATCTGTACGAAATAGATACCGTCTTTTAATCCGGTAACATCTAATCTTTCCAGGCTTGAAACATCTTCTCTCGAAACAATCTCGTGGCCAAGCATATCCACAACTCTTATTTCAGCGCCGTTTGGCAGGCTGATATTAATGAAATCAGACGATGGGTTTGGATAAACATTCACTTTGTCGGCAAGTAAATCATCCTCAACACCTGCGGTAGCCTCAAAAACAGAAAGGCTGGAGCTGTATATTTGATCGCCACCGGTATTTTCGTTACCATTTGCCGCATTAAAAGCTGCATAAAATGTGACGTCGCCACCACCTGCCGGAGCTGTCCAATCCATTTCCCATATATTTGAGTCTCCGGTGGGAACATTACCGGCCTGAGTATGTGTAACAGCATCGTCATCATTGGTAAATTGTGTTCGATCCGTATCGGTTATTGTAAAACTGCCGACCTTGTCCCCGGAATTGTTTTCTGCAGTGATTTCAAATCCAAATTTAACAACAGCTTCAGAATTCCCTGATGCGAAAACCGTATAGGTTTCGCCAGGATTATAACCCACTGCAGGAATATTTGTATTGATCCACCCTTCCTGTTCCTGGACAGCAAAGTCACTGTGGCACTGTGTGCAATATGTTCCACCGTCTCCCGGTGAACCTGTCCTGCCACCCGGACTTCCCCCGGAATAACTGTAAAGAAGAATGATTGATGGGATTGCAAGAACCGATAAAAACTTGTAGAATTTTTTCATAGCATTTTGAATTTAATTAGTTAATTAAGATTTTGTCGTAAAGAAAGAACATTCCTTACTGGGTTTTGTTCAGAGAAATGCTTTTTAAGAGAAATTTAACAAATAAATGCTAAGGCAGCTTACGGGCTACGACCCTGTTATCGAAAAAGGTGGGTATCAATATCAGCTTATCTTCAGGAATGTAACCCAGGTCAGCCGCCTGGATATTGTCGTCAGTTGAATTACCAAGAATGACCTTTTCTCCCGGACTTATCATCTGAATTCTACCGGACCAATCTGAAATAACGTATTTGTTTCCATGAACCGCCACCAGTCCGTCTATTGGCCCGGTTTCGTCAACATGAACCTTGAAACTTTTGGTTGCGGGATCCACTTTAAGAAGTTGGTTTTTTGTGCCAACCATCAGTTTATTATTGTTAAAAGTCAAACCGTTCACACCGGTTAACTCCTCACCTTTCATAAAGATGTTTATTGTATCATTCTTAATTCTGAGAATCTGGCTATTGGTCATATCAGATATATAAATCATTCCCTGGGCATCAACTGTCATATCATTTAAAAACTTCGCTCCTTCCACATTGAATGTCTTAACAATCTCAGCTCTGGCAATATCTATTCTATGTATCCGGTCAATATCTGTAACATAAAGTAAACTGTCCAGGATAACCATTCCTTTTGGTGCATTTATTCCTGTAACCCATTTCATTTTTGTAATGCTACCATCCCTGGCCAAAAGCGCGATAAATCCATTACCATCCTTATCAAGGGGTTTGCCATTGATATTAGAGACGTAGATCTGATCCCGGACTTCATCGTAACATACCGACTCGGGTGTTTTCAAGACCTTGTCTGTTTGCCACACCATATCAAAGACCTGTGCAAATATTGAAGTAGAAGAAAAAATAAATAGAAAGAGAAAGGTTGAAGCAGTTTTCATGGCTGTTTTTATAGATAATTACCTCTATAAAAATAATTCATTTTTCAGCAAATCAAACTAATCATTTCAAGAAAAGACAAGAATGTTAAAGAAAGGAGTCTTTAGGCGGCCAATTCGATAAGGGTAATTTCCGGTAGAATGCCTATGCGGCCCGGATAGCCAATGACACCAAGTCCTCTGTTAACATAAAGATACCGATCCGAATTACCATCCTGGTAAAGGCCTGCCCAATGCTTGTACATCCATTGGGCCGGGCTCCATTTAATACCGGGTGTCTCTATACCAAACTGGAAACCATGGGTATGTCC
>JAUXDH010000204.1 GCA_030618545.1 Chlorobiota bacterium
CCTGCTACACGAGGTATGGAAAACCGGAAATCGGTAGTACTGCAAAGCCATGTGGATATGGTTGGCGAAAAGAACAGCGATAAGGTCCATGACTTCGGGAGAGATCCCATTGATACTTTTATTAAGGACAACTGGGTTTATGCCAACGGCACGACACTAGGAGCTGATTGCGGCATCGGCATTGCCGCCCAACTTGCTATCCTTGCCGCGGACGACATCGTTCACGGACCGCTCGAATGTTTGTTCACAGTGGATGAAGAAACCGGACTCACAGGAGCTTTTGAATTACAGCCTGGTTTCCTTCAAAGCGATATCCTGATCAACGTGGATTCCGAAGATGAAGGCCAATTATTCATTGGATGCGCCGGTGGTAAGGACACCCTGGCCTGGTTGCCGTTTGACAGGCAGGAGGTGCCTGAAGGATACTCCGCACACAAGATCATGGTTTCAGGATTAAAAGGAGGCCATTCGGGGGATGAAATCCAAAAGGGATTAGGCAATGCCAACAAAATCCTTAACAGGTTTCTCTGGGAGTCAAAAGATGAGTTAGGGTTAAAGCTAAGTTGTTTTGATGGTGGAAATCTCAGAAACGCCATTCCCCGGGAGGCATTCGCCATTGCGCTAATAGAGGAAGATAAAGAAGCTGACATCATTAATTGTATTCAAAACTATCGCGAAATATTCCGGTCTGAATTTCATGTTACAGAACCTGATTTGGATTTTACCGTTTCAAAAGTTGAAATGCCTGAATTTATCATTGATGAAGACTCTACCAACGCTTTGCTGAATGCAGTTTATGCATGCCCCCATGGTGTGATTGCCTGGTCACAGGATATTGAAGATTTCGTAGAGACCTCTACAAACCTGGCATCAGTTAAAATGGAAGAAAATGAAATCCTCATCACCACCAGCCAGCGCAGTTCTGTTGAATATGCAAAGATTGACATTTGCAATATGGTTGCCAGTGTTTTCATGTTGGCCGGTGCGAGGATCAAGCATAGCGACGGATATCCCGGCTGGGCTCCCAACCCCAATTCGGCAATAGTTGACATCACAGAAGTATCTTACAAAAAGCTATTCAAAACCGATCCGGAAGTGCTTGCGATCCATGCAGGTTTAGAGTGTGGATTAATTGGCGATAAATACCCGGGAATGGATATGGTTTCTTTTGGGCCTACAATAAAGGGCGCCCACTCCCCTGATGAGAGGCTGGAGATAGAAACCGTTCAGAAATTCTGGGACCTGACCATCGATGTGCTGAAAAATATTCCTCAAAAAGATTAAGCTGTAATTTACCTTTCTCTGGTGCGCTTGTTTTACATTTGTACTTACTTTATCTGGTTTGAAAATAACTGAATTTATGATTGGTAAGGGCAGCTATTTATTATTACTATTTCTGTTATTATTGACTTTTGCCGGTATTTCCCAAAATTCAATTTCAGGAAAAGTAACTGAAAAATCAAGTGGTGAACCTCTCCCCGGAGTAAACGTATACATCCATGAATTATCAACAGGAGCGGTTACTGATAGCTTGGGGATTTTTTCGATAACCGGTATTCCGTCAGGTCAGTTTATTGTGCACTTCTCATATATTGGCTATGAAACCAGGCACCGGCAGGTTTCATTTGATGGTGATGCAAAGCAAATCAACATCGCTTTGGAAACTGCTGTTCTGAAAAGCGCTGAAGTGGTGGTTTCGGGTAACTTTACAAGCACACAACATGATAACACGATAAAAATAAGCACGCTCGGAATTGATAAAATCAATAAAACAAGTGCACCCTCCTTAATCGGATCAATTACAGAAGTCCCAGGTGTAAGCATGATCTCCAAAGGTCCCGGAGTCGTCACCCCTGTCATTCGCGGACTGTCATTAAACAACATACTGCTTCTCAACAACGGTGTTCCCTTGCAGAACTACCAGTTCTCGGAGGATCATCCTTATCTAATTGATGATAACGGACTGGAGAGAGTAGAAATCATCAAAGGGCCGGCTTCTCTGATATATGGGTCAGGGGCTGTTGGCGGTGTGATCAACCTCATACGAGAACCTGTCGCGTCAAAAGGTACCATCAACGGTAAGTATGATCTGAGGTATTTCAGCAACACGGTTGGTTTGCTTTCGAATCTTGGCATCAAAGGAAACCAAAAGGGTATTGTCTGGGGAGTCAGAGGAGGGATTAATTCGCACAAAGACTATATTCAGGGCAATAAGCAGTTTGCGCCAAACACAAGATTTAATGGTTACAATGTAAATGCCGATCTGGGGCTTATCAGGAAAACCGGTGTATTCAGGTTGTTCTACAAACACAACAAAAATAAATTCGGAATGTCTGTGGAACCGGCCTTGAAGACAGTAACTGAAAACGGCAGAAAGAATGAATTCTGGTTCCAGGATTTAACCGACAACCTGGTTATTTCACAAAATCGCTTTTTCCTTGGTTCAATCAAACTCGATATTGACCTTTCTTATCAAAACAACAACCGGCAGTTAAAGGGAGATGAGCCGGGTGAGCATTTTACGCTGGTCAATATGACCTTGCAAACTTTCTCATATACGGCAAAAGTCTCACATTCAATCAATGAGAAAGCCAGGTATATTATTGGCCTGCAAGGAATGTTTATGGACAACAAAAACGGGGACGCTCCCGATCATGTATTGCCGGATGCTTACATGAATGACTTTTCTGCTTATGGATTATTCCAATATACGTTCAGCAGCTTAAAACTGGAAGCCGGACTCAGGTATAGTTACCGAAATATTAACGTTCCATACCAGGAATCTGGGGGAGGGCACAGTCATGGCGATGAAGAAAAAGACGAAGATGAACCGGAATATGTTCATTATGATGGTCAGTTTGACAACTTGAGCGCCTCCCTTGGAACGACCTGGAATATTAACGAAACGAACCTTATCCGGCTAAATCTTGCTTCAGCATTCCGGAGTCCTAACCTTGCCGAACTTACCCAACATGGCAGACATGGGATTCGCTATGAAGAAGGAAATCCGGAATTAAATATGCAGCAAAACCTGGAGTTTGATTTGGGTTATCATTTACATACCGGGCACACCACGCTGGACATTTCTGTTTTTTATAACCACATTTACAATTACATTCATCTTGCTCCAACATCAGATACCACTGAGGATGGAGATAGAGTTTACCGGTATTCGCAGGCAAATTCAAGGCTTTACGGAGGAGAAGCATCACTCCACATCCATCCCCACCCTTTAGACTGGCTTCATTTTGTCGCAACCTATTCGCAGGTTTATGGCGAGTATGCTGAGGGAGGGTACCTGCCACGTATTCCTGCCAATGACCTGTATCTTGAAATCCGACTTGAAAAACAGAGATGGAAAGGGCTGAGAGACATTTATCTTGAAGGCGGTGTTGATTTTGTGTTCGCGCAAAATAATCCTGCCAGGTTCGAAACAACTACCTCCGGATACAATCTTGTGAACCTTGGTTTCGGATTTGATGTGCAGCTAAAGCGAAACAGGCTGAGTTTTAACATCAAAGCTTCCAACCTGCTGAACATCCAATATTATGATCATCTTTCCACACTTCAGGACATTGGAATTTACAATATGGGCCGAAACATCATGGTTGGTATGCGTGTGCCATTCAACATCAAAAATTAGATAATAAAAACAGGATAAACTAATAACACTGGCAACAAAAATTAGCTAGTAAAATTTACGAGCAGAAGATAGAAGGATAGGACCGAGAAGGTTTGGTGCCTGTGAAATAAGGATACATTATAAGTAAAAGTTAATGTTCAAATAATTAATACCCATGAATGAATATTTATTGATAGTACTGATAATACTTGTGGCGATTAACATTGCAATTGTATTATTAAAAAAGCCAAAAATCGAAATCAAATCCCAGCTTAAAAGTATTGAAGATTCGATGATTAAGTTTGACTCTACTCTTGATCGGACTGAAAAGTCAATTAAGGATGAGTTTCAAAGAAACAGGACTGAAACGAATGACATTTCAATTAAAAACAGAGAAGAACTTGCAAATACTTTGAAGTCATTTGAAGATAAATTCAAGGAAAATATTAAAGAACTTAATGAATTACTAAGGCAAAAGTTTAGCGATTTTTCAAGTCAGCAAACCGAAATCAACAAGCAGACTACTGAAAACGTAAAAGAGGTTAAAGAGTCTGTTGAGAAACAACTTGAGTCCATTCGTAAAGACAATACAAAGCAGCTTGAGGAAATGCGGAAAACTGTTGATGAAAAACTTCAAAAGACACTAAATGAAAGATTAAGTCAATCATTTGAGACTGTTGGCAAGCAACTCCAGGAAGTTCAAAAAGGGC
>JAUXDH010000219.1 GCA_030618545.1 Chlorobiota bacterium
TTCCGATTGGTTTATTTTTAGCAGGGTATCGAGCCATCGTTTTCGTTTAAATAATCGGGTATGCCGGATGACAAGATAAATAAACAGGCCAAAGCCGGCAATTGCCAAAGGGATTACAACCATCCAGCCATAGGCTGATCCAATGTAGATTCCAAGTATCGCTAAGAAAAAGGCAGACAGGCGAAATATTGATGTCTTTCGGATGACCCGCCTGGTTTTCGCCAGATCATTTCCAATAGATTGTATTCGCTTATGGTAAAAATTGTTTGCTCCCTCCTGGGTGGGTGTCATTCGTTAGATTTTGATTGACAAATTAACGAATAAAAAATAATGAAGTTTGTGAAAGCTTGTTAATAGAATATTAGCCTGGCAGAGGTAATTGATTCTTTCCCGATTAAAGTAACAACATAAATTCCCGAAGGATATGAAGAGCAATCAAATGTGCTCTGACCTGCCGGGATAACCGATTTCAACATCACCTTTCCTGATATGCCGGTAATTATTAGCTGTCCGTTGCTTTTTGCAGGATAGCTGATAGAAACTGTTTTAGATCGCGGCAGATATTTTATTTCAGGGAGTTCAGTCTTTTCCACGAAACCATCTCCATCATCCAGCAAGGTATAGTAACATGTATTGTAAAATGGATTTACGTAAACCTGATTGCCAGCTTCTGAAGCACACAGAAGGTAATAGATCCCACAGATACCTAGAAATACACCAATTCCACTGTTCAGCACCCCCGATTCACTGCCAATTCCTTCTATCCAGTATTCAGGCGCGGAGAATTCATCCAGTATCAGTTTCCATCTTTTTCGGTAACCGTCAAACGTTTCAACTGAATCTATTTCCACCATAGTAAGTTTCAATCCATCGGGTGCGAGGGTATTTGTTACCGTGACTTCATCTCCGGGGAGAAGATTAAAATCATAGATCAATCCTTCATTTCCTGACTGATCACGATAATATACCCTGCCATTTTCTTCCCTTACCAGTTCTTCGGTAAAAATCCAGAACCTGGCAGCCTCATCTTCTGAAATGAAAACTTTTTTGTAAGTCTTGCCCTCAACAAGGGTGTCTCCTTCAAATCGATTAAAAAAGGTGGAATACGTATTTCCTCCTACTTCACAGATCTCCCTGAGGTTTGACCAAAGCATACGCTCATTCACAATGCTGTTTTCCTGAGCAATTCCAATGGAAACAAACAAGGCAAAGACAGCTATGGTGAATAAATATTTTAACATGGAATCAGCAAATGTAAAAGGGTCAATGGTGCGAAGATGTTAAAAAACCATGTTTAACTATTCTTTAACACTATGGTCTTAAGTCGGGTACGTTCCATATCAGCCAGCACAGCAGGATTCCTTCCACGATAATCGCGACAACAGCCAACCATACCACACCGTGTCGGTGTTCGTAGTATTTACGGAGAAGGAACGCGCCCACAGGTATTGAAATCACAACAGGAGTCGTAAAAATAATAGCCCACATTCCAACCATTCTTAGCCTGACCATGAATCTGTTTCTACGGGTGAACAATCGCTTGTTTTGTCTTTTGTTTTCTCTTTTCTCAAGCCAGTCGTTGTATCTTTTTATTAATGGCCGGGGGACTATTTTACCGGCCACAGGTTTAACATACTTTGTTGAAACGATCACAAAATAACTGATGTAATAGAAAAACAGGAAACTAATTACCCCACCTGAAACAATTGTAATGATTGAATCTGTCAGGTTTAGTTCGATCAGGTATGCATAGAGTGGTGCGTAAAAGAACTTAACAGTTGCCAGCAGAAAAACAGAAATAATTTTTAAGTAATAAGGCATAAAAGAGCAAAAGAGTAAGGCAAATGTAAGGATTCGGTATAAAAAAAAGAGCAGCCTCCCGACCACTCTTTTCTCTTTATCTTTTTAACCCGGATTACCCACATTTGAGCACCTGCTCGATCTGGTACTTGGCAGATTCTGCATTTGCTCCGCCTGTTACCTTTTTAAAAGCGCTGCACGCACCATCACTATCACCTTTTCCGGCGAGAGCCAGGCCCAATTCAAAGTAGATGTCTGATTTGTCGCCTTCTTTCATGCCAATTGCTTTGTTGGCAGCTTCCACCGCATTGCTGAATTCATTTGATTTGTTGTAAGCAATGGTCAGGTAGTAGTAAGTGTCAGCATCACCGGCTTTATATTTGAAAGAGTCATTCAGGTGTCTTGCAGCAATATTACCGTGTTCTTTGGTAATCTCTTCAGTGGCTTCAGCAACCAGCGCTTTGGAAGCAGCAGTCTTTGCCTTTTGCACATACTTATCCATTTTAGGCTCCTGGGCTCCCAGTTCGATGGCCTTGTCCATGTTGTTCATCATTTTGTTCATATCGCCTCTTTCTTTCCAGACAATTCCCTTGCCATAGTAAGAAATTACACAGGTTGATTTTACTTTATGTGCTTCTTCAAATGCAGCATAGGCGCCATCAAGATCTTTCTTCTTGATCAATGACATGCCTTTACTCGACAGTACTTTTGCCATTATCACAACAAGTTTATTTGCCATAGCAGTATCACCTATTTTGTTGGCTATACCAAGGCTTTTATCAAGCTCAGCAACAGATGCGTCGTATTTTTTTCCTTTATACTTTGAGATGCCATTCCTGTAGTAGGCATTCATCAATTGCTTTTCAATGCTACTATGGAGGTCGGCCGCATCAGGACCGGCCGCATCGGCCATTTTCAGTGCATCTTCAAAAGCTGTTACGGCAGTTGAATACTGCTTAGCTTTCATAGCCTCGTTTCCTTCGTTGTATTTTGCTCCTGCATCTTCCACACTCTGTGCAAACATTCCTATCGACAGGAATACAACTCCAATTGCTAATATTGATCTTTTGATAATTTTCATTGTCATATGGTAATTTGAAATATATTTCGGGCGGCGAATATACAATATTTTGATGTTGATACTGAATGGTTTCTGTTAAAAAAAATAAAAGGGGCTTGAATTTGGATGTCATGATGGGGGAGTGGCTGGATTTTGACCCCTCCGTCCGTCAACTGACGGACACCTCCCTTTCGCAGGTGGAGGAGTATCGTTATTCCAACTCAATTTTCAAGCAGTGGCAGGTTTTACTCTTTCAAATTAATTGTAAAGTGATAATTGGTTCAAAACTCATTGCGTCCCTTGCGTATCCTTATGCTCCTTTGCGTTTAGAAATAATTGTTTAACCGCAATGGGCGCCATGAATGCGCTATGATCGCAATGATTTAATGATAGATTATCAGAATTGATTTATTGCTTCATTTATCGTTTTCACCGGCAATTTGCATACTTTATTCCGGCACACATAAATCAGGGATTCATCTTTCAATACCCGGTTTTTCAAAAGCGGCATTTCGCTTTCCACCCTGCTTCCGGCCACAAGGGCATACAGATAAGAGTGATCAAATTCCATTCTCAGGTTTTCTGCTTTATCGCCAGTGAAAACGATCTCCGGTGGTTCATAAACAAAATCGCACATTAAGCCCGCCCAGTTGGAATAATATCTGGCATGCTGTTCAATTTGCGGAGTTACATTGTTAAGCATCTTATCAGCTTTT
>JAUXDH010000048.1 GCA_030618545.1 Chlorobiota bacterium
ACTTTTAAAGTATCGGCTGAAGGAGACACTCCTTTAGGCCATCTATCGGATTTTGTATTCCAGGTTGTAGCGGATCACAACCTCACTTTTGAAAAAGATTTCATGACCATCGTTGGCAGGAAAGCAGCCCTGATCATTGACTTTACAGAAAACAGCAGTTCCATGGATACCATGGTCAGTTGTATGGATGTGCTGACCATCATCCCTGATGAAGCTACCCAGATACCTGAATTTCCGGATATGTACCAATCAATCTTTGTGTTGCTGGGTGTGTATCCTTACAACCACATCCTGACCGATGATGAAGGTGCATTGCTTGCAGTTTTTCTTGAGAACGGCGGACGTGTTTATATGGAAGGCGGCGATACCTGGTTTAACAATGAACCCACTTCCGTTCATTCGATGTTTTATATCCAGGGTGATGAGGATGGATCAAATGATGCTTCTACTCTGCTGGGTGAGAAAGACACCTTTCTGGAAGGTTTTGAATTCAGCTATGCAGGAGAGAACAATTTCATTGACAGAATAAGTCCTCTTTCCGAAGCCACGCTCGTGATGAGCAATGCTGATCCGAATTACGGAGTAGCAGTCGCCTTTGAAAATGAGGTCTACAGAACAGTCGGCACTTCAGTTATTTTTGGTGGCTTCGTCGATCAGATGGGATCAACAAAAGATGCCATGATGGCTGAAATACTGGATTTCTTTAATGTTGGATATATCTGGACAGGTATCGAAGACCGGCTGGCTGTGGTATCAAACGTATCGGCCTATCCGAATCCATTCAAGGAAAATGTTACCATTGAGCTTAAGCTTGATGAGTCTGCTCATGTCAGCCTCGATATATTTGACCTGACCGGCAGAAAAATAAACACCCTGGTTGATCAGGATCTTGGTTCAGGACAGCACAGCTTTGTTTGGGATGCTGAGAACAATCAGGCTAATCCGGGTATTTACTTCTACAGCCTAAAGGTTGGTGAAGAGGTACTTACCAAAAAACTGATCCTCAACAAGTAAACTTTGATTAAATATTTCACGCAGCGATCGCAGCGTCGCAGCGTGAAATCAGCCTGTCCCAATTGAATGGAGAGAGCCACTTCCAAAGGAATGCCTATGGCAGGATTCACGAATTAAAGACGAATAGTTTATTAGTCGCTAACCTGCCCGCCGTTGCACTTTGGCAGGCGGGTTCGCTAATGAAACCCAGAAAATCAGCGAATCCGCGGCATATAAAATACAAAGTCTCGAGTCCGGAGTCTTGAGTCCTGCGTCTCGTGACAGCCGGCTGAGGACTGAAGACTCTCTAAAAGTGAATTGGTTATCCATCCATACGGACTTCCGTTGGTCGTGTGGACTTCCTGCGATCGTTGGGCATTTGCAACTGACCAGTTATCCAATAACCAATTATCCAATGACCAATTAAACTCCTTTTTGCATATATCTCGGATTATCCATATTTTCGCAATGTCTTATTAAAAATTTCCCTATGTGTCTTTCTTTGCCAGGCAGGATTTTATCCATCGATGACAGCTCCGAATTGAAGATGGCTGAAGTGGATTTTGGAGGTGTGAAACGAGAAGTGTGTGTTGAATGGGTACCGGAGGCGGAAATCGGTGATTACGTCCTGGCTCATGTGGGAACAGCCCTTACTGTTCTTGACGAAGAAAGTGCAATGGAAAGTATTGCAGCCCTAACCGAATTAAGTAAAGTACTTGAGGAAGAGGAACGCAATCGTCCCTTAAACTTACCTGAATGAGCAAATTGCAGTCTGTTGCTCTGATCACACAAGACAGTAAGATGCTTGAACTGATTCACCGCATCAATAAGGTGGTCGATTCAAACAGCAGTATCTTACTGATTGGAGAAACAGGGACAGGCAAAGAAGTTTTCGCGGATTATATACACCGGCTTAGCAACAGGGGACAAAATCCATTTGTTAAAATCGGGCTCGCCGCCCTCCCACCCGACCTGCTTGAAAGCGAATTATTTGGCTTTGAGAAAGGTTCATTTACCAATGCCGACCATCAAAAAAAGGGCATGTTTGAATTGGCCCACACCGGCAGCATTTTCCTGGATGATATTGATGACACACCTCTTAAAACACAGGCAAAACTGCTCAGGGTTCTTGAATCAAAAGAGGTTAGAAGGATTGGCGGCACCAATTCTTTTCCTGTGGATGTACGGCTTATTTGTGCTTCAAAACTTGAAATAAAAGAACTGGTTGAACATAATCTTTTCAGGAGGGATTTATACTACAGAATAAATATTGTGCAGATACGGATACCTCCTTTGTGGGAAAGAAAAGGTGACATTCCGCTTTTAACTGATCATTTTCTCAAGCGTTTTGGTAAAGTAAAAAAACTAACCATCTCAACTGAGGCCCTCGATCATTTGATAGATTACCACTGGCCCGGAAATGTCCGTGAATTAAGGAATGTTATACAGCGTGCCTCCTTATTTGCTGAGACGGAAATAAGGATAGCTGATCTGCCCGACGATTACCAGCAGTTCGATCATATCGACAGGCTCGTTAAGTTGTGCCATTCCTGCTTTAGCTCAGGTGAAATACCGTTTAACGCTGTGATGCAATGCCTGGAAAGCAGGTTATTGGAGGATGCATTGAAAAGTTCCGGCGGTAACCAGAGCGAAGCTGCACGGAAACTTGGGTTAAAGCTCTCCACTTTCAGAGACAAACTCAGCAAACTGGAAGATTGCACACCTGAATCCTGATTCATATCACCTACTCAATTGACTGGCAAACCACAAGGCATACTCCCGGATAACAATCATACACGCATTGTAAAGCAATTGTTGTATTATGACATTTTTGATCATCTGCTTACCGAAGAAGAGTTGGTGAAAGATTGTTCTCTCAAGGGAGAGACCCACTCTTATTTTGATGAATTGGTTAAAAAGGGATTGATTTTCAAATTAAATGGTTACTATTCAGTTAGGGATGATGAGGCCCTGGCCCTGAAACGTAAAAGGGGGCAGGACAACACCGAGGCATCTATTCCTAAAGCCAGGCAAATGGCAAAGCTGATCAGCAAATTTCCCTTTATTCGGGCAGTGGCCCTGAGTGGTTCAATTTCTAAAGGCTACATGGACAGTTATAAGGATATTGACTATTTTATCATAACGAAACCCGAACGCCTTTGGTTGTCCCGCACAATGCTGGTTTTTTATAAGAAAGTTTTCCTCCTGAATTCATTTCGCTTTTTTTGCCTGAATTATTTTATTGATGAAAATAACCTTGAGATCAATGACCGGAATGTATTTACGGCTACAGAGATCAACACTTTGATTCCTGTCTATGGCCTGGAACTGATGCGTTCGTTCTATCAGAAGAATGAATGGGTAAGGGGTTATTACAAGGAGTTTCCACAAAAGGATCACAAAGTAGAGATTGAACCTCCTGATCCTGCTTTCAAAAGAATGCTGGAATATTTAATGTCCAATTCCCTGGGAAACTGGCTTGATGTGCTTGCAATGAAATTCACCGTGAAATATTGGACATGGAAGTACAAGGGTAAAAAAAATTATCTTTTTAAGTCAAGCTTTCGTTTCAGAAGAGATGAAGCGAAATATCATCCTGGAAATTTTCAAAATTTAGTCCTTGAAAAATTCAATGCCAATGTCAGGTACTATGAGAAAAAAAAGAAATTGAAACTAACGGATGAAAGCTAAAGTACTTATAACGCACTCTTATTTTTACAGGTTCGATTCCAAACAATGGAAATCAAAACGCTTTTATCCCCCGCTTGGCACACTCTACGCTGCTTCGGTGCTTCTTGAAGCAGGCGCCGAAATTGTTTTTCACGACAATTGCCTTTCAAACGATACTGATGAGGTAAGCCTGTTAATGGATTCACAAAAGCCCGATGTACTTTTGATTTATGATGATGGCTTTAATTATCTGACCAAGATGTGTCTCACCAATATGAGGGATGCAGCATTTGAGATGATACAGTTTGGAAAGTCAAAGGATTGTATTGTGATAGTATGCAGTTCGGACTCAACAGATCATTATGAAGATTATCTGAAAAAGGGAGCCGACTTTATTATTCTGGGTGAAGGTGAAGAAACATTGAAAGAACTGTATCAAAATCTAATTAATGGACATATTAATCCAGCCGGAATTGAAGGCATTGCCTACCGGAATGGTGAAACAATTGTAAAGAACAAGACCAGGCCGGTTATTACCGATTTGGATAGTTTGCCCCTACCTGCCTGGCATTTAGCAGATATTAAACGGTACAGGGACATCTGGACTAAAAATCATGGATACTTTTCATTAAATCTGGCTACCACAAGGGGCTGTCCATACGATTGCAGTTGGTGTGCCAAACCAATCTATGGCAGGAAATACAACAGCAGATCCCCCGAAAATGTGATCTCGGAAATGACATACCTCATCAATGAATATGGAGTGAGTCATTTTTGGGTTTGTGATGATATTTTCGGCCTGACAAAAGGATGGATATCCCGCTTCAGGCAGTTGATTACTGATACAAAATTAAATTTCGCCTATACCATCCAATCCCGTGCTGACCTTGTGATTAAAGACAATGTAGCTGAAGATCTGGCAAAAACAGGCGCTGATATCGTTTGGCTGGGAGCGGAATCTGGTTCTCAGAAAATACTCGACGCCATGAATAAAGGCCAGACAGTTGAGGAGATTAAACTGGCAAGGTATGCCCTTCAAAAAAACGGGGTTAAAGCTGCCTTCTTTATCCAGTTTGGCTATCTGGACGAAGATCTGGAAGATATCAGGAAAACAATTAATATGATTCTGGATTTAATGCCCGACGACATCGGCATATCTATATCATATCCCTTACCCGGTACTGCTTTTCATGAAAAGGTGAAAGATGAGCTCAGTCTGAAATCCAATTGGTCTGACTCCAACGATTTGGCCCTGATGTATAAAGGGAGTTTCTCCCCTGATTATTACCGACACCTGCATCATTACGTACACATGGTTTTTCGCCGAAAGCAGCGAATAAGATCCCTGAAAGCTTCATTCTTCAAACTGTCAGCATGGGATTACGAAAGGGTTCGCGACATCGCTTCAGTGCTGTATTATTTTGCGGCTATCAGGCTTGTCAGAAATAAGTTGAAGCCAACAGGCCAAATCTAATTTTAAGAAGTGAAGCAATGCACGGTGCCTTTGACCAGATAGCAGAAGAATATGATGCAGGATTTGTAAACACTGCTACCGGAAGAATGCAAAGGGAAATCGTTTGGATTTATCTTGAAAGATTAATTGGTAAACGAGAAAAACTGAACATTCTGGAATTGAACTGCGGAACCGGGGAGGATGCAATATGGCTGGCATCTATGGGACACAATGTAGTTGCAACAGATGCCTCTGAAAAAATGCTTGATGTTGCAAGATCAAAAGTCAACGATTCCGGCTTTAAACATAGAATCTCATTCGCATTACTGGATATATCAAATCCTGAATCTTACCCTCGCAACACGATATTTGATTTAGTCTTTAGCAACTTTGGAGGATTCAATTGCATTAGCCCTAAATCATTGCAGGAAGCAATTCCGGCAATTGCCGGCTTATTGAATCCAAATGGCCGCCTGCTAGCTGTAATTATGTCAAAATTTTGTCTCTGGGAGTCTTTTTATTTTTTACTGAAGGGTAAGTTCTCAGAAGCTTTCCGAAGGAATCGAACAAAGTCGCTGGCTGTGATGATTGGAAATAAATCAGTGGAAACCTGGTATTATTCAACTTCAGATATAAAGCGCGTCAGCAACGATAATTTCAGAATTATTAAAAAGCGTCCGCTAGGTATATTTCTGCCTCCTTCATATCTTGACGACTTCTTTAAAAAGCGTCCAAAAATGCTTCAGGTTTTAAACCGGATTGAAAAGATGTGTAGCAACATTTCACCGGCAGCATCTTTTGCTGACCATTATATTATCGAAATGGAGGTAAAGAAATGAAGGCCCTTTTAAGTCATGGTTATTTCCTTCATGAAGATCAGGCAGAGCGCAAGATCATGATGCCCTATCCTCCACAGGGGCTGCTTCATATTGCTGCATTTTTAAAAATGAATGGAGTTCACTGTCAAATTTATGATTCCACTTTCAAATCCTTCCCGGAATTATGCACCTTTTTGGAGAAAGGAAAACCTAAGTATCTCGGTCTTTACGTCAACCTGATGACCCGCCAAAATATTCTCAAAATAATAAGTTATGTCAGGGGCAAGGTTGATTTGAAAAATACTAAGGTCGTACTTGGCGGACCTGATGTCCGGCATCATGCAAGATTGTTTATTCAGCATGGCGCGGATTTTTGCCTGGCGGGAGAAGGTGAAAACACATTCCTCCAACTTATAAGGTTGCTCGACAAACAGGATTTAGCCGGAGTAAACAAGCTGAAAGGGTTGGCATACCGAAACGAAAACCAGGAAATTATTGAGACCGGAGAACCAGGGATGATGCCGGCATTGGATGATCTTCCTTTCCCTGATTTTGAAATGATCGATCTGCAGGATTATTTTTCAGCCTGGAAATCATTTCATGGGTTTAGTTCGATTTCAATCAGCACGATGCGGGGTTGCCCATATAGCTGCCGCTGGTGCAGCAAGGCAGTTTTTGGCAGGTCATTGCGCAGGCGTTCTGCTTCGTTGGTTGTAGAAGAATTGGTACGCCTGCAATCTCTCTATTCCGCTGACAGGTATTGGATAGTGGACGATGTTTTCACCATCAACAAACAATGGTTGATTGAATTCAGGGATGCAGTTGCAGCGGCAAAACTCCAAATCTCATATGAGTGCATCACACGGGCAGACAGGATGGATGAGGAAATAATCAACTTATTGAAAGAAACCGGTTGTTTCAGGTTGTGGATAGGAGCTGAAAGTGGATCGCAGAAAGTGCTTGATTTAATGGAGCGCGGTGTAAAAACAGAAGTGGTGCGGGATATGATTAAAATGACAAAAGAATCAGGTATTGAAACCGGCACATTCCTGATGCTTGGCTATCCCGGTGAAACCGAGAAAGACATCCTGGAAACAATCAAACACCTCAATATTGCGAATCCCGATCATTATACTATTACGCTTTCTTACCCGATACCAGGAACAGCCTTTTACGATGAAGTTAAAAATAAAGGACTTAAGGTTCCGGGTGAATGGGGGACTTATTCCGATCGACAACTGGATTTTAAAAGAACTTACAGGAGTGGCTATTATCGGCATGCCATCCGATTTATAAATCATTCGGTAAAAAGTCACAGGTTCCTTACCGAAGGAAAAATCTATAAAGGGGTTAAGCATGCAGTCATCTCTGCAATGCTACGAGGATTAATGCTGTTAAACAGATAGAAAAACAAGTTGATGAAGCCATACAAAAATATTGCTAAAAAGGAACATGGGGTTCTCTATCCTGGTGATAAATGCGGCTCAGAAATATTTGAAGAAAATTATCTGGATGTCCGGAAAAAAGAAGGGCGGCTACTCAGTGATGAATTTGTAAGAATGCTCCCCCATCTTCCTGAATCGCATCCGCTGCACAAAGAATGGTTACACAGAGCTGCTACACTCAATCGTTTTTATACATACCTGTCATCTCTTAAAAAAGCATCAACAGTACTTGATCTGGGATGTGGAAACGGATGGTTTTGCGTAAAATTAAAATCGGTTATACCGCAGGCAAATCTCTATGGGCTGGATGTTAACAAAGCAGAGCTGATACAGGCTGCAAAATTATTCAGCAATGATCAGATCGTATTTCTTCACGGTGATATATTTGAGGATATTTTTGAAACCGGTTCATTCGATATCATCATTCTGAACAGCAGCATTCAGTATTTCCCTGATGTCAAAATATTATTGAACAGATTATTAGAGCTTCTTTCAAACAATGGAGAAATTCACATTCTGGATAGTCCTTTCTACAGTTCCGGGAAGCAACAAAAGGAAGCGAAGATCAGAAGCCATGACTATTTTACCAGCATGGGTGTTGAAGGAATGACAGAGTATTACCACCATCATACCTATAACTCATTGCGCGATTTCTCCTTCAGGATTCTTTACAATCCAAAAAGTATCCGAAATTCTTTAATAAAGATTTCAGGCAAAAAAATCAACCCTTTTCCCTGGATACGCGTCACTAAATCATGATGCTGACTTTTTCTTATTGAAATGATAAAGATCAGTTGAAACGATTGCTGCAGCGGCTGCATAATAAAGTATCGCTGCTTTATCGGTATCGAGAAAAGAATTGAAGGCGCTGTGAACAAGAAAGCTTATAAAGCCTGTCATGATCGCAAATATCAGCCACTTCAGCGGCTTATCTGAAATGGAATTAAATATTTTTAAAGCCTTAGCAAAAACGAGGTAAATAAACAATAGAAAAAATATCAGTCCCGGAAGGCCGGTTTCGGAAAGGTACATCAGGTATTCAGAGTGTGCATTCCCTTTTTCGCCATGATTGGTACTTATCCGGGTCATCTCAGGGGATATCTGGTATTTTCCATACACAAACTGGTAGGTGCCGGGGCCAAAGCCGGTTACGGGTCTGTCGCGGAACATACGCAGAGCACACTGCCACCTGTTGATCCTTTCAAGGTTCGATGCATCGGTTTGAATATTCATAACAGAGCGAAAATGCTCTTCAACATTTTCTTTTCTGCTGATGTCATCAACCTTTTCAATGTTTTGGTAAATATCTTTACCGTAATAGGATATTAATACAACACCCGCTATGACAATGGCAATGAAATGAATCGGCTTAAACCGTAAAAACACAATTAGTAATCCTGCCGTTGCAGCAGCAATTACACTTAACCACGCTGCCCGTGAGTAGGAAAAGTATCCGCCGATCAGAAAAAGCATGCCGATTCCAAAAAAAATAAACTGCCAATTTCGATGAAAACCATACCATTTTGATCTAAATCCCAAAAGAAAAATAACCGGTAATATGAAAGCAATACAACTTGCATACAAGGTATGATCATTGTAAAAAGGAAGCGGCATTACAAATGAAACCACCTTACTAAAGTCATATTGGGAATGCCTTGACAATGTCCATATAACGGGGATAATTAAGCCAATCCCATACAATAGCCATACACGAACAAGGTTTTCCTTATTCCTGAAAAGATCGATGAAAAAAAAGTAAAACACAGTGATAAAGATTCCTTTGATGAGCAGCCTTTTCAAGGAAATAATCGGGAGTTCACCGGTCAGGCCTGTAAATACTGACCATGCCAAATCGAGTAATATTAATATGGTAACCGGATGCTTCCACACTTTGGTGTCAGTACGGTCTTTTCTATTCAGCGAATAAAACAAAAAAAATAAGGCCACTCCCAAAATAAGGACTTCCCCAGGCAAGGAAACGACGGCTGTCCCCAGGTCCATTTTTAGTGATAATGGAATAATCATCACCGTGAGAAGACCCAATATTTTGAAACGAAAGAGGATTAAAAAAAAGAAAACAGGGATGATGGCAATCACTAAGGTAATAAGTGTAAGTTTCTGGTTTTGGGTAGCCACACCCATTGTAAGGAATAAAACAAAGATAAAAACCAGACTGTAGATTATGGTTTTGTTGGTCCCTATTTCAGTCAGTTGGTTCATCTAAAGCAGACCTGATCGATTTATATTGTTCGAAAAGTAAAAGCAAACCGATGATAAGCGTCATGGTTGAAAGAATGATTATCAAACCGTTTTTCCACAATTTTGGAGACACTTTCTCATACGACGGTTCGGCTCTGTTAATCACATAAACTGATGGAACAGGATTGAGATATTTATACAGTGTGGTCTCATATTGATAGCGCAATTCGTTGAGAATTACCTGCTGGTGGGCATAATCGTTTGAAAGCCTTTCAAGTTTGATACTGTTGGTAAATGGTTCAAAGGCATTAACAGTGTTCTCATATTGTTCGTTAAGTTTTCTGAGTTGGGTAAGGCCGGACTGAATCTTTTCGGAAAGGTCCTCATACTTTTTTTTAATTGTATCGAACTTTGCAATTTCAGACTCAAATTCCTTAATATTCCGTGAAGCTCCTTCTATCCTTGCCATTGTGTTGATCACCAATGTGTCCGTCCCGGAATAGGATTTGAGATAAACTTCGTATTTCCCAGTCTCCCCGGTATACATACTGCGAGCATCATTTAATTTAGCATTGATATTTTCCATACGGGTTTCAAGATCATAAAACTTGTATTGATTTCTGATATTGTCTAACTCATTGCGCCATTTATTTACCTCTTTCTGCTTGTTTTTAATCTGGTTGTACAGCAGATTTAGCGAGGCAGAGGTATTATTTTCACGCAAGCTGTAAAGGCTGTCAATAAGCTTGTTTACATAATCGTTTTTATCAAAAAAAGTATTTTCATAATGGATCAGGGCCTGGTAAGTGTTTGCCTTAAATATTTTCTCTCTTATGCCATCAATATGATCAATTACAAAATTGACAATGTTTGCAGAAAGCTCGGGATCACGTGTTTTGGCCGTTATTTCGATGGACATATATCTTGTTCTTTCAAAGCTTATCATGTCCTCGTATTCCTTTCTTAAATCATCCATCCATCCCTGTTTATCAGAATCCAGGTCAAAATACTCAACCAGGTTAAAAGCTTTGTTCAGGGAGTCTCTGACAATTTCTGATTTCAATACCTGCATTAACCAGTCGGCATCAACTTCATAACCAAATTGCGGTTCTGCCAGAATTTTGTCCGGAGAATTGGTTGGAGTGGGGAATATAATACTCGATGATTCGTACAATGGTTTCATGATGAATGTAACTGCTACAGATGCGATAACCGAGATGATCATTGCATAGAGCAATAACTTTTTATGCCTTAATAGAAACTTAATGAGTTCCAATCCGTCTTTATTAGGTGAAGAAAATTTCGGTATGTTGTCAGTATCCAAAAAAAGTAGTGATTAGCAAAAATAACAAATTAGAACAGAGATAACAGCAATTGCAGTTTACCTCCTGATCAATCCCCACCCGGGTAACGGGGATGCAGGAGGAATAACGAATCCTGGGTATTTTCTCTGCCTGCCTGTTTTTTATGAATTTCGTACATCATTTCTGCACGGTCGCTTTTTAACCATCTGAGAGAGGGCTTGTCTTTTAGGAATTTCACATTATTGATCCGGTAATGAATCAGTGCACCCCTGCACATCTCGCAAGGTTCGAAGGTTGAAATAATCTCAAGTTTTGACCTGTCCAGATCAAGGAACTCTTCAATACCGATCTTAGCGATGGCATCATTGATTGCATTGATTTCAGCATGGCCGGCAATATTCCCGTCACGAAAAACAGTGTTGTAACCACTGCCGATGATTTTATCCTTATAGGTAAGCAGGGCCCCAACAGGAACATCTTCTGACAGGAGCGCCATTGACCCATTGATCGCTAATTCTTTTTCAATTTCTGCTGGTAATTCCTGAACCGGGTAAAAACGGAATAACTGGGTTTGAAACAGCAGGAAAGTTAATACCAAAAACAAAATAATGTTGAAGATGTAGGATATTTTCAAATGTAGTTTCAGTTTCATCGCTCCATGTCTGATAAATTAAATAACTATTACCAAAATTATCAATTATTCAGTTCCGTTTTCGTTATGGAGTATTCATTGAAGTACTTTATACTTTAGGCATTTTAGACACTTTAGGCACTTTAGGCACTTTAGGCACTTTAGGCACTTTCATCCTATCCTGTCAGTCCATGCTTACCGACAGATTAATCGGCAGCCTTACTTCAAACCAGGTTTACATCAGTAATTATTTCAAGCAGGGCAGTTCCGCTGTGCGAAATAACTTTCTTCATGGCATCCTCAATTTGATCCTTAGCTGTGATCCTGATGCCCAACGCACCGCAACTCTCAGCATATTCGGCAAAGTTGGGATTCAGCAGGTCGGTTTGCCAGACATCCAGTTCTGCTGCCCGCTGTTCTTTTGATATCTTTCCCAGTTCTGAATTATTCAGCAGAATCAGCTTTATATCCATTCCGTATCTCACCGATGTGGTCAGCTCCGCCATGTATTGACCAAATCCGCCGTCACCAGCTACCGCAATTACCGGCCGATTTCCTTTTGTTGCAGCCCAGGCGCCCATAGCCGCGGGAAAGGCAAAGCCGATGGATCCAAGGTAACCACTCATCAGGAAGCTTTGATTCTGACATTCGAAGTACCTGCCGAGGGAATAGGCATTGTTTCCAACGTCAACGCAGATCACCGCATTGTCAGGAGCTAGTTTGGCCAGGGCATCAAATACGGCAATAGAGCTGATACCCTTACCACTGTCTTCCTGCTGCCGTTTCTTTTTCTCCTTTCGCCAGATATCCCATCTTCCTGCCACCTGAGGTGTTTGGTTTTCAGTTTGAATACCGGAACCGAGCGCTTCTTTCAGCAACCTAACCGTAACAGATATTTCTCCCCAGACGGGCGCATCGATTTTATGAAACTTGCTTAATGCCATCGGATCAAAGTCCACCTGTATGGTAGGTTTCTTATCAGTAATTCCTGTATGATTTGAGAAAGACGCTCCAAGGACGATCAGCAGGTCACTTTCATTCATGAACCATGAAGCGATGGGTGTACCGCTTCTTCCCAACACACCACAGCCGAGGGGATGATGATCAGAGATAAGCCCCTTACCTTTGAAAGTAGTGCACACTGGTGCATTCAGTAGTTCTGCAAGTTGGATGATGCCGGCCATATGAAACCGTGCCCCGTGACCAACAATGATTACCGGTCTTTTGGAAGCTTTAATCAGATCAATAGCTTTCGAAAGACTTTCCTGCGGTGGTGAGATGTTGAGCGAACTGATGCGTCCATCGGGTGTTTGGGCTTGCTCCTCTCCTGCAGCTTGCTCCTGTATTTCATCAGGAAAAGTCAGGTGCGAGACATCCCTGTTCAGGATGGCGTATTTCATAGCCAACGTGGCTAACTCGCTGTGCCTGCTGTCCGATTGAACCCGGTGATTAAATTCTGCTACCGACTGGAAGGCGCTTACCAGGTCAACCTCCTGAAAGTTTCCGGTGCCTACCACCTGTGTAGCGACCTGTCCGGTTAGTGCCAGCAGTGGAGCGCGATCCACTTTCGCATCCCACATCCCGGTAAACATATTCGTACTCCCCGGCCCTGCTATCGCGAAGCATGCGGCAGGTTTTCCGGTGAGCTTGCCATAGGCAGATGCTGCAAAAGCCGCTGCCCCTTCATGCCGGATGCCGATGTATTTGAGCTTACCCTTTTCCTCCTGTCTTTTCATGGCATCGGCAAAACCAAGATTGGAATGCCCCACCATTCCGAATACGGTATCGAGGCCCCAATTCACAAGTGTTTCAACCATAACATCTGAGACCGTGGTTTCATGGGCTTTTTCTGCAGCCAGTCCCACATACACTCCATCATCCCGTATTTCTGTTGGGAAAGCCTCCACCCCATCGTCGAATCCGGGAGCATTACCTGTTGATGGATGGTAATCCCAGCCGTGCCAGGGGCAACGCAGCAATCCTTTTTCGATACTGCCTTCTCCCAAAGGCCCGCCCTGGTGAGGGCATTTGTTATCGAGCGCTGTAAACTTACCTTCAAAGTGCGTCAGGCAAAAGCTTTTGTGTCCTGCCGTTACAGTAACCACTCGATTTTCGTGAAGTTGGTCTTTGTTATCAAGGACTTTGTGCCAATCTAGTTTTGATTTGTTACCCATAGAAAAATCTGTTATAGAATTAAATGGTGCTGTTATTGACTATCTAAAAGAAGTGTCCGTGTCTGGTGTTTCCAAATGTACAATTAATTGCACATAACTATTTTATTTCGATCGTACCGGGAAAAAGGTGTGGATCAGAAAATGATGAGGTCAGTAAATATCTTTTTGGATTTTGATGGCTAACTTTACAATTGTATCTATAGCATTTACGGGTAGATTCAGCACAACCCTCGTCCTTTAAGGATATTTGCCTTTCTCCGGGTGAATACAATGACTGGTTATTCCAATTTATCCCTGCCTCGCCGGGGTCTTAATCTTTTAAAATATCGTTCATAATATCTATTGCGAAACGTTAATATTATTATCTTTACTAACGATTAAGATCATTAATCATTAATATGATTTTTGTTATTAACGACTGAAATAATGAAAACACATAGAGGATATTTTACAAAAACAAAAATGGGGGAAGCAAGTTATAACGCATTTATTCCCGTTTTCCTCGGAAAAGAACTACCATTTGAATTAGATATCAACCTCATAAACCTCCTATCGGAAGCTAATCGATTCATTGGTAAACTAGATGAAATTACAGACATCTTGATATCTCCTTCATTTTTTGTAGAAATGTTTGCCAGAAAAGAATCTGCCCTTTCCTCTCAAATTGAAGGAACCCAGGCTACTTTATCTGATTTTATTAAAGCGGAAGCCGGGATTAAGGGTAAAGAGATTCCGGATGATGTTAAAGAAATTGAGAACTATTTTAAAGCATTGAATCATGGTTTGAATAGGGTAAATACTTTACCGTTGTCTTTAAGATTGATCAGAGAAGTTCATAATATCCTATTAACAGATGTCCGGGACAGAGATAAAAATCCGGGGGAGTTCAGGAGATCTCAGAATTGGATTGGAGGCAGAAGCATTGACACTGCTACATATGTACCTCCTCCAATAAATGAAATGACTGTTCTTTTATATAACTTTGAAAAATACCTTCATCAGAGCGATAATATTCCACACTTATTAAAAGCTGCAATTATTCATGCGCAATTTGAATTGATCCACCCTTTTTTAGATGGAAATGGAAGAATTGGGAGATTATTAATCATCTTCTATTTAAATCAAAAAGATATAATAAGCAAGCCTACATTATACCTATCAAAATATTTCAAGAAGAATAGAAAACACTATTATAATGCCTTACTTAATATTTCTGAAAATCTTAATTATAAAGGATGGGTGGAGTTTTTCCTGGAAGGGATAATAGAAACATCACAAGAATCTGTAGAATTAGCGCGAGAAATTAATGAACTGCGCGAGAAAGACTTACATAAAATACAATCACTTGGCCGATCTGCTAAAAATGGAGATATTCTATTCAACTATCTTTTTGAAAATCCTGTTGTAGGTATTGAGGATGTTAGTAAACTCTTAAACATTAAATTTCCAAACGCCCAAAATATAGTGAATAAATTTATTGATCAGGATATACTAAATAACTATGATGAAAGAAAGAGGAATCGGTTGTATAAATATGAGGGATATCTTGAAATACTTCTTAAAGATTAAATCCTCAGCCAAAAATTACAGCCCATATCAAACGACCTCATCTGTTATGTTTAACGTCCTTTTCAGTATGAAGGGTGACAATTACATCACTCATTCCAACGTTCCAACATTTCAATCTTCCAAAATCCATTACTTGCAAAAAAGCAGTAATTTTGATATTGGCTGAGAAAAACATTTAGCATTTGCGGCCAAAATGACCATGATCCGCACCCTCAAACCACGTTAAAGCGATATCAAATAAAACAAAGCCATGAAAAATCAGGAAATTAAAAAATCCAAAAGAAATGGAAAAGAGCTAAAGCGACCTCAGAAGCGAGGACTGATATTGTTATTATTTATTGTTATTCTGATTCCGGCGATATGGGTTCTTTTCTTAAACAAAGAATCTGATCACACAATAGCTTCAAAAACATTGAACGGAAAATGGCTCCGCGCTGATGGGCCATACACGATTGAAATTACCTCGGTAAAAGATGACGGTTTGCTTGAAGTCGCTTATTTTAATCCTAACCCTATTGCAGGAGCTAAGGGAAGCTGGCGTATGAATGATGAAAAGCTCAGGGTTTTTGTCGTTTTAAATGATATTAATTATCAGGGTTCTACGTATGAATTAACCTACAATGAGCGGTCTAAAAACCTTGTTGGACTCTTTTACCAGGCGAAGGTGAAACAAACTTTTGATGTTTATTTTACGAAAAATAAATGATTTGCAGTTTATACACTGAAAGAGGACCAGAAAACTGAGGTATCTGATCTGGATGCGATGTTGAGTTTTATGGGTACCGATGCAGGTAAATAATTTGTTGGATCATGGAGTGTTTATCTCGATCCAACTGCAATCTTCACCATCGGACACGAAGTTTAACTTCGATTAAAACAGCCCATAGTTCTAACCATGGGCTGAATCAAAAGCGTACTGATCTTTCTATTTCTCCAGTTCCTTCTCCCTTTCTTCTTTACCTTCCTCCTGGAATTTCCAGCCACCGATCATCGATGAGGTAACACCATTGCGTTCGATATAATCGTGGTAGAAGACAAGATAGACGTGTGCAAGCGAAAACAGAATAAAGAACCACATTAGCATGTGATGAATGTCACGCGTGGGTATATCCCCGCCAAATACAGAAGGGACCCATGCGAAAAGTGAAGCCAGCCATGAATGGCTCATTGCTGCATAAATACCGAAACCGGTAAAAACCTGCAATGAAAAGGCAAGAAACGTCAAAAAGTAAAAGAAACTCGCCAGTGCATTGTGACCCAGATTGGGATTATCCTGGCATTTCACCTGTAGTACATCAACCCGGATTATCTCCCACATATCAACCCAATGTCTTTTGGTATATGGTATAAAGTTCCTCCAGTTGGCAAACCGGTTGCCTGCAAATCCCCAATAAAGCCTGAAAAGGTAATTGAAAAAGAAAATATAGGCGAAGATGAAATGGACAAACCTTACGGTTCCAAACCAATAGCTATATGAAGCCTCGGCTGCACTTTGGATAGCTGGAGGATTGCCTATTACATAACCCGTAATAGAGAGCGCAACAATACATAATGCATTAATCCAGTGGTAAAACCTTACCGGTAACTCCCATACGTATACAGGATGCAATAATGTCTTGGTAATCTGATCATGCGGGTCCATAGCTAAAAGGTTTGGATTTGATGCACATAACTTCCTTTCTCATCGTACAAATGCACTGCACAGGCCAGGCAGGGATCAAATGAGTGAATGGTTCTGAGCAGCTCAAGTGGCTGTTCCGGGTCCGATACCGGTGTACCTATCAGTGAGGCTTCATAGGCAGACATTTGTCCTTTGGCATCCCTTGGAGAAGCATTCCACGTACTCGGCACAACCAACTGGTAGTTATCGATCTTTTTGTCCTTGATCACAATCCAGTGTGCCAGTGCACCTCGCGGGGCCTCTGTCATACCAACACCTTTTGCTTCCTTGGGCCAGTCTTTTGGATCCCAGCGGTAATCGGTACTCATGCGTGAATCACCATTTTTAATATTTGTGATCAACTGATCAAAGAATTCCATTGACCATTGTACGGCAAGCTGAGTTTCGAGACCTCTTGCCGCTGTTCTTCCCAAAGTAGAGAATAAAGCGGTAACCGGAACATCCAGGTGGTGCAATGCCGCATTAACCACTTCTTGGAAATCTTTACGTCCGGAGGCATAGCCTACAAGCATTCTTGCAAGTGGTCCAACTTCCATAGGGTAACCTTTCCATCGTGGTGTTTTCAACCATGAGTAAGGCTCCTCTACATTCAGATGTTCGTAAGG
>JAUXDH010000143.1 GCA_030618545.1 Chlorobiota bacterium
CTGTTAAGAAAGTGAACATTACGTATTGATGTTTAACAGACAGTTCAAATGCATAACACTACCTAAACGGCATTAAAACGCAGTTTAGTCAAATGTTATGCACAATTAAAATATACACATGAAAAAAATTGAAGAGCTTAGAAACTCCATTTCTGATGGTAACACTGATAAAGCAATTGAATTATGTGATGAATTGTATAATAATTTGCGTGATTTCAGCCAGTGTATTGATATCGTTGAAACTAATGGAAACATCAATATTAAATTGAATAACTGGACAGCAGGTAAAAGAACTAAAGAATTAAAAATTATTATTCAAAAATGGGTAGGGGGACATTAAATTATGGCTGAACAGAAAAAGAGCTGGTACGCCAGAACATTTGGAAGAAGTTTCATTTCAATACTATTTGGGAACTTTTTTGAAAAGAAAAATAATACTGCTGGAATTATCGCAATATTGTTAGTCGTAACATTATGCTATGTTGTAATCCACAACCTTTTAAAAGGTTCAGAAATACAAACTGAATTAGAAATTATCTCTAATGTTATTTTTGTAATCATTGGTTACTATTTTGGTGCAAAACAAGGAGTAGCAAGTGAAGATAAAGATGAATAAAAGTGCATAACCTACCAATAAAAAGTACCCCCACCTACATGTCCGATTAGTGTTAAGAGAATAAGACACACAGCTAGGGGTACCTTCAACCGCTTCAAAAAAAATAAGCCGATCTCCAGCCATGTAAAGGGTATATGAACGTGATGACTTTCTTATTCCGGGAATCACGCCCTTGACAAAGCCTCCAAACAACGCTCATGGATGCTTACGAGGTTGAAGTGGCGGTGCGTTTACCTACCAAATAACCTACGAATAGAAAAACATAAACCTCTTAAAACAAAGAAAACCACCCCGTTACAGAGTGGTTTAAGTGATCCAGCCAGGACTCGAACCTGGGACCGACAGCTTAGAAGGCTGTTGCTCTATCCAACTGAGCTACTGGACCAAAAACCGGGTGCAAAGGTACAACAAATCAAAAATGCTGCAAGAGTATTGAGGCTTCTAATTATTGAATTATTAGGTGTAGTTAATGGTAACGACTCTTTGCGTAACATGGCGCTCCTTCGCGTAACTTGGCGTAACAGCTTGAAATCGTTAATAGACACAGGGATGCAAGCTATTACGCAAAGTCTCGCAGAGACCCGCGAAGATCCGCAAAGATTTAGAGCAAAGCATCATAAAACACTTCCACCGGATGCAGCGCCGTGCGATTTGTCCCATCCTTGATCTGGTGGCGGCAGGAGGTGCCCGGGGCAGCGATGAGGATTTCAGAACCGGCTTCTCTAACAGCAGGGAAAAGAACCAGCTCACCCACCTTCATCGACAATTCGTAATGCTCTTTTTCGTAACCAAATGAGCCGGCCATGCCACAACAGCCTGACGGAATTTCCTCAACTGTGTAATTCTCAGGAAATCCAAGTAAGGATAGGGTAGGGGCAGTGGAAGCCAGGGCTTTCTGGTGGCAGTGCCCGTGCAGTTTGATGTGTTTCTTCTCTTTTGTGAATTGCTCTTTTTTGATCTTTCCGGCCTTGATTTCCCTTTCAATGAATTCATCGATCATCAGGCAGTTTTTGCCTAATGTCTCAGCAGCTGGTTTCAATTCGTCACCTACCAGTTCCGGGTACTCATCCCTGAAGGAAAGGATGGCGGATGGTTCGATACCGATCAAAGGAGATTCTTTGGAAATGACATCCTTCAGGGAATTGACATTTTCGATAGCCAATTGCTTTGCCTTTTTCACCAATCCTTTAGAAAGAAAAGTCCTTGCACTTTCCAAATGATCCGGAATCACCACCTCATATCCCAGCCTGGTCAACAACCTGATAGCCTTGATCCCAATATCCGTATCATTATACCTTGTAAACTCATCGTTGAAAAGGAACACCTTACCATTCGCGCATTCGCGGCCATTCAGACTTCTCTTATTCCTTATAACCCATTTATCCAGCGGCATTTTACTTAGAAGCGGGAACCTCCGCTCCGGCGCAAATCCCAGCATCCTTGCCACCAATCCGGAAGTAAATGAATTCAAATTAAAGAAGTTGTACACCCCGGGAGCCAGGCTGCCCAGTTTGCTGATCTGAGAAATGTTGGCAATCATCTTTGTCCGCAACGGCACCCCATTCGATTCATAGTAGTGCTGTAAGAACTCTGCCTTCAGTTTGGCTACATCCACACTCGAAGGGCATTCCGATTTGCAGGCTTTGCACGATAGACACATGTCCATCACCTGGTAAATCTCCTTGTGGTTGAAGGGATTTTCTTTGGTGGAATTGGTCAGGAACTCCCTTAAAATATTGGCACGTGCCCTTGTACTTTTATCTTCATCCAGGCTGGCCATATAACTCGGGCACATGCTTCCGCCAATGACAGATGTCTTCCTGCATGCCGCCGTGCCATTACATTTCTCAGTTGCCCTGAGGATACCCTGGTCTTTTGAGAAATCAAAGTAAGTTTCAATCTCTTTTGTTGGTTGACCCGGCTCGTACCTCAGGCTGGTATTCATCCTGGGCGTATCTACAATCTTACCGGGATTGAAGATGTTGTCGGGATCCCAGGCGCTTTTAATTTCTTTACAAAGCCGGTAGTTCCTGTCGCCCAGCATCAGCGGGATAAATTCTCCGCGGAGCCTGCCATCGCCGTGTTCTCCACTCAGCGAACCATTATACTTTTTAACAAGTCTGGCCGTATCTGCCGCGATCTGATAGAACAACTCCACATCCCCCTGATCTTTCAGGTTCAATACAGGCCGAAGGTGCAGTTCGCCGGTAGCGATGTGGGCATAGTAAACGCATTGTTTATCATACTTCGCAAAGACCTGTTCCATCTCTTCAATGTAATCAGGAAGAAGCTCGGGATTAACGGCCGTGTCTTCAATGACAGGTACCGGTTTGGCATCTCCGGGCATGTTGCTCAGGATTCCCAGTCCGGCCTTCCTCAAATCCCAGACTTTTTTGATATCCTTTCCTTTGATTACCGGGAAATGGAAACCGAAGTTGCCTGCACGCATTTCCGCCTCCATCCCTGTTGTCTTCCGGGTTATTTCTTTTGGATCCTCTTCTGCAAATTCAACGATCAGTATGGCTCCCGGATCTCCCTTCACAAAAAAGCGGTTCTTCTGCTGCCCTATGTTTTCTATGGTCAGGTCGAGAATGACCTTGTCCATCAACTCAACTGCCACTGGTTTGTATTTCAGGGCAATCAGATTAGCCCTTAAAGAATCGGAGACTGAGTCAAGGTGAACACAAACCAAGGCATTGTTTTTAGGTGGGAGTGAGACCAGGTTAAGTTTGATCTCTGTTGTAAAAGCCAGAGTTCCCTCCGAACCGGCCAGCAGGGTAGCGTAATTAAACGACTTTTTTGCCTTTGTAAAAGGAGCTGTTTCAAGTAACAGATCCAGGGCGTAACCGGTATTCCTGCGTTCGAGCTTAGGTTCAGGGTATTCTTTTTTGATGGATGCCTGGTTGGTTTTATCCGACAGTATTTTATTCACAGCCTGATAAACCTTGTTTTCAAGTTGATCACCACCGCATTTTTTTCCGAACTCTTCTATTGTTAAAGCCTTGAAAGCGGCATCAGAGCCATCGCTAAGGATGGTTTGCAATTCAAGAGTATGGTCACGCGTGCTGCCATACACAAGGGAATGGGCGCCGCAGGCATTGTTGCCCACCATACCACCGATCATGCAGCGGTTGGAGGTAGAGGTTTCGGGACCGAAGAACAGACCGGAAGGTTCGAGGTGTTTGTTCAATTCATCCAGGATAACTCCTGGCTCTACCCTGACCCATTTTTCTTCCTGGTTCACCTCCAGGATGCGGGTCATGTGTTTGGACACATCGGCAATAATTCCACCACCTACGACCTGTCCGGCAAGGGAAGTTCCTGCTGTTCTGGGAATGATGGAGGTATTATTTTCCCTGGCAAAGAACACCAGTCTCCTGATGTCATCTTTGTTTTTAGGATATGTAACGGCGACAGGCTTCTCACGATAGGCAGAAGCATCAGTAGCATACATCAGGCGGATGGACTCATCGTAAAGGATTTCTCCTTCAAAACTTTTATTTAGAATATCCAGGTTTTCGTACAGGCTTGCCATTGTGTATGCAAATATCAAATAAATAATTAGGAAATAAATACAGTGGATTACATCTTATACCAAGCTAATATAAAAATGAGCCAGGAGCCAAGAGCCAAGACCTTAGACACAAAGACCTTAGACAGACAGATCGTGTGTAAATTATAAACTGCAAATAAAGTTATGCCAAGCTTGGTTTTTGGCGCATCATGAATTAAAAATGGTATTATTTGGATTACCTGTTGATCACCACTTTGCGATCCTTGCGAATCCATTGCGGCCCTTGCGGTTAAGCATTAAATTTAACCGCAATGAAACATAAGGTTACGCAATGGTCGCAAAGTGGTACTTTTAAAAAAAGTTAGTTTGGCATGAAAACACGAATTATTTGTCTTTCATTCGTGCATTAGTGGCCACTACTAAAACCCAAGAAGTTTAAGGCAGGTCTCAATATCTTTAGACGACACCTCAGTCGTTAAGAGCATTTCTTCTATCTCCTTTTGCCGGTAATGAATGCCATGAAAAAGAGCAGTAGCAATAGAAGGGTTATGGGGACCAATCAGATCGATGGTCTCGATGAACCCATTTTTCACTGTAAGTTCAACAGAGAGTTCGTCAATCCGGTTCTTTAAAACGAAGGAAGGTGAGTACCCGTAGTTCCATTGCCATTGCCTGTATTTTTCTTCGATTAACTTATTTATCGCTGTTTTGTCCGCATCCGTAAGCTTCCTTACTTCGCTTATCTTATGATATTTAAGCAGGTGTTTCTGAAGTTTAGCTTTAAATAGCTGAACGTCCATTTTTTCGTCCAGATGATCCGAAATATTCGTTACCGTGGCCCGGATTGATTTGACAGCTTTGTCCTCAATGTCCAGCGATTTGGGTTTAACGAACTCATCAAGTTTTTCCAGGTCGCTGTTGAATAATAGTGTACCATGGTGCAGCACCCTGTTTTTGTGGACATGGGCCGAATTACCTGAGAACTTTTTGCCATCAATCACCAGGTTGTTCTTTTCCTCAAAACCGGCAACTATGCCATAACTTGCCAGGAATTCAACGATTGGTCGCGTAAACTTTCTGAAGTCAATTAATTTGTCCTTCTGTTTTTCAGAAGTGATTATAGTGTAATTGATATTGCCCGGATCATGGAATACTGTTCCGCCACCGGATATTCTGCGTATTACAGGGATATTCGATTCGCTGACTAAATCAAGGTTAACCTCAGCCAGTGCGTTCTGGTGTTTTCCAAGAATAACCGATGGCTCACACTGCCATAGCATTATTATATCCTCTGAATAATTCTTCAGGATGTATTCCTCTGTAGCAATGTTGAAGTGGGGATTGGTTTCCGGGCGCTCGATAAAAATCATCCAACAAAATTAGGTCTTTTACATATTAATCTTGGACGTTTTTTGTAATTGCTGTTTCGTGCCAACGGCACTCTGGCTCATATCCTCAAATAGCTCCAGGTTGGCACCTGGAGCTGTTTTGTTGCGTCCCTCCGGGACTTTCTATTTCTAATAATTGCGATTTTAAGATTTCAGCGCCAAAGGTGCGCAATCATCAGCCCCGAGTGTAGCTCGGGGTTTGTATTCGACGAAAGCATCAAGCCCCATCGGGGTGGCATCATTAACCTTGGTTGCGAATATGAGCTTTCCATGAAGATTGTAGTAGATAAACTTAACCGGAATCTTACAAAACATTAACATCTGCTGTTTCATCTTAAGGATTACTTTTGCACCCTCAAAATCTGAATCAGAACTATTTATGAACGATATACGAAATGTAGCCATCATTGCCCACGTTGATCATGGCAAAACAACCCTTGTCGACCGTATCCTGCATCAGGTAAAACTTTTCCGCGACAACCAGGATATGGGTGAACTCATACTCGACAGCAACGACCTGGAACGCGAACGCGGCATTACCATACTTTCCAAAAACGTCTCTGTAAGATACAATGATGTGAAGATTAACATTATTGACACTCCGGGTCACTCCGATTTTGGCGGGGAAGTGGAACGCGTGCTTAACATGGCTGATTGTGTGTTGCTGCTGGTTGATGCCTTCGAAGGGCCCATGCCGCAAACCCGGTTTGTATTGCAAAAAGCTATTGATCTGAACCTGAAACCAATCGTGGTGATCAACAAGGTGGACAAGCCAAACTGTCGTCCTGAGGAGGTTCAGGAAGCTGTTTTCGACCTGATGTTCAACCTGGGCGCCACAGAAGAACAACTTGATTTTCCCACCGCATTCGGCTCGTCAAAAGAAGGATGGATGTCAGAAGACTGGCAGCAGCCAACAGATGATGTTTCTTTTCTGCTGGACCAGATCATTGAACATTGCCCGAAAGCCGAATATGTGGAAGGAACCGCCCAAATGCAAATAACCTCGCTGGATTATTCATCCTACCTGGGACGGATAGCTGTTGGGCGTTTGTCAAGAGGCATACTGAAAATGGGGATGCCGGTTTCACTCGTTAAAAGAGACGGATCCGTTACCAAATCGAGGATAAAGGAATTGTACCGATTTGAAGGCCTTGGAAAAGAGAAATGTAAAACTGAAGTTTACGCGGGTGATATCGTAGCCATAATGGGATTGGATAATTTCGAGATCGGAGATACAGTTGCTGACTTTGAAGAACCTGAAGGACTTCCGGTGATTAAAATTGATGAGCCTACCATGAGCATGCTCTTCACAGTCAATAATTCACCATTTTATGGTAAGGAAGGGAAGTATGTTACCTCGAGACACATCAGGGACAGGCTTATGCTGGAGATTGAAAAGAACCTGGCTCTCAAAGTGGAAGATACCGATTCGCCCGATGCCCTGATGGTTTTCGGAAGGGGAATTCTTCACCTCTCTATCCTGGTAGAGACGATGCGCCGTGAAGGCTATGAGCTGCAATTGGGCCAGCCCAGGGCGATCACCAAAGAAATTGACGGAACGAAACATGAACCGGTGGAGAGCTTAACCATCCTCGTACCGGAAGATTTTTCCGGAAGGGTCATCGATATTGTCACCTTACGTAAAGGCATATTCGAACATATGGAACCTAAAAACGACAGGATGATGCTGGAGTTCACGATCCCATCAAGGGGAATTATAGGTTTAAGAAACAGCATCCTCACTGCCACTGAAGGGGAGGCCATTATTGCCCACAGGTTTAAGGAATTCCAGCCATGGAGAGGTGATATAAAAGTAAGGATCAACGGAGCGCTGATATCCATGGAAACAGGCATGGCTATTCCCTATGCCATATGGAAACTGATTGACAGGGGTGTTTTTTATATCCACTCCAATGAAGATGTGTATGCCGGTCAGGTGATAGGGGAGAACAGCAGAGCAGGGGATTTGGTAGTGAATGTAAACAAGAC
>JAUXDH010000088.1 GCA_030618545.1 Chlorobiota bacterium
ACCTTTTTTTTTGAGAAAAGATACTATTTGATAAACTTCTGCAATTCTTCGTATAAACGATGGGTGGGCAGTCCCATCACATTAAAATAGGATCCATCAATCTTCTCGATCGCCGCATGGCCAATCCACTCCTGGATACCATAGGCTCCTGCCTTATCGAAAGGCTGAAAAGTATCGATGTAATATTCGATTTCGGCTTGCGACAGCTTCTTAAAAACCACATCAGTGGTAACTGAAAAGGTATGCATCCTGTCTTTTGTTTTCATCGTGACACCGGTAATAACCTGGTGAATCCTACCGGACAATTTTTCCAGGATCATGACAGCATTTTGTCTGTCACGAGGCTTACCAAGTATCTCCCCTTCAAGTGTCACAATGGTATCCGCAGTAATCAGAAGATCATCATTATTAAGTTCCTCTGTTGAGAAGGCTTCTGCTTTTAGCTTACTCAAATATTCTGAAGCTTCTTCCGGTGAAATACCTTCCGGAAATGATTCATCAACATGCCGGGGTTCAATCCTGAATTTAATTCCAAGTTCCTCCATCAACTGCTTTCTCCTGGGAGACCCCGAAGCAAGGATAATGTTGTAATTATTTAGTTTATCTGTTAGCATGGACTTTAAATTCCTCTGCAATCTCTTTATCATACTTCAAAATACACCAATGCCATCGACAGTATTCCAACAAGCATCAGCAGTTTTGTGAATGATGCCAGCCTGTGGAAGTGAGCTTTGCTATTTGCCTGCCAGAGCCTGACGACCAATGTGATCAGCAGTAAATCTATTAAAATGAAATACCCAAACAAAAGCCAAAACTCAGCATTCAAAAAGAACAGTTGCGTCCAAACTGAAAATATAAGTGCTATTATGGCTACCGCTATGCCCAAACGCCTGGAGACTATCATTCCAAATGAAACTGCAAAAGTTCCGCATCCGTACCGCTCGTCTCCTTCGATGTCTTCAATGTCTTTAATGATCTCCCTCAATAAACTGACCAGAAAAGCAAAGCCCATATAAATCAAAACCAAACGATTGACAAGTGGGAAACCGCTTTGAACAAATGTAAAAGCTGCCGGATCATTCCTAAGAGCAAAAAAGTAGAATAGCCAAACCAACCCGAATGAAAGTGAACTTAAAAAGGCAATAACGACATTGCCTACCAGGGGAATGCATTGGTACCTTTCAGAGTAAAACCATAGCAGTCCTGCGGCAAAAACAAAAACCAGGCTATAAGTCAACTGATTCAGGAGAAAACAAAGCCACACACCCAGTACGACACCGATGACGGTAAAAAACCAATAAAGCACCTGCACAGACGCTACAGGAAATTTAAGTCCAACCTGGTTCTTTCCGGGTTTGTTCAATCTGTCAGCATCCATATCGAAATAATCATTCATCAGGTAACCGCCGATGGTAATGCAAACAGTGGACAATACCAGAAGGACAAACTCAAACTGTGTCAAACCTGCCTGGAAAGAACCAAACCCAAGTACCGGATTCAGGACAGATAACAGTACCAATACCATGCTGACAACAATCAGCGCCAGGTTAGGCCATCGTATAAGATTTAGAAATGCCACCATCATTTACCAGCTATATGCTTCTTCACTCATCCACCTTCCCTGCACTTTCAGCACCTGTTCAATGATGTCCCTAACACATCCTTCTCCCCCATTCCTATCGGAAATGTAGATGGAAATATTTTTTATCTCTTCTGCCGCATCTGCAGGACAAACTGGAATGCCTATCATTTTCATGACGTTAAAGTCAGGAATGTCATCCCCCATGTAAACCACATGTTTTGGATCGATACCGTTCTTATCCAGGTATTTCTTCAAAATAACTTCCTTGTTTTTTACACCAAGATAAACATTTTCAATTCCCAGGGATTCAAACCGGTTTTCCATAGACCGGGAGAAGCCTCCTGAAATAATAACGACATTGAAGCCCAGCTTCACAACCAGTTGAAGCACATAACCGTCTTTAACGTTAGCCATTCTCAAAGGCTGTCCTTCTTCCATAAGTACGATTTTACCATCTGTCATTACCCCATCATAATCGAAAATGAAAGTATTCACCTCCTGAAGGAGTGCTTTGTAATTACTCATGATATTTCTTTCTGATTTGTTCTGATAATAATTCATACAGGTTTCGGATGCCGGGATCATCCTCAAGTAGTTCCAGATGTTTTGAAATAGTACTTGCATCTCCCCTTCTGGCAGGACCTGTCTGTGAATCACCGGGTGGCAGATCCTGTGCTTTTGCCGCGGTCTCAAGAATGAGTGGCCTTAATAAGTCGAAATCCAGTTTCCTTTTTTCCAGGAAATCTTCCGCCAGGTGATAAAGATGGTTTGAAAAATTGTTGACAAGTACTGCAGCCAGGTGAAGAATCATTCGTTGCCCGGAATCAATGTGATGAGTTACTTTCGAAATCCGTGCAGCAAGCTCTGTAAGCGCTTCCATCACATTCTTATCGTTGCCTTCAAGGCAGAAGGGTATTTCTGAAATATCAAGTTTCCGGCCCCTGCTAAAGGTTTGCAGCGGGTAAAAAACACCATAGTTAGTAAACCCTGATAAAGCATCAATTGAAGTAATTCCTGATGTATGAGCAACAATACCATCTACAGTTTGCATCTTCCCGGCAACCTCAGTTACTTTCTTGTCGGGAACTGCAATGAGGTACAAGTCTGAATCTCTCCTCAACTTTTGCAATGAATCAGTGTGATGACATCTTAGCGCTGAGGCCAACTCTTTTGCATGCGCAGGATTTGGAGAATAAATTTCAACCACCTCCATGCCTGTCCTTTGAAACGCAGGCCCCAGATGAGTAGCCACGTTTCCCGACCCAATAATGCTTATTTTTTGAATGATAGTAATTCTCTTTTTAGTTGATAAAGTTAAAAAGTATCTTTCATATCCTTCTTCACTCCGGCCATAGCTTTATCAACAGGATTAGTTCCTGATTCGAAACCCGTTGAAAGCAACTCCCGTGCAAGCACAGTTCCGTCATCATCCTGTTTTATTTTTGTTGCTGCCACATTGATCATCCTGACCACTTCTTCTTTAGCAGATTTAATCAATTCCCATGTCTGGTCAGAAAGGTAAAGCTGCTGTGACATATTGTGCTCATATTCTTCGCGGACAGAGCGCAGAAGCAAAGAATGAAGGTTACCGGCTTTTTGACCGGGAAGGCTAACCCGTGTGATCAGATTGGATAAATTAATCCTCTCCAGGAACAGGGTCATCCGTTCATAGGCCTGGAGTTTAATTCCGATCAGCGTTTTTTCTTTTTCCTTTTTTCTGTCATTCTCCAGGTGTGCCCTGGTTAATTCCTGGTTCTCTTTTAAAATATCGAATGTTTTCTGGTTCTGCCTCCCAATGTACCAGGGAAGGAAGCCCAGGGCTGCCAGCAACAACAGCAAAGGAATTAAGAAGATAAGGGCGCAGCTTAGATCGATCATGATTCTATTTTATTAAATATAATTGGGTACGCAAATAAAACGATTTTTACTGACTTTTCTTTCATTCCTTTTCAAAGTTTTAGAAAGGTACTCGATGCCAGGTTTACCACTCTAAACGGATCGCAATTATCCATTCAATTCACGCACTCCAACCCATAAATGAGTATATTTGCTTACTTACATAAATCAAAAATATCCGTTAATGAACAAGTCCATTTTATCTGACAGAGTCCTGAAAATGAAAGCCTCGGCCACACTGGAAATGACAAGTCGCAGCCGGGAATTAAAGGAAAAAGGTGTTGATGTAATCGCGCTGAGTATTGGTGAACCGGATTTTAACACACCGAACCATATCAAGGAAGCAGGTAAAAAAGCGATTGATGATAACATCACCCATTATCCACCTGTTCCGGGTTTCAATGAATTGCGCCGGGCAATTGCGGACAAACTTAAACGCGACAATGGCCTTGAATTCAATTCATCACAGGTTGTTGTTTCCAATGGCGCCAAACAATCCATCGCCAATGTGCTAATGTGTATTTTGAATGATGATGATGAAGTAATCGTTCCTGCTCCATACTGGGTTTCTTATCCCTCAATGGTGAAAATGGCTGAAGGTAAATCAGTAGTTCTTGAAACAAACATTGAATCTGATTTTAAAGTCACACCTGAACAGATAAATTCTGCCATATCTCCAAAGACTAAGGCTTTTCTTTTTAGTTCTCCCAGCAACCCAACCGGGTCTGTTTATACAGCTAATGAACTTGAAGCCATTGCTGAAGTGTTCAGGGCACATCCGGAAATCGTCATCATTTCCGATGAAATATACGAATACAATATCTTCTCCGGCAATCATAACAGCATTGCCTCCTTCCCCTTCATTAAAGATCAGGTAGTGGTGGTGAATGGTGTATCAAAAGGCTTTGCCATGACCGGCTGGAGGATAGGATACATTGCAGCCCCACAGGTCATTGCTGATGCTTGCTCCAAGCTTCAGGGTCAGTATACTTCAGGGGCCGGTACTATTTCACAAATGGCTGCCCTGGAAGCCATACGCACGCCTCCCGGCGCTTCACAGGAAATAAAGGACATGGTGAACGCATTTCATAAAAGAAGAGACCTTCTGGTTTCGTTAATGAATGAAATACCGGGTGTTAAAACCAATGTACCAAATGGCGCTTTTTACCTTTTCCCTGATATGAGTTATTATTTCGGAAAATCAAATGGGGATATCAGGATCAACAACAGTACAGACCTTTGCCTCTACCTGCTTGACAAAGCCCATGTAGCTCTGGTACCGGGTGAAGCTTTTGGATCTCCGGATTGCCTGCGCATTTCCTATGCAGCCTCAAGCAGCCAGATTGCTGAGGCGGTCAACAGGATCAGACCGGTTCTTGCTGAGTTAAACTGATTGGAAGGGAAAGATCATAAATCAGTTGAGCCATTACAGAAAGTTCGCCCCGTTTTATTCCTGGTCTTTCAATTCCTGATATCATGATATTTAACACACAGAATGAATTCAACACCTTGCTGAATAACTACAAATTAATTAATCGGTAAAGTCTTAGAAAATAAAAACCCCACCAGTACAGGACGTACTGACGGGGCAACCAAATTAATTAATGAAAAAGTATTTTCAGCAAATTTACTAAGAGTTATCATTAAAAAGCAAGTAAAAAGACATTTTTTTTTAAAAAAAGTTTATCGCCCCCTTCAATTTAACAGCTAACTATTTCTTTTACTGAAACTTATTAGATATTTTATTTGGTTATCATTTGTTAAATAATTTAGACCACCTGCTAATCATTTGGAAGTATTCACGCAAAATTTAGCTGATAAGGACAAAGCAGGGCACAATTATCCATTTAACTTTTAAAGCATCTACACATTCTGGTACTGTTATTTTATTTCTTCATTTCTTCATCGCAGCCTCAAATGAATCAGCGAGGTTAATTTTTTTACATTTGCCTTATACTAATCAATAATACATGCTTACTACTGAAACTGTTTCCAGGCTATTTTCGGGATTCGACAACCTGAACGTCATGATTATAGGTGATGTAATGGTTGACTCATATCTTTGGGGGAAGGTGGATAGAATCTCACCGGAGGCTCCGGTTCCTATCGTTGCTGTTGAAAAACGTGAAAACAGGATGGGTGGCGCTGCAAACGTTGGGCTTAACGTTAAATCGTTGGGAGCGAATGCCATCATTTGTTCCGTCATAGGCCACGACCTGAAAGGAAATGAGTTTCTCAATCTGTTGGTTAAAGAAAATATGACCAATGAAGGCATGGTGAGAAGCGATAACAGAGTGACCACTACTAAATTCAGGGTGTTTGGAAACCATTCCCAGATGCTGAGGGTGGATGAAGAACAAACAAACGACCTGGATGAATATGAATACGAAGAACTGGTTGACAGAATTCATGAAATCTTTGAAAAGTGGGATATTGATGTAGTCATTTTTCAGGATTACGACAAGGGAGTGATCAGCATGGACCTGATTAATTATGTGGTGGAGTTGTCGCTGGAGAAAAACATCCCGGTTGTAGTTGATCCCAAAAGAAAGAATTTTCTGAACTACAAACATGTTACCCTCTTCAAGCCCAACCTGAAAGAAGTCAGAGAAGGCCTGAATATTGATTTCTCAGATGATGATAAAGGAGAATTGGATGAGGCCATTGGCAAATTAAAAGATAAACTGGATGCAGAAATGGTGTTAAACACACTATCAGAAAAAGGTATTTTCATCAAGACCAGGCAGGTATCGGAAATCATTCCGGCACATTACAGAAATATTGCAGATGTTTCAGGTGCAGGTGATACGGTAATCAGCATTGCTGCTTTATGCCTTGCCCTGGGCGCTGAAGCTCTTGATATGGCTGCTGTGGCTAATCTTGCGGGGGGCCTTGTTTGTGAGGAAGTCGGAGTTGTGCCCATTGAAAAAAATAAATTACAGGATGAAGTGATCCGGTTGTTGACAAGGTAATCGCTTTCACCCTCCACAATGACAAACAATAAAAAGGCCGGAAAAAAGGAACAGGTCAGAGCGATGTTTAATGACATCGCGCCACGCTATGATTTTCTCAATCATTTCCTGTCGGCAGGAATTGACATACAGTGGAGAAAAAAAGTGAGAAAGAATCTTGCACCTTACCACCCGAAGGCAATACTTGATGTAGCAACAGGCACAGGTGATCTGGCCATTGAACTATCAAAACTGAATCCTGAAAAAATAGTAGGGGTGGATATTGCCGATGAAATGCTTTCCTTCGGAAGAAAAAAGATCAAATCAAAAAATCTTGAAAACATCATTGAATTCCGGAATGGTGATTCGGAAAATCTTGACTTCGAAGACAATTCATTTGATGCGGTCACTGTGGCCTTTGGTGTCAGAAACTATGAAACGCTGCAAAAGGGCCTCAGAGAGATGGCCAGGGTAATGAAACCCGGGGGTCATGTAGTTATCCTGGAGTTTTCCAAACCAAAAAAATTTCCGGTTAAGCAGATCTATAAATTTTATTTCAGTTTTATTCTTCCCGGGTTTGGGAGAATGGTTTCGAAACACAATGATGCTTACACCTACCTGCCCGATTCGGTTCAGGAATTTGCGGAGGATGAAGCCTTCCTGGCTGAAATGGAAAAAGCCGGCTATAAAGAAACAAGGCAGAAAAGGCTCAGCTTAGGCATTGCTACTCTGTATTTTGGAACGAAATAAATAGCCTTGGAAGTTAAGATAATCTGATTAAATTTGCCCCGCTTTTAAAAGCCGTAAATACTAAGGTTAAGATAAACACGTTAAGCCAGTAACTCAGATCATTTTGAAACGAATCATCATCACATTTTTATCACTTGTCCTGCTGGTTTTAGCATTCTCAAATGATGCCACTGCCCAGAAGAAGAAGGTGATGAATCTTCCCGCCTATGATCTGGCGCCTTACCATTTCGGATTTATACTTGGTTTGAATCAAATGCTCTTCGCTGTAAAACCTGTCGAAAACCTGGCATTTATTAAATGGGAACCTGAACAGGCCGCTGACCTGTTTGCTGATTCTGTTTATGTATACGGTGTAACGTCTACCCCTACACCAGGGTTTACAATTGGAATCCTTGGTAACCTCAGATTGGGAAAATACTTTGATCTCAGGTTCATTCCCTCTTTGTCGTTTGGGGAACGGATACTGAATTATAGTGTGCTTGCTTACAAAAACGAAGAAGGTCAATTCATTGAGACCTCAAAAAGCATTACTTCAACCTTCATTGACTTTCCTCTTGAATTTAAGTACAAATCCAAAAGGTTAAACAATGTCAGGGGTTATGTGCTTGTTGGAGCTTCCTACACCCTTGACCTGGCCTCACAGAAGAAAGCAGCGAAAAGCAGTGATGATATTACTGTGAAAATCAACAAGAATGATTTACTTTTATCTGCCGGTGTAGGTTTTGATTTTTACACCTCCTATTTCAAGTTTGGCACTCAGTTGAAGATGAGTTATGGACTCAACAACCTCATCAAATACGAGAACAATATTTACAGTAATAGTATTGAGACCTTGCGGTCGAAGGTGTTCCTGATTTCCTTCACATTTGAGTAAAAATCCACCCTTTAAGAAGATGGCTTTGAATTGCACCCTTAGGGCTTTTTTTAATAAACGATATATTTGGAATTATACAGCTTTCGATTTTTTTTCAATCTCACTTGCAATTTAAAAATATTTTTTACTTTTGCAGCCGCTAAAGAGAAAAGCACCGTTCGTCTAGCCAGGTCAGGACGCCAGGTTTTCATCCTGGTAACACGGGTTCAAATCCCGTACGGTGTACGACAAAACCCAGCCCATACGGGCAGGGTTTTTTGCTTTCTGGTCGTCAGCAACTTGTTGCTGTAAGAGCAGAAAGCAAAAAACCCGAAATCACGCGAAGCGGGATGGGTTTTGATGATTCACCCCCCCCCCATAAGATTCGTGAAAGCAAATCCCGTTTTTAATAAAAGCTCTGTTAAAAGTCTAAGGATTATTCTTCTTTCTTGAGCTCATCAATTTCCTTTCTCAGGTCATCAATAATCCCTCGTTGAATCTGAATGGTTTCATCTTTTGAGTGCAACTGGTCTTTCAGGCTGCCTAACAAAAACTTGTATTCTTTCAGCAGCGACTCCTGCCTTTCTTCACTTTCAAGATTTAAAATCTTACTGAAACTTACAAGCGATTCTTCATTACCCGACATTTCAGGTGATTTGAAAAGATTCGAGCTCTTTAATAGGTTTGAGACAGTAATCGGGCCTTTGTATTTTTCAGATCTTGTTTCATATGACTGATGTTCCTCAAGCAATTCCTCAAGGGTAATGCCGAGTGATTCGGCCAGCACAATCCTTGCTTCGTATTTTAATGATTTACGCTGCAGCGCTTTGTAAAAACCTGAATATTCATATCCGGTCCTGCTTGCAAGTTCACGTAAAGAAAAACCACGTTTTTTTGCAAGATCCTTTATTTGTTCCAGAGTGAGCATAGTAGAAAGATATAGAAAATAAAGGGAAAATAATCTGAATTATTATTGAATATATATTGACTTTTGTCAATTTTTGTCTAGCTTTGTTCCGAAATATTGACAAATGTAATAATTTATCAATGTTGAGCTCATGATTAGTCTTGAAAATAAATTAAAAGGCAGCAGGATGTACTGATATTCCAAATAGTATCCCGAAGTCCTGCTGGCGATTGTTGAATCAATAAAACATTATCACAATGCACAAACAAAACAATCCTCTGGCAGGGCTTGCATCCAACCTGGTTGTTGGCCAAAAACAACAGTTCAAGAACATGACAGTCTTTCCTCTATTTACAAGTATTAAGGAAGATTGCGATTATCTCTCCCTCTCGGAAGCCATAGAAAACCAATCCATTGAAATCACAGAAATTGACAATCAAGGGTCAGTTCCTGAATTGAAAGTCATTAACAAAGGCCACAAAAAGGTTTTATTTCTCGATAGTGAAGAACTTAAAGGAGCAAAGCAAAACCGAATCCTGAACACCTCCGTCCTGATTAAAAAAGAATCGGAAACTGTAATACCTGTGAGCTGCACAGAAAGGGGAAGATGGGACTACCGGTCGCCAAATTTCACCACATCCGGTCATATGGGCTTCTCGGGTTTGCGAAAAAGCAAATCAAAGTCGGTGGCTTACAGCCTGAAGATATCAAAAAGTTTTCGCTCCGATCAATCTGAAGTCTGGAATTCCATTGATAAAAATATGGATAACTTAAATGTTCACTCCCACACAAGTGCTATGGAAGACAGCTATTCCAGCAGACATAATGATCTTGAAGATTATATGAAGGCTTTTGTCCCCATCAAAAACCAACGCGGTATTCTGGTTATGATCAATGGAAAGGCAGTTGGCCTGGATTTTATATCATCCGACAAAGTGTATTCGTCTGTACACACCAAGCTTACCAGATCTTATTCAATGCAGGCGCTGACTCAACTGCCGGCAATTGATGAAGAAGCAACTTCAGATCAGCTTCCGGATGTTTTCCTTAACAAGATCATTCATGCCAATGTTGAGTCTTACAATTCACCGGGTCATGGCAAGGACTACCGTATCGAACCCAATGTGGTTATCGGTCATGGACTTGTGTATAAGAAAGAAGTAATTCAAATGTCGGTTTTCGCTGATGATAGTTCGCGTTAACAGAGACCTGGCCAGAAAATCACTTGCCTGATGCAGATATGTTTGTTTTGCAAGGATTTATGCAGTATCTTGGCAACACAAAAACCTTTTAAGCTAAAATTAATCATTCACTAAAAAGATAAAAAATGCCCAACCGCAGAGAATTTGACCACCTGGTCAGCAGTAAGTTCAAAATCGAAATCTCAGGTGTAACTGTTGCAGCCTTCACAGCTTTCGAAGGAATTGAGTCAGAAACAGAAGTCATTCAATTTGATGATGGCGATGATTTAATCGTACGCAAACGTCCCGGCAGAACACATTATTCCAATCTTGTTCTCAAAAGAGGTTATATCAATACATCTGAATTATGGGATTGGTATAAGCTAGTCATTGATGGCATTATTGAAAGGAGAGATGGTGCCATCATTTCACTTGCAGATGATGGCAGTGAGATAGTGAGGTATAACTTTTACGGCGCCTGGCCCTGCAAATGGAAGGGATTTGTGTTTGATGCAAACAAACGCGGAACCCTGTTTGAGGAAATCGAGATCGCAGTAGAAAAAGTGGAAAAGGGTTAGCAGATTGCCAGGCATCACCTAATCCAACCATTATGAATGCAAAAACAGTTGAAGAATTTATTGAGAAAAGGCTGAAAAAGCTTCTGGGTAAAAAGATATCTGTTTCCCGGGGTCCGTTGGTCATCTCCAAGTTAAGCGGCATCCATCCTGAAGTCTCAGTACACGTTACCCGCGTTGAAGATTTCGATGGGGTGATGCCTGATGGCGCCCATACGAAAAGACGCTTAGTAAAAGGCGCCTCCACATTTAAGGGATTTGAAGAAGAACGACCCGGCAGGATCACCTTAACGGTTTCCTGTATTGCCGGATCATACAAGCTTGTACAGGAGATCTGCGATGTACTAACTCCCGGCGTCCTCCT
>JAUXDH010000138.1 GCA_030618545.1 Chlorobiota bacterium
TTTCCGCTTGACGATTCCGGCGTACTCATTGATACAGTGTTTCAGAAATGGCTGGTATTTGATCCGGCAACCTATATTAATAACATTACCAGCAGCGATTCTGTTGCCATACTCTTTGGTGCCGGCAGCAATGATGAATTGCATCTGTATTCACCCAATGTTGCCTTTAAGGACTCCCTCGACAATCTTGGGTTGACCTATGAATTTTATGATCACAACGGAACCCACAGCATGCCCATCGGATTTAAGGACAGGGGATTGAAATTCCTGGACTCCATCATGCCGGCTCCCTTTTCCAATAATTCCTGTATTTCACCTTCAAACCTTTCCGTCAGTTCAATTACCGACTCCTCTGCTTCTTTAGGCTGGCTTGAAAATGGAACCGCAACCACCTGGCAAATCATGCTTGATACATCAGGATTTGATACAACCGGATTCAGCCCAATTTCGACAACCATGAATCCATATGCCCGGAATAACCTTTCCTCCTACACATCATATGACTGGTATGTGAGATCTTACTGCGGACCCGGAGACAGCAGCGAATGGGTAGGGCCAAACATTTTTGTAACTGATTTTGGAGATGAATTGATACCTGCTTCTCTACCATGGATAGAGGATTGGGAATCGACCAACGGCTTTATCAAATACAATGATGAATTTTATCGCGGGCCAGAATTCAGATGGTCTTTTGAAACAACACGGACACAGGAAGGACAGCTTTTTTATGGCACCGACGCATACCTTTCCCATGAAGGCATTGGAGCAATGTCAATGGATAAGTTTCCTAACAATGGAACTTATGCCATAAACTCTACCATTCTTTCAATAAACCTCACCAACTATAGCAGTTCAACAGACCTTGAGCTTTCATTCTGGTGGGCTGATCATAATGATGAAACACAAGCTGAGGACAAAGTATTTGTCAGGGGAAGTGATACGGAAAGCTGGGTCGAAATCTACGACCTTACCCCTTCTTCATTTGATGACAACACTTATAAACTGGTTTCGGGACTTGATATTGATGAGGTGCTGGCCAATGCTTCACCGGCCCAAAGTGTCAGTGAATCATTCCAGTTAAAATTTGTACAGAAAGACAATAGTTTTATTCCTGGTGATGGTATGTCTTTCGATGATATTAAGATCAATGCTCCAACCTGCTCCACTCCCTCCAGCCAGCTTGTAAGTAGCATAACCCAAACTACCGCGAGTTTAAGTTGGAGCGAAAACGGAACAAGTTCCAACTGGGAGATCAGGCTTGGAACGTCAGGATTTGATACCACGGGCGTAAGTCCTGTTTCTGTCACACAAAACCCCTATTCACTCACCGGATTAATTGCAGGGACTGAATATGATTGGTATATCAGATCTGATTGTGGGGCAGGAGACAGGAGCAACTGGATTGGCCCCAATACCTTTGTAACATCATTCGCTGGAATAGCTCCCATAACGCTTCCCTTTTATGAGGATTGGGAATCAGATAACGGAACAAGAAAAACAAATGGCACTATTTATCAGGGCACAGACTTTCAATGGTCTTTTGAAACAGTACGCCAGGAAGAAGGCCGCGCCAGATGGGGGAATGAAACTTACCTGCCTAATGAGGGGTCTGGAGCGCTAACATTAGATAAGCATCCTAACAATGGAACCTCTACTGAAAGCAAAGCCATCCTGACACTTAATCTTACCAGTTACATCAACTCTTCGGATGTGGAATTCTCCTTTTGGTGGACAGACCATAACGATGAAGAAACTGATGGTGATAAAGTATGGATACGTGGTAGCAACACAGATCCGTGGATAGAAGTTTATGATTTCAATCCTACATCAAATGATGATAATATTTACCAGTTTGTTTCCGGTATAGATATAGATGAGATTCTTTCTGCATCTTCGCCGGCACAAAATCTGAGTGAAACTTTTCAGGTCGCTTTTGGACAAGAAGATAACAGCTTTACCCCCGGTGACGGCATTACCATAGATGATATTGCCATTGAATCTGCTGCATGCCCTACGCCGGTAAATCAAACAGAAAGCAACTTTACACAAACTTCTGTCGATCTGAGCTGGATGGAAAATGGCAGCGCCACTACCTGGCACCTTATGCTGGGTCCTATTGGTTTTGACACAACAGGCGTTGTACCGATAGCAATAACAGAAAACCCGTATACTTATTCTAATTTATCCGCGGGTACGGAATACGATTGGTATATAAGGTCTTACTGCGGAACGGCAGACTCGAGTGCCTGGAGCGGCCCCTCTACTTTTCGAACAGAATTTGGAGATCTTATACAAACTGAATTACCTTTCTATGAAAATTGGGAATCCTCAACCGGCACAAAACAAACGAATGGGATCATTTATCAAAGTAGCTCCTACAACTGGACTTTCGAAACTAACAGGCAAAACGAAGGCCGTGCACGATGGGGAGAAAATGCCTATCAAACACATAATGGTAATGGCGCCTTAACCCTGGATAAATACCCTAATAATGGTCTATATGCTTACAACTATGCTATACTCACGATAGATCTATCCAATTACACAACAACTACCGACCTTGCTATGGTATTCTGGTGGAATGATCATAGTGATGAAGAGCAGGCAAATGATAAAGTTTGGATCAGGGGAAACGATACCGCTAATTGGGTAGAAATTTATGATTTTAATCCTGCTGACCAGACAAATCATACTTACTTCTTTGTGGACGAGATGGATATTGACCTGACACTCTCATCAGCCAGTCCCTCACAAATAGTGAGTGAAACATTCCAGATCAGGTTCGGACAGGAAGACAACAGTTTTGCCCCGGGTGATGGTATTTCAATTGATGATATTTCCCTCGTTCAGTTAAGCATACCATGCCCAACGCCCTCTGACCAATCCATTGCAGATCTGACGAGTACCAGCGTCATCCTCAACTGGATCGATAATGGGAATGTATCCGCCTGGGATATTATGATCGATACTGTTGGTTTTGATACCACTGGTTATACGCCTACAAACATCTCCGAAAATCCGTACACCTTGACAGGTTTGCAGGTTAATACTAATTATGATTGGTATTTGAGGGGGAATTGTGGAAACTATTTTACCAGTGAATGGATAGGACCGTATCAATTCAAAACAAGAGGGTTGATGCGTAAAGCGCCTTACATTCAATACAACAACGTGAATACGGAGATGCAACTTTCGTGGCAGTTGTTTAGCCAGACTGATTGCACCCTGGAATGGGGATTGGATGAGACCTATGGTTCCAGCGTGGTTACCACCGAATATGGTGCAGATCATCAACATGAATTCACAATTACAGGACTTTCACCGGCGACGAAATATTTTTTCAAGGTCAGCATTGGTGATGAATACTATACCGGAAATTTTGTGACTGCACCAACATGGAACACCAGTTATGTTTCATTTTATGCTTTTGGAGATCCACAATCATATCCTGAACGAAATGATTCGGTTACAGCTAAGATTCTTGAAGATATAACGGCCAATCCTGAAAACCAGACTTTCGTTCTTGTCCCGGGTGACCTTGTTGAAAACGGACACCTTGAAGAAGAATGGGATGATCTGTATATGGATCCATCTTTTACAAACGTCCAGGAGGTTTTCCGTACACTCCCATACCAGGCATCTATGGGTAACCATGATGTACCAGGTACTATCTTCAGAAAATATTTACCCTATGATTACCCGGATCCTGTAGGTCGTTACTGGTCATTTGATTATGGCTTTGTCCATTTTTCTGTGATTGATCAGTATGTGGATTATTCAGTAGGTAGCGATCAGTACAACTGGCTGATAAATGATATTGCTTCTTCTACCAGGTATTGGAAGGTGATCGTTTTACACGAACCAGGTTATTCCGCAGGAGGAAATCCCAATAACATTGATGTTCAGAACATCATCCAACCTATATGTGAAGCCTATAATATTCCTCTTGTAATAACGGGTCACAACCACTACTATGCCCGTTCGAGAGTCAATGGAGTAACCCACATCACTACCGGCGGAGGTGGCGGGAATCTATATACTCCAAACCCTACTTACGATTCAGTGATTACAATTTATAAACAACATCATTATTCCTGGTTCGAGTTTGACAGCATCACCTGTCGAATTAAAGCTGTTGACTACTTTGGTAACCTCATTGAAGATTACCAGTTTGACTTCATAAAATGCCCCGCCACTACCGACCTGAGCGCCAACAAAATTAGCGACACAAGCGCGACATTATTCTGGACAGAAAATGGTGAGGCGACTCAATGGCAAATTCGAATTGATACAGCAGGTTTTGATACCACAGGGGTTGCCCCAACACTCATTAATGAGAATCCGACAATTTGGACCGGACTTCAGCCAAATGCTACCTGCGAGTATTACGTAAGGGCTTACTGTGGTATTGGAGATTCCAGTGCATGGGCTGGCCCTTACAGTTTTACCACAAGGTGTGAAGCCATTTCAGAACCATATGCAGAAGACTTTGAAGGCTTAACAGCTCCCGATCTTCCCGGATGTTGGGAGGTGATCGCCGATGCCATTGGCGATACAGTTGTTATCTCAGCCACTTATTCCAATTCGGGAACAAATAGCTTAAGACTCTATAATGATTCAGATTCTACGGTATATGTATTTGCACCGCCATTCAATGACCTCACTTCCCAGCTAAACCGGATTACATTCTATGCCAGAACTGAAATAGACACGGCAAATCTGATAATTAGTTCTTTGTCTGACCCGGAAGACAAGAATACATTTGTTCCTTTTGATACTGTACGGGTAATACCGGAATTCAATAAGTTCTTTATTTATTTTGATACAAATTACACGGAAACAAATAATTACGTTGTAATCAGATTCAAATCTACCTCTTCCGCAAAAGAAATTTTTATTGATGATTTTGTTTACGAACCGATACCCTGTAGTCCTCCGGCAAATCTGACTACAAGCAATATTTCGTCATTATCAGCAGAATTATCCTGGTTGAATGAGGGCAACAGTTTATGGGAGATTGTTCTTGACACTGCGGGTTTTGATACTACCTCAGCCATTCCGGTTGTAGTGAGTGACACCTCTTACTTATGGGAAACTCTGATTTCCAATACTGATTATGATTGGTATGTGAGGTCCGATTGCGGAAATGGAAATATTAGTGACTGGATAGGCACGGCGAACTTTAAATCTGACAGCATCACAAGGAAAGCCCCATATCTGACCTATCTGGGAGTAAATACTGAGATGCAGCTCAACTGGCAATTATTTGATTCAACCGCAGCAACACTTGAATGGGGTACCGATGAGAATTATGGATTGAGTATGGTTACTACGGAGTATGGCCCCGACCATCAACATAAGTTCCTCTTTAACGGGCTAACCAACAATACCCGATATTATTATAAATTAACTGCAGGCAGTGAAATACATACCGGTAACTTCCTGTCTGCACCGACATCCTCATCCAACAACCTAACCTTTTTTGTCTATGGTGACCACCGGACATTCCCGGAGCGCCATGATTCCGTAGTAAGTAAAGTTTTAGAATATGTAGACGCCGCTCCTGAAGACCAAACATTTATCATTACCTCAGGGGACCTCGTCTCAAATGGAAACATTGAAAATGATTGGGACAAAGAGTTATTTGCTACCGGTTATTCGCATATTCAGGAATTATTAGCCAGAGTTCCCTTTCAGGCTGCAATGGGTAACCATGAAAAAGATGGAGTTCTTTTCGCAAAATATCTTCCCTATCCCTATCCTTCAGGTGGTGGGACAAATGGCAATTACTGGTCTTTCGACTATGGGAATGTACATATCAGTGTAATAGACCAATATACCGATTACAGTTCAGGAAGTCCACAGTATAATTGGCTGGTTAATGATCTTTCCGCTACTGACCGCGAGTGGAAATTTATTGTTCTGCATCATCCGGGTTGGGCAGCAGGACACCATGAAAATGACACCAATGTCCAGCAACTCATTCAACCACTTTGCGAAAATTATGGTGTTCAGGTTGTTTTTGGCGGACACAACCATTACTATTCAAGGGCAGATACAAATTACATTACCCATATTACCAGCGGTGGAGGTGGCTCTGACCTTTACGATCCGGACGATAATTATCCCAATGTCAGGGTCACATCAAAAACTTACCATTTCTGTAAAATAAATATCGATAATGATCTTTTGAGGCTTGTGGCCATTGATCGTGATGGTGATACGATTGATGACTTTATCCTCCATTCTCAGCCTTGTTATCCACCATCAAATCAAAATGTTGAAAACATTGCACAAACATCAGCTGATCTTAGCTGGACTGAAAATGGTACTGCTACGTCCTGGTTAATCAGGATGGATACTGCAGGTTTTGATACGACAGGAATTGTACCAATTGCGGTGAGTCAAAATCCATTTACATGGAACGGACTTACGCAAAACACCTCTTATGATTGGTATGTAAAGGCTGATTGCGGATCGGGCGATCTAAGCTATTGGACCGGCCCACATACTTTTAGGACTAAGTGCGATCCTTTCGTTGCTGACTTTACAGAAAATTTTGATGTTAACACATTTCTTCCTGATTGCTGGAATGGATTGACAAGCGATAGCGTGATGACTGTGGCAGTAGTTGATTCAATAAGTTATTCTGCATCCAATTCCGTGCTGCTTGGTAACGACTCGCTTACCGTTGGATTTGTGGCGCTTGTCACACCGGAGCTTTCTGATCTGACAACTCTTCAAAACCAAATCAGGTTCTTTGCACGGACTTATTCTGATACAGCGCAGCTCTTTGTTGGAACAATGAGCGATCCTGCGAATACAACCACCTGGGCAGTATTCGATACACTGGAAGTGAGTGGCGTATTTAATGAATTCATCGTTGAGTTTGATTCGGGTTATTTAGGCTCTGATAAGTTTATCGCCCTGCGTCATGGAATGGATTCTGCAGAGCTCTTTATAGACAGTTTTGTTTATGAGCCCATTCCTTGTTATGCACCTTCTGATCTATTTGCTGAAAACATCACAGCCACCTCTGCTGATGTTGGATGGACAGAAAACCGTTACGCGACACAGTGGCAGATAAGCTATGATACTTTAGGCTTTGATACAACTGGTGTAGCTCCACTTTTAGTAAGCGATAATCCTTATTCACTTTCCGGATTATCTGCCAACACTTCATACGACTTTTATGTAAGGGCATACTGCGGAGCCGGAGATTCTTCCGCATGGGTTGGACCTGCCAGCTTTACAATCGAATGCCTGCCGTTTGCAGCTTCATTCAGTGAAAACTTTGATGGTAGTAATGAGCTGCCTGGTTGCTGGAACACTATTACTTCTGATTCGATATTTATAGCTGCAGTGGTGGACTCTGTTTCTTATTCTGCATCTAATTCAGTGCTGCTTGGTAACGACTCACTAACCGCTGGATTTGTGGCGCTTGTCACACCGGAGCTTTCTGATCTTACAACTCTTCAAAACCAAATCAGGTTCTTTGCAAGAACTTATTCTGATACAGCGGTGCTCTTTGTTGGAACAATGAGCGATCCTGCGGATACAACAACCTGGGCAGTGTTTGATACGCTTGAGGTAACCGGAGTGTTTAACGAGTTTACAGTTGAGTTTGATTCGGGTTATTTGAGCTCGGATACGTTTATCGCCTTGCGTCATGGAATGGATTCTGCAGAGCTCTTTATAGACAGTTTTTCCTATGAGCCCATTCCTTGTTATACACCTTCTGATCTATTTGCTGAAAACATCACAGCAAC
>JAUXDH010000103.1 GCA_030618545.1 Chlorobiota bacterium
TGATTTCCCTTGCCGATAGCAAAACAGTTGACCAGTTCGGCTCCTCCCGCAAAAATACCTTCCACATTTATGTTCATCCGGACGGGTGATGGGGCATAACTTCTGGAACGCCTGAGGATGCGGGGCTTCTTTTGAACTACCATAGTAACTGAATCATCCGTCCTGTTGTGGATGTCTCGATTGTATGTCAGTACCGCATCTGAGATTTTGCCCAGTCTGTCAAGAGCCAACCGGTTGCTAATGATAATGGGTTCATCAGATATGTTCCCACTGGTGAGGACAATGGCCGGCAGATTAAGTTTTTCAAATAGCAAATAATGGAATGGCATGTAAGGCAGCATCACTCCAAGTGTATCGAGTCCCACGCCAATGGAGGGAGCCAGTTGCTTTTTTATTTTCAACAGTACTATTGGCCGCCTCCAGCTTGTGATGAGGTTTTCTTCTTCCTCAGAAATATCCAGGTATTCCCTGACAGTTTCAATGTTTTTAAACATCAGGGCAAAAGGCTTGCCCTCCCTGCTTTTTCTTTTTCTGAGTTCCGCAACCGTTTCTTCCAACAGAGGATTACAGGCCAGGTGGTATCCACCCAATCCCTTCATGGCGATGATCTTTCCCTCCTGAAGCATGGTTGAGATCCTCGAAAGAATGTCATTCAGATCCTCACTTATCTGGCCATCCTGATGCAATGAATAATGTGGGCCGCAATTTTTGCAGGCGACCGGTTGGGCATGAAACCTGCGATCGAGGATAGCGCTGTATTCCTTTCTACACCGGTCACACATCTCAAAGGGCTTCATCGTAGTTTGATCCCGGTCGTAGGGAAGATCTTTGATAATTGTAAACCTGGGTCCGCAGTTGGTGCAATTGGTGAAAGGGTAATCGATCCGGTTGGATTGGGTCTTCATATCCTTAAGGCAGGCTTTGCAAATGCCGATATCGGGACTTACTTCGGTAACTTCTTCAGAGGTGGATTTGCTTCTGGTGATACTAAATTCGGAGAAGCCCATTATCCCGGCTGGTGATTCCTTTAAATCAGCAATGCTGGAAGCTTCAGGAATTGATGATGGAAGGACGTTTATAAATTGATTGACATCTGACTTAGCTCCCTCAATGTGGATGTTCACACCCCGGTTATTATTCTCTACCGTTCCAAACAAATTATGCTGAATCGCGAGCCGGTAGATAAATGGCCGGAATCCAACTCCCTGGACCAGTCCCCTTATCTCAATATTTCGTGCAACTTTTGCCATCTTAACCTGTGCAAAACTATCTAAATCATTATTAGAAATTACTGTTGCCCGGTTAATTTCAACCTAAATTCAGATATCGTACCTACGGCACTCTATTGAAAATGGTATTCGTTTGTTCTATTAAGATTTCGCACCTCCGGTGCTGAAAAATACAGCCTCGCAGAGGCTATATTTTATAGAAATGAGAAGTCCAAACCGAAACCCCATCGGGGTGAAATATTAGCATAGGGTCATTGGAACACGTAAATCATTTGCAAAAAGAATTCAGCTTAATAAGTGATAACTTTTAAAGCTTCAGAGTATCATTTCTGAAGATTCAATTATTGGTTAATTAGTTCTGATTTATTTTTATGCGCCATCCAATTATCGGCTTTAATTACCAATTTAAAATCGTTATAAATTCATAGTTGAGAAAGCTATAAGAGGTTTATAAACTATCTTTGCTGTTAATTAATTAACAGTAGAATTATCATCAAAATTTAACAATTAAAACACCTCATCTATGAAAGATAAAATACTGGAAATCACATCTAAATATGGAGATGACCGGGGTAGGCTGATGGATATCCTGATCGATATTCATGACCTGAAAGGCTATGTGGATGATGCAAATATTGAAGTGCTGTCTGAAAAGCTGGGAATCTCAATTGCAGAGGTAAATGAAACTGTGTCTTTCTATCATTTTTTTACCAAAACACCAAAGGCAGAATTCAACATTTATCTTAACGACAGCATCACTTCCAATCTGAGAGGAAGGACGCGGGTTAAGGAAGCGTTTGAGTTAGCTTGTGATGCTACGTTCGAGGGCAAATCGGAAGATGGCATGTTCGGACTCTACAACACTTCCTGTATCGGTATGAATGACCAGGATCCTGCAGCTATTATCAATGATGTTGTTTTCACCAACCTGACACCCTACCGCGTGAAACAACTCATCAAAGCCTTAAAAGATGGAAAGAGCCTGCAAGAAGCGACCTATGAAAGCACCGGCGATGGAAAAAACTCAGATCCTGATTTAAAATCTATGGTGTTCAACAATATCCGAAAAGGAATGATGCTGCTGAACAAAGATTATGAGAGGTTTGAAGTAGTCGGTAAAATACTGGCTGAAAACTCACCTGAGGACATCATCAAAACGGTTGAGGATTCAAACCTCCGCGGACGTGGCGGCGCAGGATTCCCAACAGGTTTGAAATGGCGCTTCGGAAGAAGGGTAGAGGGTGAGCACAAGATCATCATTTGCAATGCGGACGAAGGCGAACCTGGCACCTTTAAAGACAGGGTGATGTTAACCGAATTCCCTGACCTGGTGTTTGAAGGAATGGTGATCGCTGCTTATGCCACAGGCGCTGACATTGGATTGCTTTACCTGCGCTTTGAGTACCGTTATATGTATAACTACCTCAGCCTCGTACTTGAAGAGATGCGCGAAAAAGGATACCTCGGTAAAAATATTGCTGGCATAATGGATTTCAATTTCGATATCCGCATCCAACTGGGTGCAGGCGCTTATGTTTGCGGTGAAGAATCTGCATTGATTGAATCGCTTGAAGGTAAACGTGGCGAGCCACGCGATAAACCACCGTTCCCGGTAGAGAAGGGTTACATGAATTTTCCAACCATCGTCAACAATGTGGAAACACTGGCTTCTACAGTGAAAATTTTAAAGCATGGTGCAGATTGGTTTAACACATTCGGAACAAAGGATTCACTTGGAACAAAACTTTTAAGTGTATCAGGTGATTGCCGTTTTCCCGGTATCTATGAGGTAGAATGGGGAACCAGCATTCGTGAGGTAATTGAGATGGCAGGCGCTGAGGATGTTCAGGCTGTACAGGTTGGAGGTCCTTCGGGTGTGCTTGTCAGTGTAAAAGATGTAGACCACCTGGGTGGAACAGAGTTGATGAAATGGTATAAACCATCGGGTATGATGGTGGCTCAGAAAACTTACGACCGCAAACTGAGTTACTCCGATCTTCCTACCGGTGGATCAATTATCATCTTCAATAACAAAAGAGACCTGTTGAAAGAAGTGGTGATGAACTTTATGGATTTTTTCATTGAAGAATCCTGCGGCTCTTGTTCAACCTGCCGCAACCTGCCTTATATCATGAAACAAAAGCTGCAGAAGATACTTGACGGCCATGGTGTACGCCAGGATATCGACGACCTGCTGAGCTGGGGTAAGGTGATCAAAGTAAGCCGTTGCGGACTCGGACAAACTGCTGCCAATCCAATACTGTCAAGTATCTTGAATTTCAGGCATCTTTACGAAGAGTACGTACAGGCAATGACTGATTACGACAACACCTTCGACCTCGAGAAATCCGTTGAAGCTGCCAACAAATTCGTAGGACGTAAAACAGTTTTTCATCATTCATAAACTGAAAAAAACAGATAAAAATGGACCAAACTATAAAATTCACAATTGACGGTACGATCGTTACCACACAAAAAGGTCTGACGATCGTTGAAGCAGCAAAAGATAATGGCATATACATCCCGACGCTTTGCAACTTCGAAGGAGCAAAACCAAAAGGTTGCTGCCGGATGTGTACCATAAAGATAAACAGCCGTTACATGACAGCCTGTACAACACCTGCTGCCGATGGTATGGAAATCGAAAGCAACACGGAGGAAATTACTGATATCAGGAAAAGCATAATCGAATTGTTGTTCGTTAGCGGAAATCACTTTTGCCCGGCATGTGAAAAGAGTGGCAATTGCGAATTGCAGGCGCTGGCTTACAAATACCAGATGCTTGTACCGCGCTTTCCATTCATCTTCCCCCAAAAAGGAATTGACGCTAGCAGCCCAAGGCTGATGAAGGAGCAAAATCGTTGTATTGCATGTAAACGCTGTATCAAAACGATAAAGGATGAGGAAGGCAGAAATTATTTTGCTTACAAAAACCGCGGTTATGCGCTGGAGGTAATCCTGGATCCCGAACTTGGAAAGGATATCCCTGAAGACCTTGCGAAACTGGCCATGGAGAACTGCCCTGTCGGATCGATCATCTACAAAGAGAAAGGTTTCGATGAACCTATAGGCAGCCGCAAGTTCGACAAAACACCCATTGGAAGCGAAATTGAAGTTTAACAAGTAAATCGAAGAAAATGAACAAGAAAGTTATAGCAACGACTTCACTGGCCGGATGTTTTGGATGCCATATGTCGTTCCTCGATATAGATGAAAGAATCCTTGACCTGGTTGAATTGGTTGAATTCAATAAATCGCCCATCGATGATATCAAAGTATTTACCAAAAGAGTAGATATCGGTATTATTGAAGGAGGATGCTGCAACACTGAGAACATCGAAGTGCTGAAATCATTCAGGGAAAATTGCGATGTTCTGGTTTCCCTGGGTGAATGTGCCATTATGGGCGGATTACCGGCCCTGAGAAATGGAATTCCAATTGAAGAGTGTTTGCGGGAAGCCTACCTTGACGGGCCAACGGTGAGTGAGAACAAGGAAGGGATTTTACCTAATGACGAAGAACTGCCGATGTTGCTCGACAATGTGTATCCATGTCATGAGATAGTGAAAATTGATTATTTCCTGCCGGGATGCGCGCCAAGGGCTGATTTGATATGGGATGCACTAGTAGCGCTTGTTACCGGCGATGAAATGAACCTGCCGTACGAGGTTGTAAAATTTGATTAACGTAGAAAAACAATTAGATATGTCTCAAAAAATAACGATAGAACCGGTTACCAGAGTGGAAGGACACGGAAAGGTAACCATATATCTTGACGATCATGGAAATGTTCGTGAATCGCGTTTGCACATTGTTGAATTCAGGGGGTTTGAACGATTTGTGCAGGGAAGACCTTATTGGGAGGCTCCTGTACTTGTTCAGCGCCTTTGTGGTATTTGCCCCGTGAGTCACCACCTGGCAGCAGCCAAAGCTCTTGATGTGATCGTTGGTGCAGGAACCGGAGACGGATTGACAGCAGTGGGAGAGAAGATGCGCCGATTGATGCATTACGGACAGTTTTTCCAGTCACATGTATTGCACTTCTTCCATTTGAGTTCACCGGACTTTCTGTTTGGGATCGATGCTGATCCGGCAATAAGGAACATCATTGGTGTTATTCAGGAAAATAGAGAACTGGCCGTTCAGGGTGTGATGATGCGTAAGTTCGGACAGGAAGTGATCAGGTTAACTGCCGGTAAAAAGGTTCATGGAACAGGAGCTATACCTGGTGGAATCAACAAGAACCTGAGCATTGCTGAAAGAGATGAGTTGTTAAAAGGACCCGATCCGCTCAATGCTGACAAGATGGTCGATTGGTCTGTTGCCGCGCTTGATTTCTTCAAAAGCTATCACAAGAATAACCAGAAACTGGTCGATGAATTTGCCGTATTCCCATCTAACCACTTCAGCCTTGTTCGTAAGGATGGCGCTTTGGATCTTTATCATGGAGTGCTGAGAGCAGTTGATACTGACGGCAAGAAAATCCTTCACGATGTCGATTACCAGGATTACGATCAGTTCATCGAGGAGGAGGTGAAAAACTGGAGTTATATGAAGTTCCCTTATCTCAAAGAGTTCGGGAAAGAATATGGCTGGTACCGTGTTGGTCCTCTTGCCAGGTTGAACACAATAGACTTTATTCCGACGCCACTTGCCCAGAAAGCTTTTGAAGAATTCAAAGCTTACACAAATGGCAAACCGAATAACATGACACTTCACTATCACTGGGCGAGGTTGATTGAAACACTCCATAGTGCTGAAGTGATACGAGATCTTCTTAATGATCCGGAACTGCAGAATGATGACCTGACAGTCAAGGGTATAAAAAAACACCGTGGTGTTGGATTGATCGAAGCGCCAAGGGGAACCCTTTTCCACCATTACGAAGTGAATGATGATGACCAGATTACACTCTGTAACCTGATCGTATCTACCACCAACAATAATGAGCCCATGAACCTGGCTGTTAACCTCACTGCCAATGCATTTATGAATGGTCAGCGTGAGATTACAGAAGGAATGATGAATGCCGTTGAGGTTGCCATCAGGGCTTATGACCCTTGCCTGAGTTGCGCAACCCATGCCCTGGGTAAAATGCCGCTTGAGCTTACGCTTATTGACAACAAAAACATAATTATTGACAGGAAAAACAAATAGCAATGAATAAAGATATCAAAGTTCTCATTTATGGATATGGAAATCCCGGCAGGCAGGACGATGCCCTGGGCAATGAAATGGTGAATAAAATAACCGCATGGGTTGAAGAAAACCAGATTAAAAATATTGAAGTCGACAGCAACTATCAATTGAATATTGAGGATGCAGAGAAGATCTCAACAAAAGATGTAGTAGTCTTTGTTGACGCTACCCAGGAGGATGAAAATCGAGAGTTTCTTTTCACTCATCTGGAATCATCTCCGGATAAGCTTGAATTTACCATGCATGCCGTTTCACCAGAATACGTCCTGCACGTTTGCCATGACTTGTTCAAAAAATCACCTAAAACCTGTTTACTGGCAATTAAAGGATATGAATGGGATTTTCAGGAAGGCCTTTCGGACAATGCCAAATTAAATCTTGAGCAGGCGTTTCAGTTCCTGACAAGAAAACTCGAAGCCTATATTGATACCGATATTCATTACCCGATAAGCATGTTAAAATAATGAACCTGACAACAAAATACATGGGGTTGGAGCTGAAAAATCCCTTTATAGTTGGAAGCTCTCGTTTAACCGGTGACCTGAAATCAATCAGGCAATGCATTAATGCGGGAGCAAGCGCCATCGTGCTTAAATCTTTGTTCGAGGAACAGATCCGGCTTGAAGCTGAATCACATTTACGTAAAGCCCGGGGAGGCGATGTGTATTACTGGTTCCCTGAAGCAAAAGACCACGTTGTGGGGCTGTCTGTAGAAGCGAACCTGGAGAATTACCTTGGTTTTTTAAGTGAATTGAATAAGGAAAGTGATGTACCCATCATAGCATCCATTAACTGTGTGACTCCTGAAGGCTGGCCAAAGTTTGCATCCGCTATTCAGGAAGCAGGCGCTGATGCACTGGAACTGAACATTGCAATTTTTCCTTTCAACAATTCTCAAAACAGCGCCGAAATAGAGCAGTTGTATTTCGATATCCTGAAAGAAGTGAAGGGTCAGGTGTCAATACCTGTATCGATTAAGCTGGGCTATTATTTTACAAACCTATGTTCGGTCGCGCACCAACTGGTTGAAGGTGGTGTGGATGGATTGGTATTGTTCAACCGCTACTTCAGGCCTGATATCAATATCAATACGATGGGAATGGTAGGTGATGACTATCTCTCCAAACCGGATGAAACATTGATTCCGATGAGATGGATTGCACTGATGACCGGAAACGACCTGAAATGCGACCTGGTTGCTTCAACCGGGGTGCATACTTATGAAGAGGTCATCAAGCAGATCCTTGTAGGTGCAAAGGCAGTCCAGTTATGCAGCACACTCTACATCAACGGAAATCACTACATCCGTGAAATAGAAGATGGCTTGAACAAGTGGATGGAAGAAAACCGCTTCAAAACACTGGACGATTTTCGTGGAAAGGCCCTGAGTAATCAAACGACCGATGTTTCTTTTGAACGTATCCAATACATGAAGAGGGATTTTGAATAGAATAAATACTGGTGAAAAGGATGCTCCGGAAAATCGTTACTTCCAGAGAGTATAGGCGATACCGAGATTTACCTTAGTCATTTGTGACCATCTGGAATCCCATTCCGTGTTTTCATACACATTAGCCAATCCATAAGTAAAACCCAGCGAAAGCGTTATACCAACAGTTGGCGTAACCTGGTACAATCCGCCTATCAGAAAATTGAAGCCGAAATCATAACTGTTGAAATGCTCGGTTTTCGAATTGAATGCATAGGCCAGCCCGGTAGTTGATCCGTCGTAGGCGTAAAAATTATGCCCTGGCAACAGTTCCGAATCATCGGGAAGGCTGCCGATATCTTCGGGAGCAATGTAAAAGTCTTCGCCGCCGTTCATCGTCGAATTCAGGAAAATGGAATAGTAAAAGCTTAGCTGAAGAAGAATTTTAAACTTGTCACCACCTCTCGTATAGACAACTCCAAAAGGTATGGTTAGATAATTCAGTTTATAATCCACCTGGTAGAGATAGTAGCTGTTACCAATTTTACCGGATGTATCAGCAAGAGGAAGGTTGCTGTTGATCTGGAAAGCCCTGTTGTCGAAGTTCAGCGCTAACCGCAATCTGAAATCGTTGCTGATGTAGTAGTCACCAAAAGCCCCAATGGTGTAACCAATCTTGCTGGATGGCTGGTAGATGCTGCCAAAGCTGCGGATATCGGTAAACTGTATGCCGCCGTCCACGCCAATGTTGAACTGTCCTTTTTTTGTTTCAAACTGGGCTGATGCAAAATTTACTGAAATCACCAGCAAACCTAAAACCATCATTCGGTTCAGGTTACGAAGTGTTCTTCCTTTATTAAGGAATTGATTTACCATGTATTCCACAACCAGAAAAACCCAACACCAATGGCACAAAGAGCAGCCATGCCGTTTACTGTTTTGAAGACAAAATCTTTCCTTGATTGGTTGCTGAAATTTCCGATCAGTCCAAGAATTATTGAAAAACCGACCATCGCGAAAATTGTTCCGGCACCAAATCCTCCCAGATACATTGCAGCATCTACTTTGCCTGGAAAGGCCATGGTAGGTAATAAATGCAGTATATGAGAAAAACCTGCGAGGCCATGTAATATACCAATACCAAGGGCTGCCAGGTAAGTTTGCTTTTCTATTTCGATCCTGGCGTGGGTGTGCTTTAGCTGAGCTTTATGATCATGACCATGGGTGTGAACGTAAACATTTCCACCCTCATCGTCGTGCGTATGAACATGTTTATGCGGCGATACATTTTTATAGGTATACAATCGGTAAATGGCCCAGATACCAATTATGATCAACAGAAGGCCTACTATTTTTTCGCTATTGGCAGAAATCAGATCGACAGGAATCATGTCTCTAAAGAAGAAAAACAAAAGGCCAAGAACCAACATCCCCAGAAGGTGGCCTAATCCCCATGACATACCAATCATCCATGGACGGAACCTGGTCCGCACGGCAAGGGGCGCTATTGCAGCCAGGTGGTCAGGACCTGCCAGGACATGTACAGACGCAGCAAGCAAACCAAAAAAAACAGGAAACTGTGTCAATGACTCCAACATAGGCTCAAAACAGCAAGTTGAAGCAAATATAATCTAATTGATTCCTTTAAGAACTGTATTGCTCCCATCTCCGGTTATTTAGAATAATCCGAAATAAGCCAGCCACAAATTAGCGGTTGACACCAGGTTGACCAGACGATTTTTGAAGATTACTCAGAATAATAGGGATTCAAAACGGGTAGGGTAGGGATGGGAGTATGGAAGAATGGAAGAGTGGACTCAAGAGTGGAAGACTATTGACTAATGACCAGTGACCGGTGACCAGTGACCAGTGTGTCCATGCCTAAATAAGGTTGACCTTTTTTTGTTAAGTGTAAACTCAATAATGT
>JAUXDH010000196.1 GCA_030618545.1 Chlorobiota bacterium
GAAACACGTTCAGAGATTTTTATTCCTCCGATGAAAAAAATGTTTTTTAACAAAAAAAAGATCAGGAAAAAATGCCCGGTGGAGCTTGATGCTACAGGCACTTATGTTTTCGCTAAAAACGGGCAACATGCTAAAGAGATCATCGCCGAAGGTAAAACAGCCTTCGTTATGTCCATTGAAGGAGCGAATGTTTTCAATTCGCATGAAGCTGTAGAGGAAGTCAAAAAAAAGATCATGGAGGTAAAAGGATGGGAAGAGCCTTTGTTTTTTATCACTTTCACCCATCACTTTTACAATTACCTGGCTGGTCACGCGCACAGCATTCCTGATATCGGCACCAAGCTCCTCGACCAGGATGAAGGAGTTAATGCCGGGTTTACTGATGCCGGACGGGAGATTATCAGGCTACTGTTGAGCATCGACAAGAACAATAATAAAGATGAAAAACTTGGCCGCCGGGTACTGATAGATGTGAAACACCTGAGCGTTGTCTCACGTAAAGAATTTTACGATGACATTGTGAATCCTTGTTTTGACAAAGGCGATATAATCCCGGTAGTTGCAAGCCATGTGGCGTACTCCGGAGTTGAGAAAATACAAACACTTATCAAGAACCTCGAACATGAAAAAGATGGCGTCATGGCAGAACGCTTCGGACATAAATTTAATTCCTGGAACATCAACATATGTGATGAAGATGCTGTCATGATTTTTAAAACCGGTGGTTTGATAGGAATTAACCTCGATCAGCGGGTATTGGGTATTTCAAAGGAAGACCAGGAGGACGAAAGCAAGCACATTCACTACATCTGGCAAAATATAAGAGCCATCATGAAAGCGGTGCTGGAATCAAAAGAGAAAAAATTGCCGCCAAAAGATAAAGTCACTGACCTGCTTTGTCTCGGTACCGACTTTGACGGTTATATCGATCCTGCAAATAAGTATGCTACCCTTGTTGATTTTGCAGTCCTCAGAAAAGACCTGGTTGAAGCCATAAAAAACGATCCGGAAAATGACAAATTACTTTTCGGCCTTACACCTGATGATCTGGCTGAGAAAATATGTTTTACCAACGCGATGGACTTTGTAGTGAAGAATTTTAAATGATTCAATATAAACATCGCAAAGAATTTCAGTTGTAAGCAATCCGGTTTTTGCCCGTCTACTAAGAAAACGAGTAAAATGAATCGGTCAATTATCATACTATTTATCACATTAATTTTTTCAGTTTTCCTTTATGGACAGGAAGAATTACCTATTGGAACACCCGCTCCGGGCATTATTGCAGCAGACCACAATGGAAATATAATTGAATTAGATAATCTTCTTCAGGAAGGTCCGGTAGTTCTTACCTTTTATCGTGGAGAGTGGTGTCCGCATTGCAACAACTACATGATGAACCTGCAGGATTCGATGAGCATGATTCAAAGTTATGATGCTACAGTGCTTGCCATCACACCTGAAAGCGATATGTACATTGATGAGAGCATTAATAAAACCGGCGCTGAATTCAGCATCATCTGGGATGAGAACCACCGGATCATGGATGATTACAAAGTAACATTCCGCCTTGGCGGAACCAAAAACACTATGTACAAGATTGCAGGAATCAATGTGAAAGAAGCTTCGGGCAGTGATCACAGGATGCTTCCGGTGCCGGCAACCTATATCATTGGTACTGATGGAAAAATAAAAGGGGGATTCTTTAATGAGGATTACACCCTGCGAATGCCTGTCAGGGACATATTGCATGTTCTTGAAGGCCTCTCCACCACCTCTGCGCGTTAGTCAATATTTCTCGCTGACCTGCCTGCCGAAGCGGTAGCTCTGGCAGGTTTTCGCAGATGTGTTACGCTGATTTATCATGGTGTATGTTATGCAAATTGATGTACACGAACCATTCTGCGGCATCTGCGCATAACTCCGCGATAACCTGCCTGGCCGGCAGGCAGGTCTGCGAGAACTCTTTTTTTTGCATCTTTTTTTCAAAACAACCATTTGGCACAAATTGTGTTTGTTTCGTCAACTAAATCCGAAACCAACACAGATGAAAAGATTACTTCTGCTTTCCTTTATTTTCATGCTTTTCTTTAGTGGTACAAATTTTACCGTTGATGGTTACAAACCCATTTATGTATCCGCGAGTGAAGCTAAAATCATCAAGTTATTAGATCCCCGTGAGATGACAACCCAGGGTAAGATTTACATCAAAGACCAATACATTTATGTGGGAGATGTCAACCTGGGGATTCATATCATCGACAATTCTGATCCCAGAAGTCCAAAGAAGGTGGCTTTCCTGCAGATTTATGGTAACCACGATATCGCGATCAAGGGGAACATTCTTTATGCCGATAATATGGAGGACCTCGTAACCATCGATATCTCGGATGGCGAAAATCCGCAGGTGATGAAGAGAATCGAAAATGTTTACAAGTTACCTAACCAAAACTTTCCGGAAAACGTGCAATACCACACCTGGTTTGAGTGCGCTGATCCTGACAGAGGGTACGTAATTGGATGGATACCGGCAGAGCTGGAAGATCCTGATTGCTGGACCGCCTATTAACCTGAAAGCCAAATCTCATGAAAAGAATTATACAATTTACCCTCATACTGGCAATAGCCCTATTCCTCTCCAGTTGTTATGATGATCCGTTGGTTTCAAAATCTGATGGAGGAGGTTTAAATGGTGAAAACGCCGGGCAGGGAGGTTCCATGGCTAAGTTTTCAATCAGCGAAAATTCTTTGTTTCTGATCAACGAAAAGTCATTGATCGTTTACGATATTTCTACTGCATCCAACCCGGTGGAGATAAATAAGATTGAAGTCGATTTTGGAATCGAAACGGTATTTACACTGAAAGGGAAACTGTTCATCGGCTCCATCAACGGTGTATTCATTTATGACATCAGTGATCCGCTTAACATCCTTTACCTGTCGCACTATCAGCATGTGACCAGTTGTGATCCGGTGGTAGCAAACGACACTCTGGCTTTTGCAACACTCAATAGCCAGAGCCTGTGCAGGTGGCAAACCGGGGCGAATCAACTCGATGTGATCGATATCAGGAATATTGTAAACCCAACATGGATTTCCACTGTTCAAATGGGAAATCCCAAAGGTCTGGCAATTGACGGCTCTTATGTTTTTGTTTGCAACAGCGAACAGGGACTTTCAATCTTTGATTTTTCAGATCCTAAAAACCTGAAATACGAGAGCGGTATCGCCGGGATCAACGCATACGATGTGATTCTCCAACAAAAGATACTTTACCTGGTTGGTGAGGATGGCCTGTTCCAATACGATTACAGCAACCTTCAGCAGATCGAACTTTTATCCAATATTTTATTCTAAGGCTATGCGTCCTGTTACCCTAATTATCATTGCCCTGTTTGCTTCCGGATTTATCTTTTCACAGGAATCAAACACTGAGCCTGTTGTTAAGCATGAAGACCAGATCAAACTGGGTTTTTCGAACCAGATCGATGTGGTATTTCATAACCGCTATGACACCTATTATTACTATGATGACTATTATTATAACGACCCGGGTGTAAACCTCCAGTTATTCCTTGCCTACGAGCACATCTGGGAGTTCCCAAACAAAGTCGCGTTTGCGCTGGAGCCTAAGATTGGCAGCTCAATCAGGCAGAATAATACCAACGGGTTTGCCGGCCTCAACACAAAATTCTATTGGATAAATACCCCTGTCTGGCGGATGGGACTGTCTGTTTATGGAGGGTACGGTTATTCAAGCAGGAATATCACAGTTAATATTCCCATGGATGGAGGGAATTACTACCAGAAAAAAGAGCTGAACATGCATTTCCACAGTTTTAGCTTTGATGTAGGTTTAATACCTTTTCAGTTTCGCTTCAAAAAGGTTCCCATTACCCTGGAAGCAATATTCGCTCTTGGCGGATTAACAACCATCAACGGTCGCAGCGAAAAGTATGAAGATGTTTATGGCCCGAACAGCCTCATTATTGACAATTACACTTTTCCATATTTTCTGAAAGGGGAATTTAAGATTGGCTTCGTATTCCCCCAAAAGAAGTAAATCGGGATTTCCCTGATCTTCAATGCTGCAGAAATAATACCTTAGCGATTCCTAATCCTAAACATTGTCTAATGCTGGTATTGACTAAAAAAGACATCGAGGAATGTGTTTCCATCCTTGATGTATTGGAAGCTGTAGAAAAGGAAACAGAAATTTCCGGAACCACGTTCTTCAAATCAGTTGGAATGGCCCTGTTTGACCTGCTAACGGCAGAAAAAGTTTACAACAAAGCCATCGAAAAAGGTATCGGTACCCAAGTAGAATTTTAACACCCAATCATCAGTTACCCCGACCTTTAGGTCGGGGACTATCGATAATCATGAAAAACAAAATAAACTTCTCTCCCCCCGGAAACTGGCACAAAATCTCCACTATAGAAATGCATACCGGCGGGGAACCATTGAGGGTTCTGGTTGATGGATTGCCGGAGATCAAAGGCAAAACAATTCTTGAAAAACGCAGCTACTTCAAAGAGCATTTAGATCATATCCGGACTTCAACTATGTTTGAGCCTCGTGGTCATGCAGACATGTATGGTGCAGTGATCACTGAGCCCACCAATGATGACAGTGATTTTGGGACTTTCTTTATGCACAACGAAGGATACAGTACCATGTGCGGACATGCTACTATTGCACTTACAAAATTGGCAA
>JAUXDH010000128.1 GCA_030618545.1 Chlorobiota bacterium
ACCGTCAGATGTAAATAAAAGCATTTGAGCTCCAAACTGTTCTTTAATAACGAAACTTATGCCACCATCAGATTCTGCTTCACCTGCAGCACAAACAATACCGGCAATGTATAAATTACCGTTAGCAGATACTGCAATTTCAAAATCTCCAGTGTATGTGTAAGGTATTTCATCCCTTTCAGGAACAGGTGCTACATAAATTTCTGCAATTTGCTCATCAGTTAACAGGTGATCAACAATGCCTCCGATACCATCAGGACCGTCAATTTGGATTGCGGTGGGACCATCCCAGCTTTCACCGCCATCGGTAGTTTTCCAGTAAAGAGGATAAACACTATGGCGTGCATCGTCGGTATTCCAGGTTTCGCCATTATTACCAAGTATGGCAATATAGCCTGTCATTCCATCAGGTGCATAAGCAACCTGGGTAAACCATGGTGATCCATAAGCCAGGTCAGATTCATAGTCAAAAAGTTCTTCTTCATAAACTATGTCCATTTCATCATCATCCCATACTCCCTGGTTGACAGTAAGGCTGCCTTCATAAACACCGGTTCCGGATGTCCAGTTAACATTATTATCAACAACGGTGGCACGTCCCAGTGAATTTACATCAAAAGCATCAGGAATGTACTGATAAGTATCATCATGAGATGATTTGCGGTTGTAGTTACCAGTTGTATCTGTAGGGTCGCTGATGTTAGCGACACCAAAGCTGTAACCTCCCCAGCCTGCGCCAGGAGTGTTAGAGTTTGTACCATCCAGGTTAGGTCCAAAAAATGCCACATAGGCATCTTCAACATCTCCCGTAGGATTGTAAATACCATGGCTTGGATAACGGGCAGCATCACCATCTGATCCGCCATTGTTATTCACGGCACGATAACATTTTATATTGTTGGTCCATGTCATACCGCCATCAAATGAGATATCATAAGTATAATCTCCTGAGAATGCATCGGGATTCAATACACCACCATCACGGTGGAAGTTGGTTACAATATTTAATTCGGGTTCTGCCCATACGATTGACTTCTGGTTACCAACATTGTTGGAGTTGTAAGTCCAGGCATTAGCTGAAGTACCTATGTCAATAATTGAAATGCTGTTGACACCCCTTTGGTCAGATGGAGCAATGTTTTGCTCAACTCTGGTACTTGTAATGGGTGTTTCTTTCAGGGGCTCAACGTCCACAACCATTTTTTCATAAATAGTGCGGTGGTCAGGATCCATTTTAAACTGATAGGTTTGTTGCGCCATCACGCTTACACCTATACCCAATACAAAAATAAAAAGTAAGATTTTTTTCATGGTCATTAATGATTTAATTTAACAAATGGTTGAATTCTTTCAATTTCGAACTGACAAATATATAAAAATACAAGGTCAGCTATTCCAAATCGGTAATTATTTTTTCTTTACAAAATTACGCTGGAATTAAGTCAATTGCAATTCCTATTGATATAGACACCGCTTCGGTAGAATAGTTGCATATTAAACACCGATAAAAGGCTGACTCCTTATTGAAATAAAGTTGGTATTAATTGCAGGGTTTCCTGATAATAGTCTGCTTCAAATATACCATCTTCTTGTGCGTCACGTTAGCTTAGTGATTCCTATCTTTGCATCGTTCGGCATATTTGATGAAAAAATTACACATATATATGTTAAAGTCCTTCATGGGACCTTTTGTGTTTACCTTTTTCGTGGCGCTGTTCATACTTCTGCTACAATTCCTTTGGAAATACCTTGACGACCTTGTCGGTAAAGGACTGGAATGGCACATCATCGCTGAACTGATGTTTTATGCTTCTTCAACTTTTGTCCCCCTTGCCCTCCCCCTGGCCATACTGTTGTCATCATTGATGACTTTTGGAAACCTTGGAGAGCATTATGAACTGGTGGCTGTAAAGGCTGCCGGGATCTCTCTTAGGAAAGCCATGAAGCCACTTATTATACTGTCAATCATACTCAGTATGGCGGCATTTTATTTTTCCAATTGGGTGTTGCCTGTAGCCAACCTGAAATTTGGCTCCTTATTATATGATGTCCGGCAGCAAAAACTTGCTTTTAACCTTAACGAAGGTATTTTTAATGACGGTTTGGAAGATATTATTATTTATGTGGGGGAAAAGGATAAAGACAACAAGACCATCTACAATGTAAAAATCTATGATCATTCCTCAAAGCTGGGCAATATGAAAGTGGTTACGGCAAAGAAGGGAATCATGGAACTTTCGCCGGATCAAAACCACATCATCTTTACACTTTATAATGGCAGTCGATACACTGAAATTACAGATACACGGGGTTACCGGGTTTCCAGGCCATTTGAAGTACTGAATTTCGAAAAGTTTATCAGGGTCTTCGATTTATCGGAATTTAAGTTGAACCGAACCGACGAAGACCTGTTTAAGACCCATTACTCGATGCTGAATATCAAACAGCTAAATTACTCTATAGATTCGCTGAGCACGGTCAGACTTAACCGACTGGACAATTACAAGAATAAATTCATCAAGCAATACACTTACCTTGCGGCAAAAGCTGATACAGCGAAAAATGAACTTGCAGGGAAATTAAATCCAAAAAGCAAAGATTCCCTGCCTCAGGATACAAACAGCAGGTATCACCTCACCTACCCCTTACTTGATAATTTCGATACTGAAGCTAAAGTTCAGATTATTGATATCGCCCTAAAATCTGCAAGAAACGGAAAAGACAACACCATATTTTATAAGAATGAGATGGACAACCGGCAGCAGGTGATCACCAAACACCAGGTAGTCTGGCATCAGAAGTTTAAACTTTCGCTGGCCTGCCTGATCTTTTTCTTTATTGGCGCGCCTTTGGGGGCTATCATTCGAAAAGGAGGATTAGGTCTTCCTGTGGTTATTTCAGTTATCTTTTTTGTGCTTTACCATATTGTTTCGATGATGGGGGAAAAAGCAGCAAAAACAGGGGAATGGGATGTTATCTTTGGTAGCTGGCTCTCCACTGCAATAATACTTCCCCTGGGCTTGTTCCTTACCTATAAGGCAACAACTGATGCGCCACTGCTGGATGCAGAGAGCTGGAAAAAGTTCTTCGACCGCTTTAAATTCCTGATGTTCTGGGAGAAAACTGACAAAGATTCCGGATTGATCAATTAATCAAAAACGCTTTAAAGAATCAAAACCAACGAAAATACCCGATTGAATATCCTGGTGATTTGCAACAAGTCACCCTGGCCTGCCCGTGAAGGCGGACCAATAGCCATGAACAACCTCATTGAAGGACTGATAGCTGCCGGCCATCAGGTGAAAGTACTGGCAGCCAATACGAATAAATACCATATAGATCCTGATGACATGCCCGGGGATTACAGGAAAAAAACAGGGATTGAACTGGCGTATATTGACCTTTCCATTAAACTGATACCGGCTTTTTTAAACCTGTTCGGCACAAAATCCTATCATGTTGAACGATTCAAGTCAGGAACTTTTGAGGAAAAACTGATAGAAATCCTTAAGTCAAACACATTTGACATCGTCCAGATTGAGTTGCTGTATATGTCCCCATACCTTGAAATAATCAGAAAATATTCAAATGCAAAGGTCTTTCTCCGGGCACACAATATTGAGCACCTTATCTGGAAACGTTTAACAGCCAGTGAAACCAACAAGATCAAAAAACTCTATCTTCAACACCTTAGCAGGACACTGGAGCTTTACGAACACAACATCCTGAATAATTATGACGGGATTGTGCCCATTACCGGAAAGGATGCGGAATACTTTAAGCGTGTCACCGATACTCCTGTCAGGGCGGTTTCTTTTGGAATAGATGCGGAATCAATAATAACAGCATCGAATGCAGCTCCGGAACATGCGGCCTTCCACATTGGCGCCATGAACTGGATGCCTAATGAGGAGGGCGTTCGCTGGTTTATCGATTCAGTCTGGCCTTTGATACTGGAAGAAAACAAAGAGATAAAATGCTATTTAGCGGGAAGAGAAATGCCTTCCTGGCTTACAGACCTTAAACTCGAAAATGTTGAAGTAATAGGTGAAGTTCCAGATGCCCCTGAGTTCGTGTTGTCAAAAACAATTTCTATCGCTCCCCTGCTTTCAGGCAGTGGTATAAGAATAAAGATCATAGAGAGTATGGCTCTTGGAAGAGCTGTAGTTTCCACTGCCATCGGGGCTGAAGGCATCAATTACGAACAGAACAAAAATATCCTTATTGCAGATTCCCCTGAAGATTTTGCAAAAGCGGTTCTGGAACTCTATCACAACCCGGAAAAATGTAAGGCGATGGGACAAGCAGCACAAAAACTTATACTTGAAGAGCACAATACCCAAAAAATTATTCAAAGATTAATTGCCTTTTATCGGGAGATTTTGTGATTTTTGTAACTCAATTCAAAAATCGCAGGATGAGGATCTTCGTTATATTGTCCCGTATTCCCTATCCACTCGAAAAAGGGGATAAATTGAGGGCTTTCCACCAGATTAGAGAATTATCGAAATCAAATGAAATAATTCTTTGCGCATTGAATCCTGTATCAAATCTGGACAAGCAGAAAGCTTTCTCTGCCCTGCAGCCCTACTGCCGGTCGATTAATTTCCTCGACCTCCCACGGTTCGGCACTCTGTGGAATATTGTACTGGCTTTCTTTACAAACCTCCCTCTTCAGGTGGGATATTTTTACAATCGCAGAGCAGCAAAAAAGATCAGGAAACTCATTGCGGAATACAAACCGGATCACATTTATTGCCAGCTTGTTCGAACTGCTGAATATGCTAAACACCAAAGGGAGCCAAAAACCATAGATTACCAGGATGTGTTTTCTTATGGAGTAAAAAGAAGGATCGGCAGATCTTCATTTATGATGAAACCTTTTCTGAAGCTCGAATACAAAAGGCTTTTGAAATATGAACATGAAGTGTTTGATCTTTTTAATAACAAAACCATTATCTCCATTCCTGACCGTAACCTCATCCCCCATCCTGAGAAAGAGAAGATCGTTGTAGTCCCCAATGGAGTAGACCACGATTATTTTTCGCCCAGGCAATCTGAAAAAAAATACGACCTTGTCTTCACCGGCAATATGGCTTATCCACCTAACGTTGATGCTGCTGAATTCCTTGTGAAAGAAATCATGCCAATAGTATGGAAGAAACGACCTGGCACGAAAGCGATGATCGCGGGTGCGAGTCCCGACCGCAAAGTTACTGCCCTGGATGGTAATGATGTGAAAGTTACCGGCTGGCTGGATGATATCCGTGAGGCATACGCGTCAGCGAGGATTTTTATTGCTCCCATGCGTATCGGCACAGGTTTGCAGAACAAACTGCTCGAAGCTATGTCGATGAAAATTCCGTCGATCACCACATCGCTGGCTGATGAGGCGCTTCAGGCCAGGGATGGAGAAGAGATACTTATAGGTGACTCCGCGAGTGAACTTGCCGGCCACATACTTAGTCTGCTCGAAGATGACAAACTTAATAAGAGGATAGCGGAAAAAGGCTATCATTTTGTAAAGGAGAGTTATAGCTGGTCGGAAGCAACTGCAAAGTTGAATAAGATCATCCAGAATACCCATTAAAACTTTTGACATGAAATTTAACGACCTGGTGTTACGAAACAGAAGTTACCGGAAATATCAAGCTAATCAGCCTGTTTTCAGGAATGAGTTGATGGCACTTATTGATCTGGCCCGGAATACGCCGTCTTCAAAAAACATTCAGCCTTTAAAATATATCCTTGTCACGAACAAAGAAGAAACAGATTTCATCTTTAATCAACTTGCCTGGGCCAAACACCTGGCCGACTGGGATGGACCACAAATTGATCAGCGGCCCCCTGCCTACCTGATCATGTTACTGGACAAAAAGTTGAACGAGCAGGCAATGATCGATGCCGGCATAGCTGCACAGACCATCCTTCTGGGGGCTACAGAAAAAGGGCTTGGCGGATGCATCATCAGAACAGTTAACCGAACAATGGTGCGGGATTTCTACCATATTCCGGATCACCTTGAAATAATCCAGGTAATTGCTTTGGGTAAACCAATGCAGGAAATAAGACTGACCTCAATAAAACCCGGAGGCGATTACCATTATTACGAAGATGAGTTGGGAGTACACTGGGTGCCAAAACGAAGCCTGGAAGAAATAATCTATAAGCCCGTCAAATAGTTTTTGAAACCCGGGCAGCCATCCTACCAATTGAATTAATAGTACTTTTGCAGCCCATGGAAAACATCCGCAATTTCTGTATTATCGCCCATATCGACCACGGTAAAAGTACCCTGGCTGATCGCCTGCTGGAATTTACAGATACAGTTTCTGAGCGGGATCTTCAGGAGCAGGTTTTGGATGATATGGAACTGGAACGCGAGCGTGGCATCACCATTAAAAGCCATGCCATCCAGATGGATTACAACCATGAGGGAGAAGATTTTGTTCTCAACCTGATTGATACTCCAGGGCATGTGGATTTTTCCTATGAGGTTTCCAGATCAATTGCAGCCTGCGAAGGAGCGCTGCTTATTGTGGATGCCACACAGGGAATACAGGCCCAGACCATATCCAATCTTTACCTTGCCATCGAACATGACCTGGAAGTTATCCCGGTATTGAACAAAATGGACCTGGACAATGCCATGCCTGAAGATGTGAAAGATCAGATTGTGGATATGCTGGGTTGCGATAACGACGACATTATTGAAGCAAGCGGTAAAACAGGCTATGGTGTGGATAAGATCCTTACTGCGATAATCGACAGGATACCATCACCAAAGGGTGACCCCGGGGCACCTTTGCAGGCACTGATATTCGATTCGGTATTCAATTCTTTTCGAGGGATCATCGCAAATATCAGGGTTTTTAACGGTGAAATCAGAAAGGGAGAACTGGTCAAATTCGTGAATACCGGCAAAGAATATGAAGCCAATGAGATTGGGGTGCTTCGGCTGGAAAAGGAACCGCGGGAGGTACTCAAAACAGGTGATGTAGGTTATATTATCTCCGGCGTAAAAACCTCCCGGGAAGTAAAAGTAGGTGATACGATCACTCATGTTGAAAACGCTTGTGAGTCAGCTATTGAGGGTTTCGAAGATGTAAAACCGATGGTCTTTGCAGGCATCTATCCTATTGATCCTGATGAATACGAAGAGCTGAGAACATCCATGGAAAAACTACAGTTGAATGATGCTTCCCTTACCTGGGAACCTGAATCATCCGCAGCGCTAGGTTTTGGTTTCCGATGTGGTTTCCTGGGATTGCTGCACATGGAGATTATTCAGGAGCGTCTTGACAGGGAGTTCGACATGAACGTGATCACCACCATGCCCAATGTTTCTTACCAGGTAGTTACCAACAAGGGGGAGAGGATCGAAGTTCACAACCCATCAGGATTACCTGAACAAAAATATATCGACCATATAGAAGAGCCTTACATTAAAGCACAAATTATCACAAGAACAGAATACATCGGGCCAATCATCAAGCTTTGCCTTGACAAACGCGGAACATTGAAAAACCAGGTTTACCTGACAACCGACCGGGTTGAGATGACTGTAGATATTCCCCTTGGCGAAATTGTATTTGATTTCTATGATAAGTTGAAAAGTATTTCAAAAGGCTATGCCTCTTTTGACTATCACCTAACGGGATACCACCCGGCCAAACTTATCAAACTTGATATCCTGCTCAATGGTGAATCAGTGGATGCCCTGTCGACCCTTCTTCATCAGGACAACGCTTATAATTTTGGCAGGAGGATTTGTGTAAAACTAAAAGACCTCATTCCACGACAACAATTCGATATAGCAATCCAGGCAGCCATCGGGGCCAAGATCATTGCACGCGAAACAGTGAAAGCAATGAGAAAAGATGTTACAGCTAAATGCTATGGTGGCGACATTACCCGGAAACGCAAGCTCCTCGAAAAACAGAAAAAAGGGAAGAAACGGATGCGGCAGGTTGGTAATGTGGAAGTGCCGCAACAGGCATTCCTGGTGGTGCTAAAGCTGAATGATTAACCGGGGGTGAGTTTAAAGTTTGGAGTTTGGAGTTTAGAGTTTGGAGTCTGGAGTCAAGGTCATTAAGTTTAGAGTCTGGAGTTTGGAGACAAGAAACAAAGCTTGCCTGTATCGGAGCATGGAAGCAATTTAAGAGAGGCCGCGGATTCGCTAATAAAACATAATCATTCGCGAATCCGCGGCTAATAAGACATTAGTCTTCAATTCGTGCATTCGTGGCTCCTTTTAGGAATAATGATTTACGAGTTTGGAGTTTAGAGTTTGGAGTTTAGAGTTTGGAGTTTTGGGGCATTGAGAAATA
>JAUXDH010000004.1 GCA_030618545.1 Chlorobiota bacterium
CGAATCTGCGACCATCCCGACATTTCGTCGGGACATGCTAGCCAACTGCACCACACCCCGCTCCGTCCGCCGAAGCCTTGGCGTAGGCGGACATAAATAATAGATTAACTTAACTCAATAATTAAAAGAACTCGAATCTGCGACCATCCCGACATTTCGTCGGGACATGCTAGCCAACTGCACCACACCCCGCTCCGTCCGCCGAAGCTTTAGCGTAGGCGGATCTTTTCTCTCTTCAGGGAAAGCATTGGTGGAACACACTCGCAACTTTCACCTGATATTATTCTATTGGGATCGCCTATGCCAAGGCTTCGGCGATCGGGGCAAAATTAATACAATTTACTGAGATTTCTTCTCCATTTCTTCTAAGACATCCAGTATGTTCTGATATTTAATGCATAACGTCAGTTCTTTCCTGGCTAACCTTGCAAGGCGCTCAAATTTCGGATACAACTCTGGCTTTCTCCTGTATTTGATATTCGCCATTGCACTGATCTGTGAGAATGTCATGTTGGTTGCTCTCTCCTGGCTTTTAAGATACTTGTCCTCCGGACTTTGTGCGCTTTCGTATTTCTTTAACTCATATTTGCACGTTATATACGCCAGCGCATTGGCATCCGCTTCCATTATCTCCTGAGCATGTTTCTCACTCTTTTTGTTTGATTGAGCCTGAATACTCAGAAATCCTGCCAGCAAAAACGCCAGTATCACAATTGAAAATCTGAAGTTGATTTTTGACCGGTGTATCATCAATTAAATTTTTCGCAAAAGTATAACTATTTGCTGTCTTCAATGTTTCTTTGCTTTGTATTAATCATTCAGACAGAATGTCACACAGGCGATTTGAAAAACAGGTATTTTTGAGAATGGCATTCAATTTGACAACAAAGACCCAAACATTGAATATTGTACGCAAAAACTTAAAGAAATGGAAAAAACCAAATGTCTTATAATTGGTTCCGGACCTGCTGGATTTACTGCAGCAATTTATGCCGCCCGCGCTGATCTGAGTCCCATAATGTATGAAGGCTTGCAGCCTGGAGGCCAGTTGACAACTACCACCGAGGTGGATAATTTCCCCGGTTATCCGGATGGAATTGATGGGCCGACCATGATGGAAGACCTGAAAAAACAGGCTTCACGCTTTGGTACGGATGTCAGATGGGGAATGATAACCGAAGTTGATACAACTAACCGCCCATTCAGGGTAAAGGCAGATGATGGCAAAGAAATTGAAGCCGAAACCATTATCATCGCAACAGGTGCGACTGCAAAGTATCTTGGACTGGAATCAGAAGAAAGGTTTAAAGGTGGTGGTGTTTCCGCCTGTGCAACCTGTGATGGTTTCTTCTACAAAGGAAAAGATGTTGCCGTAATAGGTGGGGGAGATACCGCAGCCGAAGAAGCTACCTACCTGGCTAATATGTGCAACAAAGTTTACCTCGTTCACCGCAGGGATGAATTGCGGGCATCCAAAGCCATGCAGAAAAGAGTTTTCAACACGCCAAATATTGAAGTCCTCTGGAATCACGAAGTGAAGGAAATAGTTGGCGTAGAAGAAGGATTCAACAAAGCATTGAATGGAGTAATTCTGGTTAACAATAAAACCAATGAAGAAAATAAGATTGATGTGGAAGGTTACTTCGTGGCACTTGGGCACACACCCAATACGGAACTGTTTAACGACAAGCTGAACATGGATGAAACCGGGTACCTAATCACTGGACCTGACTCCACAGCTACAAGCATTCCGGGAGTTTTTGCTGCCGGCGATGTTCAGGATAAGATCTTCCGCCAGGCCATTACTGCTGCGGGTACAGGTTGTATGGCTGCGCTGGAATCGGAAAGATTCCTTGGAGAACAAATCTAGTGTTAAGTCAAGCATATTAAGTCGCTTTTGAACATCACCCCTGTCCATTAATAGAATTGACCTAACCTGATTAATTCATAAACTTCATTGTCTTAGGTCTTAGGTCTTCTGTCTAAGGTCTCTCAGATCATTTTTATAATAACATTGGTATAAAACATTAAGAAAAGCTGTCACGCCCATATCATGGGTAAGGCAGCTTTTCTTATTTTTGGATATTAAATTCTCTGGTATGGCAATAGGCCCCCGTGAACGGAAAATAATCAATGCATCCCTGATCGCCATTATTGGTAATGCAATCCTTTCAATCCTGAAAATTACGGTTGGGCTTATCTCAGGCAGCCTTGCAGTTGTAGCTGACGGCATCGATTCAGCAAGCGACATCATCACTTCATTTATTACCTACTACACTGCACACATCATAGCCCGTCCGCCTGATAAAAAATATCCGTATGGCTATGCCAGGGCTGACACACTTGCCACCAAGATTCTGGCGTTCATCATTTTTTTCGCCGGTGCACAACTGGCTATCTCTTCTGTAAACCGACTTATTGATCCGGTTGAAGCCAGGATACCCGACGTCATAGCGGTGTATGTAGTCATCCTCTCCATGGTGGTTAAGTATGCATTGGCTTACTACCTCCGTAAGACCGGTAAATCTGTCAACAGCGCCATGCTCATCGCCAATGGCACAAATATGCTGAATGATGTCGTCATATCTTTTTCAGTATTGTTGGGACTGGTTTTGACATTCATATTTAAATTGCCTGTAATAGATAAGATAACTGCATTGGTAGTTAGCATTTATATCATGTATGTCGCCTTCAGGATTTTCGTTCAAACCACCAGGGAGATGCTTGACGGGGTTGAAGATGAGGCAATCTACAGGAAGATTATCGATTCGGCGAACAGTGTGGATGGCGCTTTTAACCCACACCGGATCAGGGTACGAAAACTCTCCCATTTTATTATTATTGCAATGGATATTGAAGTGGATGGGAAGCAACCGCTTGATGATGCGCATAAAATTGCAGTTCATGTTGAAGAAAAAATCAAACTGGCAATTCCAAATGTTTACGACATTCTTGTCCATGTAGAACCCAGGGGAAACCTTGAACCCGACGAAGCGTTCGGTGTATCTGAGAAAAATATCTGATTCATTTTATGCTATTTTGATCCGTTTTAAAAGAGCGCCATTATCAAAAGATAAACCGCCATATTTATATATTTGCAAGCAGCTAATCAGGCCAAATTCCAACGCTTATGGTGTATTTCTATCATTCTGATAAAAACCTTTACATTGTTGTTCAGTCCAATCAGCTCATTATCGAAGAGGATCAACAAAAGCTAATATGGCTTTTCAACAATGCAAAGCATGAGAATACAGAAAAACTTGCAGGCTTTTTTATTGGACCACGAAGGGAGATGGTCACACCCTGGAGTACCAATGCCGTTGAGATAACCCAGAATATGGGCATCGATGGATTGATAAGGATAGAACAATTCACAAGGGTTCAAACAAAAGATGAATCCTACGATCCGATGCTGCAAAACCTTTACGAAAACATTGACCAGGAGATATTCACCATTCCTGCCCAACCTGAACAGGTAAGGCATATTGATGACATCCACAGATATAATAACAAAGAAGGACTGGCATTAAGTCCTGATGAGGTTGATTACCTGGAAAGCATCAGTGAGAAAATCGATAGAAAACTTACTGATTCGGAGATTTATGGTTTCGCCCAGATCAATTCTGAGCATTGTCGTCACAAGATATTTAATGGCGCTTTTATCATCGATGGCAGAGAAAAACGGGAAAGCCTGTTTGCCCTTATTAAAAATACCTCTGCCAGAAATCCCAATTTCCTGGTATCGGCATACAAAGACAACGTGGCTTTTGTTGTGGGTCCGCAGATTGAACAATTCGCACCGGCCACACAGGATAAGGCAGATTATTTTGAGATCAGGGAAATCGATTCTATTCTTTCACTAAAAGCCGAAACCCATAATTTTCCAACTACAGTGGAACCCTTTAACGGAGCTTCCACCGGAAGTGGGGGAGAGATTCGCGACCGGCTCGCAGGTGGTAAAGGGAGTATCCCCCTTGGAGGCACTGCTGTTTATATGACATCTTACACCCGTCGTGATGAAAGCCGCCAATGGGAGAACAGGATCGATCCTCGCCGCTGGTTGTATCAAACACCGGAAGAGATATTGATTAAAGCTTCCAACGGGGCTTCGGATTTTGGAAATAAGTTTGGCCAGCCATTGATAAATGGCAGTTTGCTGACCTTTGAGCACCAGGAAAATAGCAAGACCTATGGATATGATAAGGTCATCATGCTTGCGGGTGGAGTGGGATATGCCAACAAAAAAGACGCACAAAAAGATACGCCCAAAAGGGGTGATATCATTGTTGTTCTTGGTGGTGATAATTACCGGATAGGTATGGGTGGTGGCGCAGTGTCATCGGTGGCCACAGGTGAATACGGCAATACCATTGAACTGAATGCCGTACAGCGTGCCAATCCTGAAATGCAGAAACGAGTTGCCAATGCCATAAGGGCTCTGACTGAAACAACTGATAATCCGGTCATTTCAATACACGACCATGGTGCAGGAGGACATTTGAACAGCCTTTCAGAATTGGTTGAAGAAACCGGGGCAGAAATTGATGTAAAGAAGCTTCCTCTGGGTGATCCCACGCTCTCTGTAAAAGAGATTCTTGGAAATGAATCACAGGAAAGAATGGGGCTCGTGATCAGGAAAAAAGATTATTCCTCATTGGAGAAAATAGCGAAAAGAGAACGCTCACCCATTTATAAAGTGGGAAAAGTTAAGGATGATCATCGGCTGAAGTTTAAAGAGAATAGAGACTCATGCCCGGTTGACCTGAAATTAGAATACCTGTTTGGAAAACCTCCGAAAACTATCCTCAAAGATAAAACTCCTGACCAGAGGTTTCGGCAGGTGTCGTACAGGACAGGGATGTTTAAAGATTATCTGAATGATGTGCTCCAACTGGAAAGTGTTGCCTGTAAAGATTGGCTGACCAACAAGGTCGACCGTTCGGTGACCGGCAGGGTGGCCATGCAACAATGTTCAGGACCTTTGCAACTGCCATTGAATAACCTGGGTGTGATGGCGCTCGATTTCCGGGGAAAGTCGGGCATTGCTACCGCGATGGGCCATGCACCGGTTGCCGGATTGATCAGCCCGAAATCCGGATCCAGAATAGCGGTTGCGGAATCATTGACAAACCTCGTTTGGGCCCCTCTCAAGGATAAGCTTCGGGGAGTTTCCCTCAGCGCGAACTGGATGTGGCCTGCAAAGAATGAAGGTGAAAATGCCCGGCTTTACAGCGCTGTAGAAGCTATCAGTGAATTTGCCATTAAATTAGGGATCAACATTCCTACCGGAAAAGATTCGCTGTCGATGGTTCAAAAATATCCTGATGGCAAGGTGGTTTATGCCCCCGGTACTGTAATTGTTTCTGCAGTTGGTGAAGTAACAGACCTCAGGAAAGTCGTTACACCGGTTATTAAAACCAAAGCGGGAACCAGGCTGATTCATATTGATTTTTCAAATTATCCCCTCCATCTTGGTGGCAGCAGCTTTGCTCAGACATTAAACCATGTAGGTCGTCATGCACCGGATTTACCGGATCCGGATTATTTAAAAAGGGCATTCAACACAATTCAATTGTTGGTTGATGAACAAAAAATCCTTGCAGGGCATGATATTTCATCCGGAGGTATGATCACCACATTGCTTGAAATGTGCTTTGCCAATTCTGACCATGGGATGAATCTGGATTTCACACAATACCGGGAAGATGATTTTATCAGATTGATGTTCAGCGAAAACCCCGGAGTTATTGTACAGGTAGAAGATACCGGATCAGTGACCAAACTATTGCTGAAAAACAACCTGAATTTTCATGTGATTGGAAAAGTGATCGAGCCATATAAGATGGATATAAAAGAAAAAAATGGCCAGCATATATTGGATATCGGCAGGTTGAGGGATGTATGGTTTGAAACATCCTATATGTTTGACAGTATACAATCAGGAAAGGGGCATGCGCATTGCCGGCTGAAGAATTACAAGAAGCAATATCTGCATTACTATTTCGATCATGATTTCAAAGGTCTGGCCGCAGCTTACGGTATTGAAATGAGCCGCAGAAAGCCAAGCGGTGTAAAGGCTGCTATTATACGAGAGAAAGGTGTCAATGGAGATCGTGAGATGGCTTATGCTATGCATCTTGCGGGATTCGATGTGAAGGATGTGCATATGACAGACCTGATCGCCGGAAGGGAAGACCTGTCGGATATCGGTTTCATTGTTTTTGTTGGAGGCTTTTCCAACTCAGATGTGCTTGGCAGCGCAAAAGGATGGGCCGGCGCTTTTCTTTATAATGAGAAAGCCAAAAAGGCTCTGGAAGATTTTTATGCCAGGGAGGACACTTTAAGTCTGGGTGTTTGCAATGGCTGCCAGTTGATGATTGAGCTTGGGCTTGTGTACCCCACGCATCCCGAACAACCCAGGATGCTGCATAATGATTCGGGAAAGTTTGAATCTGCTTTTGTCAATGTGGACATTCATGAAAACAACTCGGTGATGCTGAAGAGCCTTGCCGGATCCAGGCTGGGAATATGGGTAGCACATGGCGAAGGAAAATTCAGCTTCCCCTGCTATCTCGACAAATACAACCTTGCCATCACCTATAGCTATGATAATTATCCGGGTAATCCCAACGGATCCGACTGGGAGACGGCTGGAATCTGCTCAAACGATGGTCGCCACCTGGCGATGATGCCCCACCTTGAGAGATCATTCCTCCCATGGCAATGGCCCTACTATCCTGAAGACAGGCTGGAGGATGAAGTTACGCCCTGGATTGAAGCATTTGTCAATGCCAGGAAGTGGGTTGAGGAGAAGGTAATTGGTCATTAGATAATTGGTCATTGGATGATTGGTCATTGGTTAAACTCTCGACTGAGGACTGTTGACTGTTACCTGCTGAAAATCTCCTATCTTTGAACTCATAACCCATAACCTCTAACACTTAACAAAAACTCATTCCATGAGCCTCGAAATACAGATCAATACCGATATCAGGCAGGCAATGCTGGCGAAAGACAGGAAAAAGCTGGATGCGTTAAGGGCCGTCAAAGCGGCCTTGCTTTTAGAAAAAACAGGTAAAGATGCCAGCGGCGGCGAAATACCGGAAAGTGTCGAATTGAAAATGTTGCAAAAACTGGTTAAGCAACGCAAGGAATCGGCTGCAATTTACCGGGATAAGGACAGGATCGAAATGGCCGAGGAGGAAGAATACCAGGCAGCAATCATTGAGAAGTATTTACCCGAACAGATGTCGGAAGAAGAGATTGGGGCCGTTGTTACAAGAATCATCCAGGAAACCGGCGCCACTACCATGAAAGATATGGGCCGGGTGATGGGTATGGCTGCCAAAGAACTGGCAGGTAAAGCTGACAATAAAACTATTTCGGGTTTGGTAAGGCAGAAGCTTGGGTGAAAAAAAACCGGCTGAATCCTCAACCGGTCTTTTATTTTATATGCAGCAGGTATTAGAGCCTGCACAGTGGCAACTAATTATGCCAATGCCAATCTCTTAAAGCTAACAACAGTAAGGTCTTTGTCGGCTTCCTTAAGATAGGCAGCTACGTTTTTCTTTCCATCCTTGATAAAGGCCTGGTTCAGCAGCGTACTTTCCTTGTAGAACTTATTTAATTTACCCATGGCAATCTTTTCGAGCAGTTCTTCAGGTTTGCCTTCCTGGCGCGCCTGTTCTTTGCCAATCTCGATTTCACGTTCCACAACATCAGCGGGAACATCTTCTTTATTGAGGGCTACGGGTGACATTGCGGCAATCTGCATCACTACATCTTTGCCGAATTCAGCAAGGTTATCACCGGCTTTATTCAATCCTGCAATCGAAGCGATACGGTTGCCAGGGTGTACATAAGCGAAGGCTGATTCTGCTGCCACTGTTTCAAAACGACCAAGCTCGATCTTTTCACCAATAACACCTGTCTGGTCAAGGACTGTCTCTTCAACAGTGCGGCCATTCAATTTCATCGCTTTAAGCTCGTCAGCAGTTGTCGCTTTGTTCTCAACCGCGATATTCAGAAGTGAATCCACATAGTTGATAAAATCCTGGTTCTTTGCTACAAAATCTGTTTCGCAATTGATCATCAATACAGCAGCATAGGATTTGTCATTGTTGACTTTAGCAAGGATCACTCCCTCGGAGGCTGTCCTGTCTGCACGTTTTGCAGCTACTTTCTGTCCTTTTTTACGCAGAATATCAATGGCTTTTTCCACGTCTCCATCACTCTCTACCAATGCTTTTTTGCAATCCATCATTCCTGCACCGGTGATTTTCCTCAATTCGTTAACTTGTTGAGCTGTGATTTTCATTATTTCTTATTTTATATATTATTTACTTAACCTTTTTTTGAGATAGTTTTTCTTACTCTTTTAGGCTTTCCGGATCCTTCCGCCTTGTCGCGAAGCTTATGGATTTTAGGCTCATCTTTTTTCGCTTTTTCCGCGGCTTTATCATCAATCTCTTCTCCTATCTCAAGCGTTTCAGATTTAACTTTGATGGCCTTTTCTTCCTCTGCTTCTTTTTCTTCAATGGCCTGTTTCTCTCTGGCCGCGAGGCGTTCATTCAATCCTTCGGCGATAGCATTTGTCATTGTATTCACGATGAGGGCTATTGATTTGGAAGCATCGTCATTTGCCGGAATGGCAAAATCAATAAGATTGGGATCAGTGTTGGTATCCACCATCGCAAAAATGGGAATATTGAGCTTACGCGCTTCAGCAACAGCAATCTTTTCTTTGTTGATGTCAACCACAAAAAGCGCTGCAGGAAGCCTGGTCATGTCAGCAATACTGCCGAGGTTCTTTTCCAGTTTGGCACGCTCACGGGTAACCTGCAGCCTTTCGCGTTTCGACAGGTTCTTGTAAGTATTCTGAGTCATCATCTTGTCGATGTTGCTCATCTTACGAACTGCTTTACGGATTGTCGCGAAGTTGGTAAGCATACCACCAGGCCAACGCTCAGTTACATAAGGCATATTTACCTTCTTAACTGCATCGGCAACGAGTTCTTTCGCCTGCTTTTTAGTAGCGACGAACATTATCCTGCGGCCTGATTTAGTAATCTGTTTGATCGCTTTCTGAGCTTCTTCAAGTTTAGCCTGTGTTTTATACAGGTCAATAATATGAATGCCATTGCGCTCCATGAAAATATAAGGAGCCATAGCTGGATTCCACTTGCGTTTCAGGTGACCAAAATGTACACCTGCATCAAGCAAGTCTTCAAAACTAACTTTTGTCATATTGTTTTATATTAATTGTTTACATTCACTAAAATCAACCGTTAAATAGTCCTTGAGGAGTTAAAACGGTTTGGATACTAAACTCATTCCGTTGTATGGGGAAACGATTAACGTTTACTGAACTGGAATTTCTTACGTGCTTTCGGCTGACCGGGTTTCTTACGCTCTACCATCCTGGGGTCTCTTCTTAAAAGACCTTTTTCCTTGAGAACCGGACGGAACTCAGGATCAACCTTGATCAGGGCGCGTGAGATCGCTAATCGCAATGCTTCTGCCTGTCCTGTAAATCCGCCGCCCGTCAGGTTTACCATGATATTGTATTTGCCCATGCTTTCAGTTAACTGAAGCGGCTGTTCTACAACATAATGCAAAATAGCTGTTGGAAAATATTCTTTGTAGTCGCGTTTATTGATAACAATCTTCCCGTCACCGTCTTTTACATAGATCCTGGCAATCGCCTTCTTTCTTCTGCCGAGTGTGTTAACTACTTCCATGCTTTATTATCTGATTGTATTTAAATTGATTTTCTTAGGTTTTTGGGCTTCATGTTTGTGCTCACTGCCCACATTAACATACAGGTTGCGGAACAACTGGCTACCCAGCCTGTTCTTTGGCAGCATCCCTTTAATGGCTTTTTCAACCATCGCCCCTGGTTTTTTTGCCATCAGCTCACGCGCTGTTGTTGATCGCTGCCCACCCGGATAACCTGAGTGGCGAATGTATTCTTTGGCATCCCACTTGTTGCCTGTTAACCTGATCTTTTCCGCATTGATAATGATCACGTTATCACCGCAATCCACGTGCGGGGTAAAGTTGGTTTTATGCTTTCCACGCAATAATTTTGCAGCTTCAGAAGCCAATCTTCCCAGAGTCTGGTTTTCCGCATCAATCAAAACCCAGTCCTTGTTTACCGTGTTTTTGTTAGCACTTACTGTTTTATAACTCAATGTATTCATCCTATCTTCTTGTTTCTTAAGCTGTTTTACTCCCGGCCCTGAAAATCGGGGTGCAAAAATAGAAAGTATTTTTTGATTGACCAAATTTGTTCACATTAAAAAGTCGATAATTGCCCGGAATGGATTAATTGTCAGAATCTCCTGCCCATTTTCATATCTTTGTCCTCAATAAAAACAACTGTCAATAAAAACTGTTTAAGATGAAAAACCTATCTGTCCTTATTCTTGTGGCTTTATGTCTGATTGTATTTGAGTTGCATAGCCAAACACTGACGAATGGATTAGAAATGAATTCACTCTACGTTGAGATGGATGGTAAAAAAACAATTGAAGCGCATGCTGCTACCCGGATGATCCTGCCTTATAACTCAACAAGTATCGTGCTTTACCAGGATGACCAATATACGTACTGGGCAGAATTCACCTTTCGACAATGTGGAAAGAAGGCAAAGTTTAAAGGTAAAACTTATCTTGAATTGAGCAGCGGGGAAATCATTGATGGAAAAAGCACCTCAATTAAACGGAAAATAGAAAAAGGCCATACCGACTGGATGGTCGGAGTTTTCGATGACTCATTTGATGTCAACAACAAAGATGATCATGCCTTGAATGCCGGGTTTAAATATGCCATGCGTTTTACCAATTAGAAAACAATGAACACCGTTCAGGTTGTTTGCAAATATTTTATTGAATAGCGGATAGGATCATAAATGGCAACAATAAGGATCAGCAATATCACAAAGTATTTTGGCCGGCAAAAGGCATTGGATCATATCAACCTGGAAATTGACAGGGGAGATGTAGTTGGCTTGCTCGGTCCCAATGGAGCCGGGAAATCCACCCTGATGAAGATTCTGACTTCCTTTATTCCGCCAACTTCAGGAACAGCAATTATAAAGGGATTTGACGTAGAAGAGGAGTCGCTGAAAATCAGGAAATACATCGGATACCTTCCCGAGAACAACCCTTTGTACATGGATATGTATGTAAAGGAATATCTTTCTTTTGTGTTGAGGATTTATAAGCATCTCAGGAATAAAGATGCACTCGTTAAGGACACCATCGAACTCACAGGTCTTGGTCCGGAACAAACCAAAAAGATAGGGGAATTGTCAAAAGGTTACCGTCAACGTGTTGGACTCGCTCAGGCACTGATCCATGATCCTGAAATCCTGATCCTTGATGAGCCTACTTCGGGGCTTGACCCAAACCAACTTGTTGATATAAGGAAAATCATCTCTGACCTGGGAAAAGAAAAAACTGTGATCCTTTCCACCCACATCATGCAGGAAGTAGAAGCGATTTGCGGCAGGGTTGTTATTATTGACAATGGGAAGATCGTAGCTGATGACAAAACAACCAACCTTTCGAAAATGGGTGAGACTGGAAAACTTTTCAAGGTTGAATTCAAAGAGAGAATTGAAAAACAAAAACTGCTTAAACTTCCTTTTATTAACAAGGTGTCCGTTTCCGGTGACAGGGAATGGCTGATTGAATCAAAAAACAATAAAGACATCAGGCAGGATATTTTTCAATTTGCTGTTGTCAATAAATTAAACGTTCTTTCGCTATCTCAGGAAGAAAAAAACATGGAAGATGTATTCAGGAGACTGACGAAGAAATAGCTTTTTACACCGTACATCGTACAAACAGATTAACATCTTTTATATTAAAATCGAATATTCATAACTTTTTATACTTTTGCCCATCCATTTGAGGAATGGTTTTGTGGAAAGATTTGAATGATTGCAACCACATAAAAACAATGCTAAAACAAGATTTAGCCTGCCAATCAAAGCTTTTCTGCAAACAAGTTGATTGTTGACGAAATGTCATACACAATAGATTTTTAACAACAAATAAGAAATACATTATGTCATATTTTTTCACATCCGAATCAGTTTCTGAAGGACACCCCGACAAGATTGCCGACCAGATTTCTGATGCTGTACTGGATGAAATGCTCAGGCAGGATCCCAATTCCAAGGTAGCCTGCGAAACAATGGTTACCACCGGGCTGGCCATGCTTGCCGGTGAGATTAATTCAGATTCCTATGTTGATTTGCAGGATACTGTGAGACGTGTTATCAGAAAGATCGGTTATACCAAAGCTGAATACCGTTTTGACGCGGATTCCTGTTCGGTATTGTCTGCCTTGCACGAACAGTCATCTGATATCCGTCAGGGAGTTGACAGGCAGGAAGATGTTGAGCAGGGTGCCGGAGATCAGGGAATGATGTTTGGGTATGCTGTGAATGAAACAGCCAACTACATGCCACTCACAACAGAGTTGTCACACGATTTATTGCGAGAGCTGGCTAACATCAGGAGAGAAGGCAAGGTAATGACTTACCTGCGTCCGGATTCAAAATCCCAGGTTACCCTGGAGTATGATGATAACCACAACCCGTTGCGTATCGATACCATTGTTGTTTCAACACAACACGATGATTTTGAACCCGACGAAGCAAAAATGCAGGCTGCTATCAAAGCAGATGTTGAAAAATACCTGATTCCAGCCGTAAAGTCAAAATACACCGGCGATGTTCAGACATTGTTCAACGGGAAATACACACTTCATGTAAATCCAACAGGCAAATTTGTAATTGGTGGCCCTCATGGTGATACAGGTTTAACCGGAAGGAAAATTATCGTTGATACCTATGGTGGTCATGGTGCTCACGGAGGAGGCGCCTTCTCAGGCAAAGATGCTTCAAAAGTGGACCGTTCCGCCGCTTATGCAGCCAGACATATTGCTAAAAACATGGTCGCAGCAGGAGTTGCTGATAGGATGCTCGTACAGGTAGCCTATGCCATCGGAGTTGCCGAGCCTGTTGGATTCTTTGTGAACACTTATGGAACAGCCCATGTGAAGGATGCATCAGGGACCGTATTGTCAGATAGCGAAATTGCCCGCAAAGCCAAAACAATGTTTGATTTGCGACCTTATCAGATCGTAAAAAGGTTTGGCTTGAAATATCCAATCTTTGAAGAAACAGCTTCTTACGGACATTTTGGAAGGAAATCATTTGAGAAAGAAGTAGTGTTGAAGAATAAAAACGGAAGCCCGGAAAAGAAAAAAGTATCGTTCTTCGCCTGGGAAAAACTTGATGAGGTTAATGAAATAAAAACTGCTTTCGGGCTATAGATACTGAAGTAGAAGGCATAAAAAAACCCGGCTTGAAAATCAAGACCGGGTTTTTAATGTCCATCCGTTTTATCGCTGAATGATCAATTTCTTTGTTTTGTACACATCACCATTGACGAGTACAGAGTAAAAATAAACACCGTTTTTCAAGTCAGCAATGTCCATTCTCATTTTGCCATCTCCACGGTGTAGTTCGGCTTCTTTCACAACGGCGCCAAGTACATTATATACGTTCACATATGCCTCATTAACCTGTGGTGTAAGCTGGTAGTTGAGTGAAACAAAACCTGTAGCAGGGTTTGGATAAACTTCCGATATAAATCCGCCACGCATTGCCTCTTCAGCAATACCTTCAGGTGATGCTTTGTATTTACACACTATCGAAACCCTTGTTTCAGGGTTGTCCATATTGTAGAAAGTATATTTCACTATTGAGGTTCCAACAAAAGTTTGAGGCGAATAATGTCCTGAAAACTCTTCAGGTTTGCTGGTTGAATCAGCTTTGATCAATATGTTTTTTGTAGAGGTGTCTACGGCCGGTGAATAACAAAGACCCCAGCAAAATAGACTGGTAGCACCATCAATCAGATAAAGTCTTTCCCTGAAAACCTTAAGATTCATTCCGTTGTCGGTGTTATTTGTAACCTGGGCATGGAAGAGAATCTCAAAATCTCCCGGATCTCCAACAACCATCACGGTGTCGCCCAATGCTTCGCCTTCCCATGATAACGTAAGTTCCTGGGCTTTTGAAAAGCTTATTAAAAGGAAGGAAGCAACAAAGAATAAGAGTAGTTTTTTCATCATATCTGTTTTATAAATTTAACTTTTAATAATTCAAAAATTATTCCAAAAAACTGAGCGCACAAAGGTAATACATATTTACTTAAGTATTTGTTAATATCCATGAACAAAGTCAAGAGACAAGAAATGATGACTATCGAATGTGTAGATTGCTGCCTGTCAAGTATTAATAACCTAACTAAAATAATGGTTGAAGTTACCTGATCTTTGCAGCAATGAGACTAAAGACCCGTCCATCCATACGGACTTCCTTCGGGCGTATGGACTCCCTGCATTTGTACGGGCAGGCTTGAGGACTGTAGACTTTTTTGTGATTGACACTTGGGTCTTGACACTTGGTTCTTGCGTCTCAGGTCTAAGGTCCCAGACGGGCAGGCTTTCTGTCTAAGGTCTCCAGGCTCATTTTTATATTAACCTTGTATTACTCTTTACTGCTAAGGAATATCTTAACGAAAAGTTAAAATAGCGACAGCAATGCCCTTTATTGATACTTTTGTAAAAAATCAGGAGAAATAAAATACTTTGAAACATGAAAAAAATTACACTTATCTTGATGAGCTTACTGTTCATCAGCACCTTAGGATTTAGCCAATCCCAAAGAATGGTACTTGCCGAAGAATGCACAAGTTCTACGTGCTGGCCCTGTGGTCAGCAGAATCCTGCATTTGACGCATTATTGCAAGCCAACACTGACATTGTCACATCCCTCAAGTATCACGTTTGGTGGCCTGCACCAGGGAATGATCCGATGTATCTCGACAATGTTGATGACAATACTGCCCGTACAAATTATTATGGGGTAAATAGTGTGCCTCGTGCCGTAATTGATGGCACCTTTTTTAATGGAGCGCCTGCAACGGTTTCCCAGGCCATGCTCAACCTTGCTGCTGCAGAACCAACCCCATTCGAAATCCAGCTCTCGCATGAGATATCAGCGGCGGAGGATATGATTTATATAACTACCCTTATTGAAGCTACAGGCGAGGTGAGCACCTCACTCGTAGCTCATACGGCGGTAATTGAAAAACATATTGCATTTGCATCACCTCCGGGATCAAACGGGGAAAAAGACTTTTACAATGTGATGAAAAAAATGCTGCCGCATTCGGCAGGAACACAACTGCCCTCTGACTGGAATGTAGGTGATTATGTGATCATCCAGAATTCCTGGGCGCTTGAAAATATCTATGATATGGATGAGTTAGGTGTTGTAGGATTTGTCCAAAAGGGATTGATAAAAGAGGTGCTTCAGGCTGGCAACAGCAGCACGGATCCTCTTTCTCCGGTTTATGAAAGTGACGCGGAATTAATGAACATCCTTAACGTGCCATCAAGCAATTGCAGCGGAATGATGAGCCCTGTTCTTGAAATCAGAAATAATGGAAGCAATGAGCTCACTTCAGCCGTTATTGAGTATTCAGTTAATGGTGGCGAAACCCAAACTTACAACTGGAGCGGAAGCCTTGAATTCCTGGAAACAGATGAGATCGTTCTTGGTGATATTACTTTTGACCTGTTGGATGAAAATGAATTTGATGTAGATGTCACCAGCATTAATGATGGAGATGATGATTATACAAACAATAACGCTGAAGTTATGGTGATAAACCGGGCGGCAAACGTGACAGACAATGTCGGTTTGTGGCTCCTGCTGGATGATTACCCGGAAGAAACAACCTGGGAGATTAAAAACTCAAATGATGAAGTTGTGCAATGGGGTGGTCCTTACGACGATCCTGGCGGACAGGTTTACGAGCCTGTTATTGTATCTTTAAGTGACTGTTACGAGTTCACAATTTTTGATTCAGGTGGCAACGGAACTGATTATTACGCCCTCGTTTATGGTAACAATAAAGTTGCCTTTGAAGGTGGTGACTTCGGTTCGATGGAGAAAAATGAATTTGGTTATGACCTGGTAGGTATCGATGTTCCTGAGGCATATACCGATATGCAGGTATTTCCCAATCCGGCTTCAGATATAGTTAATGTAAGCTTCTATCTACCGGAATCCTCGGAAGTAAACATAACAGTAATTGACATGGTTGGAAAACAAGTATACAGCAATGAGATCGGAACCGAAGAATTTGGCCCAAGAGAATACCAGGTCAACACTTCGGAGCTACAATCAGGTATTTATTTTCTGCGTGTTAAAATCGGCAACGATACTTATGTGGAGAAAATTAGTATCCGATAGACTCCTTATATAACAGGCATAAAAAAAGGCGCTGTGATGCGCCTTTTTTGTTGATATCTTGATATTAGCCAAACCTGCTTATTTTTATAAGCGAATCCATATTCAGGATTTCAATGTTTTTCCCTTTGGTTTCGATCAGACTATCTTCTTTAAATTCTTTCATAATCCGCAGGACACTCTCGATACTCAAACCTGTAAGGTCAGCCAGATCGTTTCTTGTAATCGGCAGGCAAAATTTGTCCGCTTTGAAAACCCTGGTCGACAGGCACAGCAACAACTCAGCTACCAACCCATGAGACTGTTTACGTGTAAGGCAGAAAAAACGGCCATAAACCTGCGCGGCATTTTCATTCTGGATGTTTATAATCTCGTAAGCGAACTTTGGGTTCCTTCTGATCAGGTTTTTAAAAACGTTCACATCTATCAGACTGGCTTCCGAATCTATATAAGGAGCAGCAGAATAAATAAATGCATTGTTGCCTTCGTAAATTGAGGAAAGTCCAATGAAATGATCAGGTGGAACAATCTTTAATACGAGGTCTTTGTTTCTTCCCTCGATATAAACTTTCACCAGTCCTTCGGTGAGGTAGATGACATGTGAAGCAAATGATCCCTGTTTTGCAATTCCTTCACCTTTTTTATATCTAATGTCAACTGTATTCTTTGCCAGAATTTCCTTCTCCTCTTCGGTCAATGCATCGAAACATCCTGAATGCTTGTTTTCCACGATGCAACTTGCCGGTATTCCTAACTTATCCATTTTCTGATATAAGGCAGCAAAGATATTAATTTAAAAAAACACCAGTGAGGCCAACTTTTTTTATGTCAAATTACAGTTTTTGATACTTCGCATTACAGCAAACAGGTTTCATGCCGAATTACCTAACGGGATACTTTTGTTTACAAATTAACAGTGTTGAAAAACCATAATTTATTAATCTTATTTAAAGTTCAAAAAAATGAAAAAATTATTTAGTTATTTCTTTATTGTATTGCTGGTACCGGCGATTATGTTTACAGGTTGTAAGGATGATACGGCCGATCCAACAACGAGTAATTATCAAACATTATCAACTTACATGGCCAGCAATGGCATGGACCTTCCTGATTTGTTGGCTTCACCTACCAAATGGGTAGTTGCACCTAATCTGATGGCTGATGGGGGTATTGTAGATGCAGAGAATGATTATACCATTCCCGGATACTATGTATTTGATATCAGGAGTTTAGAAGACTTCAAAAAAGGTCACATTAAAGGATCAATCAATGTTCCTCTTTTAAATGTAATTGACAAAGCCAATGAAGTTGGAAAAGACAAACCTATTCTGGTTGTATGTTATTCCGGTCAAACTGCAGGACGTGCTGTTATGGCTCTCCGTCTTTCCGGCTTTTCAAATGCTCAGGTTATGAAATTTGGATTCTCCTATTGGTCATCAGATTTTGACTTTGACAAATGGTCAGGTAAAACTTTAAATGGTGCCGGCGACCAGGCTGTTGGAAACACTAACTGGAAAACAGATGCGTCTACTAATCTTCCAACAAATAACTATCCGGCATGGACATCAAGTAATACTGACCCAGCTGCACTTCTGGCTGAACACGTTAATGCAATGCTTGCTATTACTAGCTGGGGAATTGCAGCAAATGTACCTCTCGATGATCCTGCGTCATACAATATTTATAACTACTGGAGTGAGGAAGACTATGTTGAATATGGTCATTACAAACAGGCTTATCAAATGTTGCCGATCAAAATTGCTGATGATGTATTAACAGCATTCCCACAATCAGACGAATTCCTGGTTTATTGCTATACAGGACAAACATCGTCTTTTGCGGTAGCATGGTTACATGTATTGGGATACAATGCAAAAAGCATTTTTTATGGAGTAAATAATCTTCAGTACACAGCACTTAAAGACGGTGGTTCGACTGTTTGGGTGCATTCACACGATTATCCTTACGAAACAACGACGAAGTAAATCGTTTTTTCATTCCCGGTCAGTTCATCCGCCGGTTGGCGGATTGAGCTACCGGGTTTTTATTAACACCCGGATTCTTTAATTAGTTAACATCAGAATCATGACAAAGAAAATATTTTCATTTGGCTTACTTTTCATCTTTACCCTGTCTACATCCTATACTGCCTTCTCACAAGGTTGTGTGGAAGCTACTTCAGATGAAGGGCCTCAACTGGTAGGGTACATTCAACCCGAGTATTCTTATTTCTTTTTTGGACAGGACGATAATGGTAATGCCATCAAACCCAGCACATTTTATTTCAGGCGTGCGAGAATTGGCGTTGTCGGAAATATACCTTACGATATAAGTTACTACGTGATGGCTGAACTCAGTCCGCTGGCAACCGGTTATCCATATTTACTCGATGCGTTTATTACCTACGCGCCATTCGGTAAGTATGTCAAATTTTCATTTGGCCAGTTTAAGTCGCCATTTGGATATGAGCTTGCTCAACCATGTTTTGGATTGCACACCATCAACAGGTCAATTGTTACGAGGCAACTTTCATCACCTTTCCGCGAGTTACAATTCATGGTTCTGGGTGCTGTAGGGAAAGATCGAGACATCTTTACCTATAAGGTTTCAGTTATGAATGGAACAGGAATGAATGTCATGGACCAGTATGTTTGGGATGGGGATACCAATACGATTGCCAATAACAATAAAGATATTGCTGCCCGGCTTACAGTTGCTCCATGGGAATGGTTGCAAATTGGCGGTGGAGCCAGAACCGGTTTGATTGGCATCAAAGATGAAGACGGCAGGTCACAAAGCCGCACCAGATACGGAGTTGATTTCAATTTCGAAAAATGGAATTTCCGTTTGCAGGGAGAATACATCTGGGGAATCGATATTAGAAGCAAAGACGCTGTTGATGATGGTGGTGGTGGATGCGGAGGTAAAAAAGGCACCAGCGCCATTGAGTATGACGAGTTTAAAAAGAATGGTTTCTGGGTGCAGGCCATGTACATGACGCCTATCAGACTTGAACCGGTTATCAAATATGAGTATTTCGATCCTGATGGAGCGACATATTCTTATTACTTCGGACAGGTACATGATGGATTTGAACAAAGCATCTTTACATTCGGCCTGAACTATTTTCTTAACGACTGGACAAGGATACAGGTCAATTACCTGTATGCCGCCGAGGGGAAAACAAATGGATTAGTCAATGAATATAGTAATGACATGTTGATGATCCAGGCCCAGATCAAGTTTTAATTAATGGATTTAACTTAAAAAGTGAAAACAATGAAATATTTCATATTAGCGATTGTCGCGGTTTTTCTAACTGGGTCAGTTGTAGCACAGGGTGATATCATCGGTGCAAAGGATTTTGTAAAACTTACAAAAACAGATAAGAATCTCGTAATAATCGATGCGAGCAAAGCGGAAAGTTACAGCAAAGTGCATGTGAAGAATGCGGTTAACATTCCACATGCCACACTCTATCAGGAATCGGAGATTGAAGGCCTGATCATGAAACCTGCTGAATTGGCAGCTATCTTTGGAGAAAAAGGTGTTGTTGAATCCAAAACCATTGTGGTTTATGATGGCGGATCACAAAAATACTCTTCCAGGGTTTACTGGATATTAAAATATCTTGGGGCTCCAAATGTGAAGATTCTTCACAAGGATATGGACGAATGGCGTGCTGCCAGACTTCCTGTAACCAAGATGCCTACGTCAGTGAAAAAGGGAACTTTCACACCAAAAGTAAACGATGCGATAATCGCCGATATCGCTTATGTTAAAAGTGGGAAAGCTAAAATTATTGATGTAAGGGCATCTGATGAATATGATGGTTCTGCTGATAACAGTGATGGCCACCTGCCTGGAGCAATCAACCTCAACCACAAGGAGCTCCTGACAGATACCGAAGCTTTCAAGTCTAAGGAAGATATGAAGAAGGTACTTGATAAGTATGGTATTGACGCGAACACTCCAGTTGTAGCTTATTGCCGCACCAGTGTGAGAGCAGCGGTATTGTATGCTGCCTTAGTCAATGTAATGGGATACACCAAAGTAAAAGTTTACGATGGCGCCTATACAGAATGGGTAAGTCTGGGTAATGATCTTGCTGCAGGCTCATCAGTTTCTGTTAAGAAAAAATCCGGTGGTTCAGGAGGAGGTTGCTAACACCTTCTAACCTGCCACCTGTAGAATGCGTTAATACAAAAGTCTTGAAATATGCCCTGTGGTAAAGCACGTATAGTGAAGGAATCGGATAACATCATGCAAGAAGAATTTGAGAAGATGACCAAAACAGAACAGGTTTGCCATCTTTTCAAAACGGGTGAAGAATTATTCATTCGTGATGAGACGGATTTTTCGATAATCCTCTATATGATTTCAGGGTTCTTTGTAGAAGTCTGGTACAGATATCCAGTTAAAAAGATAGAACAAATAAAGGTTATTTCACCGAAGCAGGTAATGTCTAATTACGAAAAGGAGATCAAGATCGATGGAATGTTTTAAATAGAACAGCCATTTGTAATTTCATAGTGATAAGTGAACCACGCCTTAGTGCGTGGTTTTTTTATGATGAATAGTGTTATTAAAAAAGGTTGTTGATCAGGTTGTCTTCCGCGATATTTGGAATCGTGACTTTCAAACCTGGTGTTTTGTCCATCGCTCTCCGAATTGCCTCCATGGCGCCATCGTTTCTTGCCCAGTTGCGTCGGGCTATTCCATTATTCACATCCCAGAACAGCATTGAACGCAACCTGCGATCGGCTTCCTCACTACCATCCAGCAACATTCCAAATCCACCGTTGATCACTTCTCCCCAGCCAACTCCCCCGCCATTGTGCAGGGAAACCCAGGTGGCGCCACGAAATGCATCGCCTATTACATTCTGAACAGCCATATCAGCGGTAAAGCTGGATCCGTCATAAATATTTGAAGTTTCGCGAAAAGGTGAGTCAGTGCCCGAAACATCATGATGGTCCCTTCCCAGTACTATTGGCCCGGAAATCTTGCCATCCTGGATTGCTTTATTGAATGCTGCAGCGATCAAAATCCGTCCTTCAGCGTCTGCATAAAGGATCCGGGCCTGTGATCCAACTACCAGTTTGTTCTCCCGGGCTCCTCTTATCCATTTTATGTTATCCGCCATCTGGCTCTGTATGGAATCAGGTGATTGTTGCATCAATTTGTCGAGAACCTCAGAAGCGATCTGGTCGGAGAGATCAAGGTCATCAGGATTTCCTGAGGCGCAAACCCAACGAAACGGGCCAAAACCATAATCAAAAAACATCGGCCCCATAATATCCTGCACATAGGAGGGGTACCTGAAATGTATACCGTCTTCAGCCATCACATCCGCTCCGGCGCGTGAAGCTTCAAGCAGGAAAGCGTTACCATAATCAAAGAAATAGGTGCCCTTTGCAGCATGTCTGTTGATTGCCGCCGCCTGTTGACGAAGCGACTCCTGCACTTTTTCTTTGAATGCATCCGGTTCCTCAACCATCATCCTGTTTGATTCCCCGAAACTTACTCCTGCCGGATAATAGCCCCCAGCCCATGGATTGTGGAGAGAAGTCTGATCAGAACCCAGATCCACATGAATGTTCTCTTCATCGAATTTTTCCCAAACATCAACAATATTGCCCTGGTAGGCAATGGAAACAACTTCTTTGTGTGCTTTAGCAGTTTTCACCCGATCTGCCAATTTATCAGGATCGTCGATCAATTCATCCACCCATCCCTGTTGGTGACGCTTTTGTGCTGCCGCGGGATTGATCTCAGCAACAACAGATACCACTCCGGATATGTTTGCTGCTTTTGGTTGAGCGCCTGACATGCCGCCCAGTCCGGATGAAACAAATAATTTGCCGCCAAAAGGATCTTCCCCTTCTTTCGCAACTTTTCTTGCCGCGTTCAGAATGGTGATGGTGGTACCATGAACGATACCTTGAGGCCCGATGTACATATACGACCCGGCTGTCATCTGACCATATTGCGACACTCCCATGGCGTTCATCTTTTCCCAATCATCCTGGGAGGAATAATTCGGGATAACCATGCCATTGGTCACAACTGCCCTGGGCGCTTCTTTATGAGAAGGAAACAATCCCATGGGGTGACCCGAGTACATGGCCAGCGTCTGTTGATCAGTCATTCCGGCAAGGTACTGCATGGTAAGAAGGTATTGCGCCCAGTTTTGAAATACTGCCCCGTTCCCTCCATATGTAATGAGCTCATGAGGATGTTGTGCAACGGCAGGGTCCAGGTTATTCTGGATCATCAGCATAATGGCAGCGGCCTGTTTCGATAGGTGAGGGTAATCCTCGATCGGCCTGGCATACATCTTATACTCAGGTCTGAAACGGTACATGTAAATGCGTCCGAATTTTTCCAGTTCTTCAGCAAATTCAGGCGCCAGCACAGCATGATGCTTCTTGTCAAAATAACGCAAGGCATTCCTCAAAGCCAGTTTCTTTTCCGTCTTACTTAGAATATCTTTCCTTCTGGGTACATGGCTAACGGAGTGATCCATTGGTCTGGATTCCGGCAATAATTCCGGTATTCCTTCAAGTATGGATTTCTTAAAATCTGCGGGTGTCATTTTTAGGGATTTGTTGGCTGCAAAAGTAAAACTTATTTGACCTAACAGGTCATGACCTGTTAGGTCAAATCCTCTCCCTGGAATGTTTCATGATATTGTATAGAAACTCTCTTGCCCTGAACAATTGGGCTTTTACAGTCCCCAGTGGAAGGTCAAGCTCCTGTACGATCTCATCGTAAGAATATTCCTTGAAATATCTTAATTCAATCAGCTTTTTGTAGTGTGGTTTTAAGCGGTGGACAACATCATGCATCATGTCAATCTTTTGCTCTCTGATAAACTGCTCTTCAGGATCGAGACCGCCTGCAGGAATCTGGCTCGACAGATTGGTTGAATCATTATCAGGTTCAGGCGCTACTGCCAGTTCTCCCTTTCTCTTTTTCCGCATGAAATCAATGCAGTTGTTGGTAGCTATTTTAAACAACCAGGTACTGAACGCGTAGTCGGGCGCGTACTGGCTCAGGTTTTTAAAGGCTTTTCCGAATGCCTCAATAGTTAGGTCTTCCGCATCATGAGGACTCCCGGTCATTTTTAGCATCATAAAAAAAAGTGAATCCCTGTAGTGCGTTAACAGTTCTGCATAGGCCTGCTGATCTCCATCTTCCAATGCTCTCTGGATCAGCAAATAGTCGCGCTGTCCTTTTTTTGTTAGTTGTACACTTATTTCCATTGAGCAGGTTTACGGAAGAGGCCAAACAGTGTAATTGATTGTATAATCAGCACATGCAACAATTCCCATAGTAGCGAAAATAGTAATAATTGATCGTCTCTAAAATGGCGCAGTATTTTTTTATGAACAATGAATTGGGTTAGTAGCCTTAGTAAGAATAAACTAACCACCACAAGAGGGTAAATATTAAAAATAAGCAGGATGATCAATAGGGTATAAAAAATCAGTTGACTAAAGCTATACATACCCAGCAAAAATTTGAACCTGGTTTTATAATTTTTGCCGGTGCTGAGGTGTCGTCTTTTTTGGGTAAGCCAGGCGTCTAAAGATGTCACAGGTTCTGAATAGACGAAACTTTTCGCATCTAAACAGATCTTTGTGTTTTTTTTATTAGCGGCCTGGTTGATGAAAAGGTCATCATCTCCTGAGGCTATCTTATAATGGGAAGTGAAACCTTTATTCCGAAAAAACATCGAACGCTTGTATGAAAGGTTTCTGCCCACGCCCATATAGGGCAATCCTTTCAAGGCATACGACAAGTATTGCATAGCCACTACAAAAGTATCATACCTGACAAGGAGATTGGTAAATCCGGTTTTCTTTTTGTAAGGTCCGAAACCCAGGACAATTTCTGTGCCATCAGTGTACCTGCTAACCATTCCCGATATCCAGTCATTGCCATCCGGAATGCAATCCGCATCCGTCAATAAAAGAATTTCATTTGCCGCTGACTTAATTCCAAGCGAAAGAGGGAACTTCTTTCCGGTAAAAAAATTCAGTTCACGATCGATATGGACTATCTTAAGCCTGGAATCCTTCTTGTTTATTTCTCTTAGGTAGTCAGCAGATTCATCATTAGAGGCATGATTCACAACAACTACCTCGAAATCGGGATAATCCTGTGAAAGGATAACCGGAAGGTTTTTGATCAGATGGTGATACTCATTACGCGCAGCTATTACAACTGAAACAGGTGGTTTTGCTTCAGGTTCATCCAACTTCTCTTTATAGAATGCTAACCCGCTGAAAAAAAACCAGTAGTACACCATTTGAATGAGAAATGAGATTCCAAAGAGAATGATAATAGAAAGTTCGACTGCTGTCATAAGACAGTGAAAAGATAAATGAAGTTTGTTTGACAAATGTAAACCAAACTATATGTTTATTGTCTTTATAGTGAATAAAAATTCATTGCAGAAGGTATGATAGGCTTCGTTAAAATAAAAAGCTAAACACTTATCTTTGCGACATCTGTAGCCAGTTCATGGAATTTAGTTTACAAAAAAAAGATAACAATAGTAATGCGCGTGCCGGAACCTTATCCACAGATCACGGCATTATTGAAACACCCATCTTTATGCCTGTTGGAACGGCAGGATCAGTGAAAGGGGTTCATTTCAAAGAGTTAAAGGAAGATATCAACGCAGAAATAATTCTCGGAAATACCTATCACCTTTACTTACGACCGGGAGTTGATCTCCTTCATCATGCCGGCGGACTTCATCGGTTCATCGGCTGGGACAGGCCAATTCTTACTGACAGTGGAGGTTACCAGGTCTATTCGCTGTCTGATATCAGGAAGATGAAAGAGTCTGGTGTGACTTTCCAGTCTCATATCGACGGATCAAAACATAAGTTCACTCCTGAAGGGGTGATCGACATACAACGAAAAATCGGTGCGGACATCGTTATGGCTTTTGATGAATGCACACCCTATCCCTGTGATTATGACTACGCCAGGAATTCAATGGATATTACGCATCGATGGTTACTTCGGTGCATTGATCGCTTCAGCCAAACGGAGCCCTTGTATGGCTATTCCCAAAGCCTGTTTCCAATTGTACAAGGCAGCACTTACAGGGACCTGCGGCAACGATCCGCGGAATTCATTGCTTTGCAAAAAGCTGATGGCAATGCCATTGGCGGCCTGTCTGTTGGTGAGCCCCACGAGATCATGTACGAAATGACTGAACTTGTATGCGGAATACTACCTGAAGAAAAACCACGATACCTGATGGGAGTGGGCACTCCTGCCAATATTCTGGAAAGTATTGCTCTGGGTATCGATATGTTTGATTGTGTGATGCCAACAAGGAATGGACGAAACGGTATGCTTTTTACCAGCAATGGCATCCTCAATTTAAAAAATAAAAAGTGGGAAAATGATTTCAGCCCACTTGATACGGATGGGAATAGTTTTGTTGATAATCAATATTCGAAAGCATACCTGCGTCATCTTTTTGCATCAAAGGAAATGTTGGGAAGTATCATCGCGAGCATCCACAACCTGAACTTTTATCTGTGGTTGGTGAGGGAAGCACGAAGACATATTTTTGAAGGCGATTTTACAGAATGGAAAAAAGTGATGGTGGAAAGGGTGAGCAGGAGGATGTAGATTGGTGATTGGTGATTAGTCAATTGGTGATTAGTCATTGGTGATTAGTCATTGGTCATCCATCCATACGGACTTCCGGTGGTCGTACGGACTCCCTTCGGTCGATAGTCAATGGTCATTGGTGAAGAATGGAAAAATGGAAAAATGGAAGAGTGGAAGAATTGGAAGAATGGAAACGAAACAAATTGAAGAGGAATCGTAAATTGCCCGATAGCTATCGGGATTAGCTCAGGGATAGGAATAAATTTTTTTGATACACCGGAATTGATCAACATGATGAAATTCAGAATTAAAATAATCAGAAAAGGAGATGAATATCTGCTAACTCTTATCTTTAGCCTTTTATCTTTTATCTTGTGAATCCAATGAAGATCATCGATAAATATATCATCAGTAAATTCCTGGGGACTTTTTTTTACGCGATCTCCCTGCTGATACTTATTGTGATTGTCTTTGACATTTCAGAAAACCTGGACAGCTTTATTAAAAACGAAGCGCCTCTTAAAGCCATCCTGATTGACTACTACCTGAATTTTATTCCTTATTTCATTAACCTGTTCATCTATCTGTTCACCTTTATTTCGGTGATATTCTTCACTTCCAAACTGGCGAGTGACACTGAGATCATTGCCATCCTTAGCAGTGGGGTGAGTTTCAGGAGGCTGCTGCTGCCCTACTTTATATCTTCATTGATTCTCGCACTCCTGTCTTTTTACCTCGGGAATTTCCTCATCCCAAAAACAAACCAGACCAGGCGTATTTTCAAACATGCCTACATGGAAAAACTTACTAAGGATAACGAACGAAATCTTCACATACAAATAGAGCCGGAAACTTTTGCTTATGTTGAAACTTACTCGAGCACACTGCAGTTAGGGTATAAATTTTCATTGGAAAAATATAACGGACAGGACATGGTTTACAAACTGCTTGCCGATCGAATTAATTGGGATACCGCAAATAATTTATGGACAATAAAGAACTATGTGATCCGCACCATTGACAGCACCGGGCAACGAATAATCAAAGGTTCTGTCATGGACACCGCTATTTCTACTTTAAGGCCAACCGATTTGTATAAAATTAAGGAACGCTTTGAGGAAATGAATTACTACGATTTGAACGATTTTATCAATCGTGAAAAGGCAAAAGGTTCCATCGCTTATAAAAGATATGAGATTGAAAAGCATAAAAGGCTGGCCGGACCAGCAGCCATTATCATTCTTACTTTTATTGGAATGGCGCTTTCATCAAGGAAAGTTCGTGGTGGCATTGGGATGCACCTTGGTATTGGTATAGCGCTAACTTTCTCATACATTTTCCTCATGCAGGTCTCAACAGTGTTTTCAGCTTTTGGTAACCTTTCCCCGGCAATCGCTGCATGGATCCCAAATATGATCTATTTTATTATCGGTATTTATTTGCTGATAAAAGCACCGAAATAGTTTTTGATTTAATGGGCCGCGGATGCGCTAATAAGATACTTATAAAACACCCATAAAACTTTGCATTCATTGCGAATCCATTGCGATCCTTGCGGTTAAGCTTTTTCTTTATAAATTCCAGTCCATTAAAACAGGTCTCTGGTCTTGCTCCCTGTCTCTTGATTCTCAACCCTTCAATCCGGATTATCATGAAGGAACGAATTGTTCGATTGGATGTTGGGATTTTTCTTGCTGTCTTCTCCAAGTGTATAGCGTGAAATGTTTGAATCGGTAGAAGGTTTTGATTCATCCAGTTCAACATTTCTTCTTTTAAATGCCGGAACACTTTCCAACTCTTCCTGGCTGTGGTCTGTATGAAGGTTTATGCTCAGTTCTTTCAGTTTCGAACTGCGGTCTTTTGAATTCCTTTCAGCCAGTTCATCTTCTGTAACATTGCTCTTTTTCTCCCTGGGAGTGAAAGAGGTTGAAACAGTGTGTCCTATTGCCAATCCTGGCTGACTGGTTTTGCCAAAGAATACGGGTTGTTCTTTTTTGGCCGGTGTGTCAATTTCGTTATCTGCTTTGTTCTCGTTTGTATCCTTTTCATCCTTTACCTCCTCAATCTTTACCTCATCGAGGGTGTGCACGATCTTTTCTTCAGGCTTTACAGCATAGCCTTCTGGTTCTTCAAATGTTTCAGCCGCCTCTGTTATTTTGATAGTGGGCTTTTTTGTTTCTTCAGCTTCGTGCTTTTTGTGCAGTACCGGTTCATACTTTATTGGCGTATCCTCCTTTTTTGGGATGTCCTTCTCTTTTAATCCTTCTTCAGGTTTTTCTTTCAGTACATGAATTATTTTAGGAGTTTTGTTTTTAGGCGCCGGTCGGGAATCAAATCCTGTAGCGATAATTGTAACGCTGATTTTTTTACCTAAAGACTCATCATTGCCATTACCCCAGATCACGTCGGCTTCATGATCTCCACCACTTTCCTGATGGATGTAGTCAGTAATTTCAGTGATCTCATCCATGGTCAGGTCGTCGGTTCCGGTCATGATGTACAGGAGAATGTTTTGTGAACCCTTTATTTCATTGTCATTCAGCAATGGTGAACTCATGGCATCTTCAATGGCTCTCAATGCCCGACCTTCTCCTTCAGCCGTTGCGGAACCCATAATTGCTTTTCCACTGTTCTGCATAACGGTTTTCACATCTTCAAAGTCCACATTCACGTAACCCGGTACAGTAATAATCTCTGCTATACCTTTGGCAGCAGAAGTAAGTACGTTATCAGCTCTTGCAAAAGCCTCGGATACAGAAAGGTCGCCGTAGACTTCGCGGAGTTTGTCATTGCAGATTACGATGAGTGAATCAACGTGTTTTTTCATCTCAGTGATACCCACTTCCGCCTGTTGGCGTCTCCGCCTGCCTTCCCACAGGAAAGGAAGCGTGATGATGCCTACTGTGAGGATACCGGCTTCTCTGGATATCTCGGCAATAATAGGCGCCGCACCTGTACCTGTTCCGCCACCCATGCCGGCTGTGATGAACACCATCTGGGTTTCATCACCCAACGCTTCCTTTATTATATCTATGGATTCCGTTGCTGCAGATCGTCCTACTTCCGGTTTAGACCCTGCACCGAGAACACGGTTTCCGAGAGCTATTTTTACCGGAACCGGCGATGATTGCAGTGCCTGAACATCGGTGTTGCAGACTACAAATTCAACGCCCTGAATTCCCTGAGCATACATGTGGTTAACGGCATTGCTGCCACCCCCTCCAACGCCAATTACTTTAATATAGGCGGGTTGATGTTTTGGTTCAAAAGTTATCATATTGGTCATACTGGATGTGTTAAAAGTATGTTATTAATAGTTGTTTCTATTTTAATATGTCTTAAATTTTCAACAAGAAATAGTTAATTCTTAATGCTATTCTTTAGTATCCCCTTTAAACCATTCTTCGAGCATGTCGAGAAACCGTTTTGATCCAAACATGGAAAGCCCTGTGCCGTTGCGTTTCTTTTTCTTTTTTTTGCCTCCTTTCACTTCCTTCTCAATAAGTTCTGCTTTTCGGCTTTCGTAGTCAGCACGGCGAATTCCTTCGATGACAAGTCCAATTCCTGTTGCGTACATCGGGCTTGCCATATCATCAGGAACATCAGGGGACAGGTGTTCATTGGGATGGCCAATCCTGGTATCCATCCCGGTAACAAACTGGGTAAGCTGCGCGATATGTTTAAGCTGCGCACCGCCGCCGGTAAGTACAATTCCTCCAATCAGTTTTTTCTCAAAACCTGAATTCTTGATTTCGAAATAGATTTGTTCGATGATCTCTTCCATCCTGGCCTGGATAATATTTGCCAGGTTTTTCAGTGTGATTTCTTTGGGATCGCGTCCGTGTAATCCCGGGATGGCCACAACTTCATCTTCCCTGTTCTCACTTGCAAGGGCCGATCCGAATTTTATTTTTAGTTCCTCCGCATGTTTTTTGATGATGCTGCAGCCCTCTTTTACATCTTCAGTGATCACGTCGCCGCCAAATGGAATTACTGCAGTGTGCCTGATAATCTCATCCTGGAAAATGGCAATATCCGTGGTGCCGCCGCCGATATCAACCAGCACTACACCCGCCTCTTTTTCTTCATCACTGAGGACAGCTTCCGAGGAAGCAATGGGTTCCAGGATAAGGTCTGCCATCGACAATCCTGCTTTTTCTATGCATTTCCAAATGTTTTTTGCCGCGGTGGTTTGTCCAACAATAATATGAAAGTTAGCCTCCAGGTTATTGCCAAGCATGCCCACAGGATCCCTGATTCCACTCTCACCGTCGATGATATATTCCTGAGGTATTACATCGATAATCTCTTCTCCCGGATCCATGCTCAGACCATACATGTTTTTGGTCAGTTTCTCAATTTCAACCTCGGAGATTTCCTGTTCCGAATCAGTACGAATGATATTACCCCTGTGCTGGTAGCTTTTGATGTGCTGACCGGCGATACCTACGTTTACCACCTGAATTTCGACACCTGATATTTCCTCGGCTGTTTCCACTGCCTTTTTTATGGACCTGACGGTATTCTCAATATTCGCTACCACGCCACGCTTAACTCCAATGGATTCGGTTTTTCCGTAACCCATAGTCTCGATTTTTCCATACTCATTTTTGTGCCCAACAATGCAGGCGATCTTGGTGGTGCCTATGTCGAGGCCTACAATGATTTTTTCGTCCATATTAATCGTTCTTTTTCTGTTATTTTCTTGTACAAACTACCTGATCCTTATATCTCAAATTGATGATGCCGTATTTGTCACCTCCTTCTCTGACAAAGGATTTTTTATACCACAACTCAAGTCTGTCCAGTTTATCTTCCACGTTGTCAAGTGATCCCAATTGTATGATGTGATTGCCGACCTCGGGAATCAAATCGTATTCACCTTTGCTGTTCAGGTAAATCTGGCTGATCTGAGCATTCAGGAAATCACTTTGCCTGATAACTGATGTCAGATAAAAGAGCGCTGAAATCAGGTCGTCTTCCTCATCAGTAACCGGCATACCATTCTTCTGATCAAATTCAATATTTATATAACCGCTCGCGATTGGCACAAGGGAAGAATAATTTTCATTTAGCGGGAATGGTTTGCCCTGATCATCCAGATAAAAACCATTTCCATGCCTTGTGAAGATTCGTAAAAAAGGGCTTTTCTCTTCAACATTGATTACAAGGTCCTTGTCGATATTGATGAAAGCATCTGCCTGTTCAACAAATGGGTTGCTTATGATCCGGAGCTCTATGTCCTTTATGCTTACCTCCCTTATTTGCCTGCTTGAAATGCTATCAGCTTCCTCAATAAGGTTTAAAATGTCATCCTGTGAAAGAAAGCCCTGATCCGAATCCCTGATAATCCGAATGTTGATTTCACCAACCAGTTGCTTCGCGTTTTCAATGTAAATAAACCCCATCAATCCAAAGACCATGATGATGAAAAGTGAAAACAACGATATGTGAATAACACGTTTCATTTATTGCTCAGTATTGATTCGATGTCGTCAGTCATTAATCCGATATCTCCGGCGCCAAGTGTTATCAGTACCTCGACAGTTGATTTGTCCAGGTAGTAAAGCAATTCTTCTTTCGAAAGCAGAAGTTTATGCACGTTGCTGATCCTGTCAAGGATGATTTGAGAGGTGATGCCTTTCACGGGTTTTTCCCTGGCGGGATAAATATCCAACAAGATAATTTCATCCAATCCTTCGAGAGACCTGGCAAAATCCACTGCGTGATCCTTCGTCCGTGAAAACAGATGCGGCTGGAAAACTCCGGTAATTTTTTTGTCGGGATAAAGTTCTCTTGCTGCCTTTACCGTCGCTTCTATTTCCTCAGGATGATGGGCATAATCATCGATATAGACAGTATGCTCATTTTCAATTCGGAGGTCAAACCGCCTTTCTACCCCTTCGAAACTCTCGAGGCCTTGTTTTATTTTTTCGGGATCTACTGCCAGTTCTATGGCTATTGCTGCTGCTGCCAGGGCATTTTCAATATAATGCCGTCCGGGAATGACCATCGAGATATCGTTGATTTGTAAAATGTTACTGACAAGGTCGAAATGAAATCTTCCTGATGTTATCCTGATATTTTCAGCCCGTATGTCTGAACCTTTGCCAAATCCGTAGCTGAATTTTCTATGAGTTGAAGAAGCAAAGATTTCAAGTTTGTCATTGTAAACCAAAAGGCCATTTTCACTGATCTTTTCGACAAATTGGAGGTAGTTTTTCTCCATTTCAGAAAAGTCACCGTATATGTCCAGGTGGTCCGCATCCATTGACGAAACAACTGCTACATCCGGGTTGATGCGGAGGAAAGAACGGTCGAACTCGTCCGCCTCAACCAGCAACACATTTGTAGGATTGGATGCTATAAGATTTGAATCATAGTTTTTCATGATTCCACCCACGAATGCTGTCAGGTTGATACCGGCCTTATGCAACAGGTGAGAAGCAATGGCACAAATACTGGTTTTGCCGTGGGTTCCTGCAACTCCGATGGTAAAAAGTTCGCCGGTCAGTTGTCCGATAACTTCAGCTCTTTTCAGTATGGGCAGCTCCCTGTTTCTAAGGTGCTCCAATTCTTTATGCCCTGATGGAATTGCAGGAGTATAGATGACAAAGTCGGTTTTAGGTGGGATCAGGTTTAGATCTGCTTCATAGTGAATTTTCATGCCTTCGCTCTCGAGCTGCCTTGTAAGTGGAGTAGGAGTGAGGTCGTAGCCGTGTATTTCCTTGCCCATTTTTAGGAAATAACGCGCCAGGGCACTCATGCCGATGCCGCCTATCCCAAGGAAATACATAGTATGTGCCTGAGATGCCTTCATGCTATTTTTCGATCAATTTCATGATTTCATCCACTATCTTTTCGGTTGCATCGGGGTGCTCAAACCGTTTCAGGTTCTGAACCATTACCAGTCTGTCTGATGTGTTCTTCATCATCCCGATCACTGAATCCGCAAGTTTATCATTCGCTTCACTTTCTTTAACCATCAGGGCGGCATGCCCTTTCACCAGTGTCAATGCATTCTTGGTTTGATGATCCTCGGCCGCAGAGGGCAGTGGAACAAAAATGGCTGGTTTCTTTACTGCAATGATTTCCGCTATGGCAATGGCTCCTGCTCTGGAGATGATCAGGTCGGAGGCAGCATAAGCCATGTCCATCCTGGTGATAAATTCATGCACCTTTACCCTGTCTTTAAACCCGCACTCAACAACTGCCTGTTTGGCCATATCAAATGTAAGCTTGCCTGTTTGCCAGATAATCTGCATTCCTGTACCCAATAAGTCATTCAGTTTTTCCGCTACAACTTCATTTATCCTTTTTGCCCCCTGGCTGCCGCCGATGATAAGTAAAACAGGTTTGCCTGATTTCAACTGAAAGAAATCCAAAGCTTCCGTGTTGCTTACTTTCAAATCAAGAATTTCTTTTCTCACAGGACTGCCGGTAACAGTGATTTTCTTCCCGGGAAAATATTTGTCCATTCCATCATAGGCCACGCAAACCTTATCGACTGTTTTGCCCAGCATTTTATTGGTGATGCCAGGAAAGGAGTTTTGTTCGAGTATCAGTGTCGGCACTTTTTTTCTGGATGCCATATACAAAAGAGGACCGCTGGCATATCCGCCGGTGCCTATTGCTGCATGCGCTTTGAATCTTTTAACAATCTTGCCGGCTTTGTTAAGGCTGTCGATTACCTTGAATGGAAAACTCAGATTCCTGAGATCAACTTTGCGCTGTAAGCCACTGATCCAAAGTCCCTGGATGGGGTAACCGGCCTGAGGAACTTTTTCCATTTCCATTTTTCCTTTGGCGCCAACAAAAAGAATATTTACATCGTTTAGCCTTTGCTGCAAAGCGTTGGCTATGGCAACGGCGGGGAAAATATGTCCGCCGGTACCACCACCGCTAACCAGTATGTTGTATTTCTCAGGCATTGGCAATTTCGATGGCTTCGTTAACTTGTTCGCAATCTCTTTTATCCAACTCCTTACTTACACTTAGAATGATTCCAATAGCAAGGCTGGTAAACCAGATAGAAGTGCCACCCATGCTCACCAGCGGAAGTGTTTGACCCGTAACGGGCAGCAGGTTTACAGCAACTCCCATATTAATCATTGCCTGGAATACCAGGCTGAATGCAACCCCGATGGTCAGAAAAGACCCGAAGGTGCCCGGTGCCCTGGTAACTATGTTGACAGCCCTGAAAAGAAGTACGAGGTATAGAAGTACGACAACTACTCCTCCTATCAATCCATATTCTTCTACTATTATGGCAAAGATGAAATCCGAATAGGGGTGGGGAAGAAAGTTACGCTGGGTGCTATTGCCAGGCATCTTGCCTACTATTCCACCCGTAGCAATGGCGATCTTGGATTGCTCAACCTGGTAGTTGTCCTTGCTTTCACCATTCATGAAGTTTTCAATACGGTTTTTCCAGGTAACATATCTCCATTGCTTACCTTCGGGCATGTTGTGAAGGATCAGGATGACGATCGCCAGGATCGCAATGCCGATTCCTATCATCCCCATAATATACCTGATCCTCACCCTTCCGATAAAGATCAAGACCATACTGATTACGAATAACATGGCGGCAGTGGAGAAATTAGCAGGAAGTATAAGTCCTGTAATGATCAATACCGGAAGCATTATTGGTACAAATGCTGACCTGAAATCTTTTATCTGGTCCTGCTTTTTTGTCAATACTCTTGCCAGGTAAATAATCAGGGTAATCTTTGCAATGTCAGAAGTTTGAAATGTGAGGTTAAATGGCAGGCGGATCAGGCGGGTGGCTCTGTTAATATCAAGGCCAATAAAGTATGTAAGGATCAGCAAAGCAATGGCAAGATAAAGCGCGACCTGAAAAACCCTTGAGTAATAGGTGTATTTAGGCAAGTGGGCGAGGTACATCAACAGCAGACCAAATATCAGTATAATAACATGCTTGAGCATATAATATTCTGTGTTGCCGCCATGGTATTTGTAAGCCAGGGTTCCGGTTGAACTGTACACTGCAAGAAAAGATAGTAAAGTGAGCAGTAATACCACTGCCCAAATAATCCTGTCCCCTTTTATTTTACCTAATAGATGGTTCATTTTTAAAGCATTTTAACTGCTTCAATGAATTGATTACCCCTGTCTTCGTAGCTCTCGAACAGGTCAAAACTCGCGCAGGCCGGTGAGAGCAGTACAGTGTCATTCTTTTTAGCAAGGTGATAAGCTGCAGCTACTGCCTCTGTCGCGGAGGAAGCATCCACGATAGTAGAAACCAACGGACTGAAAGTTTCATGCAGTTTTTTGTTATCAATACCAAGGCAAACGATGGCTTTAACTTTATCTTTCACCAGGGGGAGAATGTGAGCATAGTCGTTCCCTTTGTCAATCCCTCCCGCGATCCAAACGATGGGCTGATCAACATATTCAAGGGCATACCAGGTAGAATTCGCATTAGTAGCTTTCGAGTCGTTGAGAAAAGTAATGCCATGTACGCTCGACACAAATTCCAGCCTGTGCGGGATGTTATGGAAATCCGACAGGCTTTGCCTGATGCTCTCATTCCTGATTTCCATCAATCGTGTGGCAACACCTGCAGCCATTGAGTTGTACACATTGTGTTTCCCTTGTAATGCTAATTGTTCCAATGTCATTATCAATCGGTTTTTATTTGTATTTATAATTATTTCACCATCTCTAACGAATGCACCCCGGTCAAAATCCTGGTCTTTGAGACTGATCTGAAATTGCCGTGCTCTGACATTTCTTCTTCCCATTTCCTGTCTCAGCACAGCATCATCATAACTCCATATCAGTGCATCGTTTTCTGTTTGATTTTGAAGAATTCTGAATTTCGAAGCGACATATCGATTAAAACTATTCCCGTATCTGTCCAGGTGATCAGGAGTAATATTGAGCAATACGGCGATATCGGCTTTAAAATCAAACATACCATCTAACTGGAAACTACTGATCTCCAAAACATAAACCGGATGATCTTTTTCAGCCACCTGCCAGGCATAACTTTTGCCTACATTCCCTGCCAGCCCCACGTCCAATCCTGCATTCTTCAGGATGTGATGCGTCAGAAGGGTGGTTGTTGTTTTTCCGTTGCTGCCGGTGATGCAAATTTTCTTTGCATTTGTGAACTTATCCGCAAACTCGATCTCCGAAATAACCGGAATACCTTTTTTTCGGACAGCCTGAATAAGTGGAATGGTTTCCGGAATCCCGGGACTTTTTACCACACATTCAGCCTGCAGTACACGGTCAGATGAATGCCCGTTTTCTTCAAAATCAATTTCAAACTGTTTAAGAACGCATTTATACTTTACCCTTATCGGGCTGTTATCACTCAGAAAAACTTTGAAGCCTTTTACCTTCGAGAGGTAGGCTGCCCCAGTGCCGCTTTCTCCGCCACCCAAAACCACTATTTCTCCTTTTGCTGACATCTTCCTGCATTTTCATTTACCTCAGCTTTAATGTTATAATGGTGAAAACCGAAAGCATGATCCCTACGATAAAGAAGCGCAATACGATCTTTGGTTCAGGATATCCCTTTTTCTGGTAGTGGTGATGAAGGGGTGACATCTTAAATATCCTCCTGCCTTCACCGAATTTCTTTTTTGTGTATTTGAAGTAGCTCACCTGGAGAATTACCGACAGGCTTTCTGCCAGGAAGATCCCACATAGAATAGGTATCAATAATTCTTTCCGGATAATGATGGCAAACACTGCGATAATGCCGCCAAGAGACAGACTGCCTGTGTCTCCCATAAACACCTGAGCCGGATAGGTATTAAACCAGAGAAAGCCGACGGTAGCGCCAACAAATGCACTTATGTAAATGGTCAATTCACCCACTTCCGGCAGGTACATGATATTGAGGTAATCAGCAAAGATGATGTTACCGGAAACCCATGCCAGAACACCCAGCGTCAGGCCAATGATGGCACTAGTCCCCGTGGCAAGGCCGTCCATCCCATCTGTAAGGTTTGCCCCGTTCGATACAGCCATGATGATAAAAATGACTACCGGAATGAATATGAGGAAAGCCCATTTCTCATAACCCGACCCCATCCATTTGAGAAGAATGGCATAATCAAATTCGTTGTTCTTTGAAAATGGAATGGTTGTTTTGAGTGATTGCTTTTTGTCGATACCGGCTGACATCTGTGGGTTATCCAAAGTGATCACAACCTCCTGATCTGCTATAGGCTGTTCACGAACAACTATCGACGGATTAAAATACATAACAAGGCCAACAACCAGTCCCAGTGCAAATTGACCTGCAATCTTGTATTTGCCGGGAAGTCCTCTTTTGTTTTTTCTGAAGACTTTGATGTAATCATCGATGAATCCGAGCATGCCCAGCCAGATTGTGGTAAACAGCATCAGGATGATGTAGATGTTGTCAAGTTTGGCGAACAGGAATGTTGGGATGATGATTGAGGCCAGTATGATAAGGCCACCCATAGTAGGTGTCCCCTGTTTTTCGATTTGCCCCTCCAGACCCAGGTCACGGATTGTTTCACCAACCTGACGGCGGTTCAGGTAGTTGATCCATCGATTTCCAAACAGCAGGCTGATGATAAGAGAGGTGATCACAGCTCCTGCGGCCCTGAACGAAAGGTATTCAAATACACTTGCGCCGGGCAGTGCAAAAGTTTCTTCAAGGTATTTGAACAGATAGTATAACATATCAGGTCAATTCAAATAATTCCGTTAGAATAAGTTTGTCATCGAAAGGGTATTTAACCCCTTTTATTTCCTGGTATTTTTCGTGACCTTTCCCGGCAACGAGAATCAGGTCATTGGGAGCTGCCAGATTAACCGCTGTTTTAATGGCTTCCTTCCTGTTAGTGATCACAAGTGTGCTGCTGGTTTTCGCAGGATCAATGCCCTTCTTCATATCTTCTATGATCTGGTCAGGATGCTCCGACCTTGGATTATCAGATGTGAGAATGACCTTGTTGCTCATGGTTGTCGCAACTTTGGCCATCTTCGGTCGTTTGGTCTTATCTCTGTCACCGCCAGCTCCAACAACAGTGATCAATTGCTCATTATGGGTACGAAGACCGTTGATCGTTTTCAAAACATTTTCCAATGCATCGGGCGTGTGCGCGTAATCCACTATGGCTGTTATTCCTGAGGGAGAGCGCACAAGTTCAAATCTTCCTTCCGCACCTGTCAATGAACTGATATGTGTGAGTACATTGTTCTCATCCTGTCCCAGCAGCATGCTGCTGCCAAATACGGCCATCAGGTTATAGGCATTGAAATCACCGGACAGCAGGGAGTGTACTTCTTTGTTGTTGATGGTCATTTGCAAACCGGTGAAATGGTTTTCGATGACCCTGCCTTTAAAATCCGCCATACTTTTCAATCCATAAGTTGATTTTTTAGCATGCGAATTCTGTATCATCACCTTGCCATTCTTGTCATCTGCATTTATCAAAGCAAAAGCGGTTTTGGGCAGGTTGTCAAAAAACTTCTTTTTTGCTTCCAGGTAGTTTTTAAAAGTCAGGTGATAGTCAAGGTGATCGTGGGTGATGTTAGTAAAGACACCTCCGCTGAATTTCAGGCCGGTGATCCTGTTCTGTTCAACTGCATGAGAACTCACCTCCATAAAAGCAAACTCACAACCTTCATCAACCATTCTTCTCAACAGCGCGTTTACTTTCAGAGCGTCAGGTGTAGTGTGGGTGGCTTCAAGTGTCTCTGTATGCACCTTGCTGAGTATGGTTGACAGTAAGCCTGTTTTGTAGCCAAGTGATGTAAACAAGTTGTAAAGAAGAGTAACCGTTGTGGTTTTGCCATTGGTGCCGGTAATTCCAACAAGTTTGAGGTCTTCTGAAGGGTTGTCATAAAAATTTGCCGCGATATATCCCAGTGCGGCAGAAGCGTCTTTCACTTTTATATAGGTTACCTCTTCTATGGTTTCATCAGGAAACCTCATGCAGACAATCGCAATAGCTCCCGATTCGATCACCTTAGAAATGAATTGATGCCCATCCACCTGTGTGCCCGGAACAGCTACAAACAAACTTCCGGATACCGCTTCACGCGAATCAAAGACCACTTTGCTGACGGTCTTATCCATCGACCCTTTTATTTCAAGGATTCCTGACCGGTACAATATGTCCTGAAGTGTTTTCATCACTGCTCAATAAGCCGCTAATTGTAAATTGATTTTCTGACCTTTTTTAATTTCTGACCCTGCTTTAACAGATTGTGCTTTCACCATCCCCCTGCCGCTCAACCGGGTTTTCATCCCCATATTTTCAAGAAGGAAAACAGCATCCCTTGCTTTCATGCCAAGGACATCCGGCACCTTTTTTTCGTTGAATTCTGCAGACTCGAACATTAATTTTTCTTCAATCAGAATTGCTGAAGCCCATTGTACATCATGTAAATAGTCTGCAACGGGTATGTTCAATGCAGCATAAATGGTCTTTAGTTCAGGATAGGTTGCAGGGATATTCTTTTCCGGATGGTGAGGCGTTATGTTTTCATCCTGATCGCTAAACTCAAATGCCAGCATGGTGGAATACAATTTATCTGCAATTTCCTTGAATGCGGGCGCAGCGACAGAACCACCATAATACTTGCCACGTGTAGGTTTGTTGATGACAACAATACATGAGAACTTTGGCCTGTCGGCAGGGAAGTAGCCCACAAAAGAAGCATTGTACTCATTTTTGTATCCTCCTTTTCCGGCGATTTTAGCTGTACCGGTTTTTCCAGCTATTTTATATGGGCTGTCTTTGAAGACGTTTCTTCCGGTTCCTCTTTCAATAACTCCTTCCAAAAGAGATTGGGCAAGATCAATGGTGTTTTCTGATGCAATTTTCTTGTTAATAACCTGAGGTTTAAACTTCTTTTTTGTACTGATTCCATCCCTGACTTCAGTAACAAACATCGGTTTCATCAGTTTCCCATCGTTAGCAACGGCATTGTAGAATGCCAGTGTCTGCAATGGAGTCAACTGTAACTCATAACCGAAAGAGAGTACTGTGAGAGATGTACCCCACCATACCTGCTTGTTGGAAGGGTGCTTAATATACGGTTTGCCTTCACCCAGTATTTCTATTCCAAGAGGCTGGTTCAGAGACATGCTGTAGAGCCGGTCAATATATTTTTCAGGTTGGTGACCAAAGGCCCTGTCCATAACCTTTACCATTCCTACATTAGACGAGAACTCAAATACCTCTCGCACAGTTACCCGGCCATTGCCAATTTTTTTAACATCCTGAACAGGGATGCCATTCATCATTATAAAGCCATTGCCGGTGATTACGCTGTCGGTGAGCCTTATGCCGCCGTCTTCCAGTGCCGCAATAATGTTGGGGAGCTTGAAGGTAGAACCTGGTTCAATGCTTTCGCCAATGGCATAATTGTAGATTTCTTTGTACTTATTATCGGATGAATCATACCTGAGGTTAGCAATTGCCCTTACACTGCCTGACTCCACTTCCATAATAACTGCACAGCCCTGGAATGCACCATGATTCATCATCTGACGGAGTAAAGCATGTTCGGCAATGTCCTGGATATTTACATCGATGGTTGTAACGATATCAAGTCCATCTTTCGGATCTACCTCGTTTTCATCATGAATGGGGATCAAATCACCATTGTTGATGCGTCTCATCACCTGCTTTCCTTCTTTGCCTGTCAGGTATTCAGAATAGGCCCCCTCCAGTCCAACAAAGAGGTCAGCATTTTTGATCTCATACCCAATGGTTCTCTGAGCCAGTTCCTTGAAAGGCATTTCACGGCGTGTGCTCTGAATAGCGATCAGTCCTCCACGGTATTTTCCTCTGCGCAGAATCGGCAATGTCCTGATCTCTTTTAACTGTTCATAGGTTACTTTCTTCCCAAGCAGGTGATACCGGTTCCCCTTTTTTCTTGCCTTGACCAGGTCGCTTTTGAAGCGGGATTGTGATTTGGTGTCGAGGACCTGAGACAAGCCTGCAGCAAGAGAATCTACATTCCTGTAAAAAAACTGATCAGAAATTAATGTAGACGCCACGTCCATCCTGACCTCAAAAACGGGAACTGAAGTAGCCAGTAAACTCCCATCAGCAGCAAGGATATTGCCACGACTTGCTTCAAGGGTCACCTCAATTATTTCCTGCGATTCTGCAATTGCCCGCAGTTTCGGCCCTTCTTTCACCTGGATAAAGATGATTTTACCAACGATAAGCAAACCAAAAATCAGCATGACGAAATACACCAGGTAAACCCTCCACAATATGTCTTTTTTAGCGTCTTTCACTTTATGCTTATTCTTCCGCCACAATGATTTTTATAGGATCCGTACTTTCTTTGATGCCTGATTTACCAAGCTTTTTGGCCAGTTGTGATTGTTTGGTTAATTCTGTAAGCTTTGATTTGGTAGTGATGTATTCGTACCTGCTCTCTTTCAATTCTTTTCTCAGGTGGTTGATCTTTCGTATTTTTCTTTCAGCATAGTAATTATTGGCGATGTAAATGAAAGCAAGGAAAGTGACGAATACCAGGTATGGAAAGAATTTGAAAGTACTTACTTTCAGTATTTCGCCTCCAAGAAATTCCTTAACGGCATTTCCAACCCTTTTGCCAGATCCGGATCTTTGTACCCGTTTCCCTTGTTTCTTTATTTTTTTAGTGTTTTCGGTCATGTTCAGATTTTTTCAGCAATTCTTAGTTTAGCGCTCCTGGCCCTGCTGTTACTTTTGATTTCATCATCGTCAGGTACAATAGGCCTTGAGTTGATGGCTTTGAAATCAACAATGGGATTGCCATAGAAATCTTTTTGGAGATTACCTTCAAAATTGCCGGTCCTGATGAAGTTCTTTACCAGTCTGTCTTCAAGGGAATGATAAGATATGACGACCAATCTTCCTCCTTTAGCCAGGACTTCAAAAGATTGCTTCAACAGTGACTTTAATGCTGAAAGCTCATCATTGACAGATATGCGTAAAGCCTGGAATACCAGGGCGAGGAATTTATTTTGTTTGTTAGCCGGAAAACATTTAGCAACAACTTCAGAAAGTTGGGCAGTAGATTTAATAGGTTGTTCCTCTCTTGCTGAAGATATGGCCCTGGCAACACAATGGCTGTTTTTAATTTCTCCGTATTCCCTGAACAGGGTTTTAAGATCATTTTCGTCATAAGTGTTAACGATCTCGGCTGCAGTTATTGACTGGCTGCTGTTCATCCTCATGTCAAGATTTCCTTCAAATCGTGTGGAGAATCCACGGGAGGCAGTGTCAAACTGGTGGGAAGAAACACCCAGGTCTGCCAGTATACCATTAACCGGAATTGAATTATGAAATCGCAAAAAGTTTTTTAAGTAACTGAAATTCTGGTTAATGAAGGTGAAGCGATCATCATCTATCACATTGTTCCCTGCTTCTGCATCCTGATCAAAGGCCAGTAATCTCCCGGAAGTCAACTGATCGAGGATGGCTCGCGAATGTCCGCCACCCCCAAATGTGGCATCTACATAGATGCCTTCAGGCCTGATGTCCAGCCCTTCTAACGACTGCTTAAGTAATACAGGTATGTGATACATTTGCTTAGCTCTCTGTGTCCAGTTCACCCATCACCTCTTCGGCAAGCTTAGCGAAGTCATCAGGATCGTAATCAACAGCATTCTCATACATTGATTTATCCCAGATCTCGAACCGGTTTACAACTGATGTAAGCACGATCTCTTTTGTGATTTCGCCATATTTCACCAGGTCTTTTGGAATGAGCAACCTTCCGGTTCCATCCAACTCCACCGGCTTCACTCCAGCCATGAATTTGGTGACGAATTCCGCGTTTTTCCGATTAAACATATTAAGCTTACTAACCATCCCGGATTCATTTTGCCAGTTCTGATGTGGAAAAAGCTCAAGGCATTTCTTAAAGATGCTTCGCTTAATGACAAATCCCTGTTTTACAGCTTCCCCCATCTGATTCTTCAGGGATGCAGGAAACATCAAACGCCCTTTAGCGTCAACCTTACACTCATATGTCCCAAGGAAATTAACCATTAAAAATTGCGGAATAATGGCATAAAAGTACTATATAATTACCACAAAAAGACATTATTTACCACCTTTTACCACATTGTTAACAAAATGTTACGTTTTTAACACGATTTCTTTTCAAGCCATGCTTTGTAAAAAATTGAATTACAAAAGCTAAGTTCCTGAATTCATAACTCATTGGAACTTATTAACATTGTTAAACCGGAGATTTTGTTAATAAGTGCAATTAGCGGCTAAATGCTTTATCTTTGTTGGATGACAGCGGAAAAACCTGTACAAATCAGTCCTGAAAAAGAGCCACAGAGAGACAGCCTTCTCGACGTGGAAAAGATGCTCGCGAACAAGAATCCATTGCTCAAAAAGATACTCCCCGGGTTTATCATTTCTTACCTGAAAAGAGTTTTACATCAGGATGAAATGAACGATTACATGATCAGGTTCGGTAATTTAACCGGTGTAGCATTTATCGATGCAGTGCTTGATGATATGAACACCAATCTTGATCTGGTAGGAATAGAGAATATTCCTGTCAGGGATAAATGTATCATAGCTTCTAATCATCCGCTGGGTGGGCTGGATGGTATGGCGTTGATGTTAGCCGTTAGCAAAGTAAGAAAGGATATTGTTTTTCCCGTAAATGATATCCTGATGAATATCGGGAACCTTAAAGAACTATTTATCCCGATAAACAAACACGGCAGTAATGCGGAAAACATCAAAATAATCAATGACACTTTTGCTTCGGACAAGGTCGTCTGCTATTTTCCATTTGGTCTTGTATCCAGAAAAAGAAAAGGAGAGATCAAGGACCTGGAGTGGAAGACAACTTTTGTCACAAAAGCCAGAAGGTTTAAACGTGACATCATTCCCACACATATCAGCGGCAAAAACACCAACTTTTTCTATAACCTTTCAAACCTGAGAAAAAGACTGCGTATCAAAGCCAATATCGAAATGCTTTTCCTTGTAGATGAGTTATCCAAACAAAGGGATAAAACACTTGTCTTTACATTTGGAAAACCGGTGCCATACAGCTACTTTGATAAAAGATTCAGCATAGCGGAATGGGCGGAACTCATGCGGAGATATGTATATAAAACGGGAGATGGCTACAATAAGTCTTTCATGGACTGGATTGAAAGTGAACAATCATCTTCAACTATTTAAGGCTAATAATCTGCCTTGCAATACAGATGAGTTTCGTACGTTGGTATTTTAGAAAACAGTTTCATTATCTTTGCAATTAAATAAAAACTTTACCAGCATGGAAACCATTATTCCTCCGGTTGCAAAGAATTTACTGCTAAAGGAATTGAATGAAGATCGTTTTCTCAGAAACACTAATAATGTTAACAATGAGATCTATGTAGTTTCGGAGAATACCGCACCAAGTGTAATGAGGGAAATTGGCCGATTACGTGAGATTACCTTCAGGGATGCAGGTGGAGGCACTGGTCTGGAGCTCGATCTGGATGAATTTGATGGAGGCGATCATCCTTTTTTACAGATGATACTTTGGGATCCGCGTGAAAAGGAAATTGTAGGCGGCTACCGATATATTCATTGTAAGGATTTGGAAGTAAATGATAAGTACGAAGTGCTTTCACCCACAGCAAGTTTGTTCAGGTATTCCAAGAGATTCATCAAAGAATACTTCCCTTTTACCATTGAGCTCGGCAGGTCTTTTGTACAGCCTATGTATCAGCCCCACTACAATTTACGCAGGGGAATGTATGCTCTTGATAACCTTTGGGATGGAATCGCGGCACTATTGATTGAGAACGATGATGTGAAATTCCTGTTTGGGAAGGTAACCATGTATCCTGATTTTGACCGGCTGGCCCGTGACATGATCCTTTTCTTTATGCATAAATATTTCCCGGATCCCAAAGATCTGATTACGCCACTCGTACACGTAGAACTCACTACCTCAGAAAAAGTATTGAATAGCATCTTTGCCGGTTACAATTACCAGGAAGATTATAAAATCCTTGTGACGAAAGTGAGAAATCTCGGTGAAAATATTCCTCCTTTGTTCAATGCTTATATGAACCTTTCAGCCACCATGAAGACATTTGGAACGGCCCTTAACAAACATTTCGGGCATGTGGAAGAAACAGGAATACTTGTGACGGTTGATGATATTTACGATATCAAAAAGGAAAGACATTTTGTAACCTATAAAGGAAAATCAGAAAAGAAATCTGATTCATAAAATAGAATCGGTTTGCAGGGATGAGAATTACCCAGTCGGAATATATTACCAGTTCGGTCAAAGTAAATCAATGCCCGGAACCTGACAAACCTGAATATGCCTTCATTGGCCGATCCAATGTGGGCAAATCTTCATTGATCAATATGCTTACAGGGAAGCGCAAACTTGCGAAAGTTTCCGGCAGTCCTGGTAAGACCATTACCATTAACCATTTTCTGATTGACAAATCCTGGTACCTGGTTGATCTTCCCGGTTACGGTTATGCGAAACGCTCAAAATCCGAACGTGCCAAATGGCAGAAAATGATCAGGAGCTATCTGCTGCTTCGTCCCAATTTGATGAGTGTATTTCTTCTGATTGACATCAGACACGATCCGCAAAAGAATGACCTTGAATTTATGGAATGGCTGGCCGTATCACAAATCCCATTTACCATCCTCTTTACCAAGGCTGACAAATTGAATAGGGTAAATGGGGAGTCAATGGTAAATGCTTACAAAAAGCGTTTATTGCAAAAGTGGGAAGAGCTTCCAAATATTATTGTTACTTCTTCGGTAAATGGTAATGGGAAAGAAGTATGGCTCAGTTATATTGATGAAACAAATTCAATATTTGAAGAGCCATCAGGATCGTAAAACTTATTATTCCATCTCAATCATTACATAACCTTTCGAAATCATTTGACCTTTCTTAACATGAATGGCTTTCACTTTTCCATCAAATGGAGCCAGGATAACATTCTGCATTTTCATAGCTTCAAGAATGAGCAACCGATCCCCTTCCTCTACTTTTCTGCCGCGTCTTACGTAGAGTTTTTTAATAGTTCCGGGAATAAATGCTACTATCTTGCTCGGATCGTGTGGCACATATGGCTTGCGATTCTGAAACTTCTTGTTTAAGGTAGTTTTGTACTTTACCCCTTCCAGTTCCAGCGTAACATATTTCCTTTTGTTGTTTTCTTCTGCCATGATAAGATCTTAAAATGGTGGAACACCGTGCTTTTTGAAGGGGAGATTTATATTCTTTTGGTTGGAGATTTCCAGTGCATGGATTAACATTTTCCTCGATTCTTCGGGCTCTACAACTGCGTCAATGTAGCCAAATGCAGCAGCTACGTATGGATTGGCATACTTGGCTTTGTATTCTTCCACTTTAAGTTTGCGCATCTCGTCAGGTTTTTCAGCGCTATTGATTTCTTTTCGGAAAATGATGTTGGCTGCGCCTTCAGGTCCCATCACAGCGATTTCTGCAAGAGGCCATGCAAAAACAAAATCAGCACGAAGGTGATGCGAGCACATGGCTATGTAACCACCGCCATATGCCTTTCTCAATATCAAGGTGATTTTTGGGACTGTCGCTTCAGAATAGGCATAAAGTATTTTCGCCCCATGACGGATCACACCGGCATGCTCCTGATCAACGCCGGGTAGATAACCCGGTAGATCTACCAGGGTAACCAAAGGGATACTAAATGCATCACAGAATCTAATAAACCTTGCAGCTTTATCCGAAGAGTCCACATCAAGCACTCCCGCCAGCACCAGTGGCTGGTTAGCTACTATACCTACTGTATGCCCATCAATCCTGGCAAAACCGATAACGATGTTCTGTGCAAAGAGTTCCTGAACTTCAAGAAAATCTGAATCATCGCATAAGGCTTTAATCACATCCCTTACATCGTATGGTTCTTTTGGATCGTCGGGTACTATGTTTTCCAGTTTATATTGTCTCGTTTTAGGGGATTTTTTGGGAAAACGAGCAGCTTTTTGCGAATTATTCCAGGGTATGAAACTTGCCAGTTTTTTAATCTGATTGAAACATTCTTCCTCACTTTCTGCATAGAAGTGTGCATTACCTGTGATTTCACAATGTACCCTTGCACCACCCAGCTCCTCCATGGAAATCTCTTCCCCGATAACAGTCTTAATGACTTCGGGACCGGTGATGAACATTTTCGAAATCTTGTCGACCACAAATACAAAATCAGTGAGGGCCGGTGAATAAACAGCACCTCCGGCACAAGGGCCGAGAATTACAGAAATTTGCGGTATAACACCCGATGCCAGCGTGTTTCTGAAAAATATTTCACCATAACCTGCCAGTGAGTTCACTCCTTCCTGTATCCTGGCACCGCCAGAATCGTTAATGCCGATCAATGGGATTTTCAGCTTGAGCGCGTGATCCATGATCTTGGTGATCTTTTTGGCATGCATCCAGCCCAGGGAACCTCCTGCAACGGTGAAATCCTGAGCGAATATGCAGACAGGATGACCATTGATAGTTCCTGTTCCTGTAAGTACCCCGTCGCCAGGAAGGTACTTTTTGTCCATGTCAAAGTCCTTTGCCGCATGTTCAACAAAGAGATCGTACTCGTGAAAAGTTTTAGGATCAAGTAAGGTAATGATCCGCTCGCGAGCAGTTAGCTTACCTATGGCTTTTTGCTTTTCAATAGCCTTTTCGCCGCCCCCTTTCAATGCACTGCGCATGCGTCTTCGAAGGTCGGATGACTTCTCTTTTAGGCCCATATGTTCAGGAATTATATTTTCAAAAAGAAGAGATAAACTTCGTTTGATCGGTTCTCAATTCAAACAAAAACTTACCTCGCTAACATACAAAAATACGCCAAAAACATCCAGATGCAAGAATTTATTTGCAAATTAGACAAATAAAAATCTAAAACGTCAACACCATCAATTACATAAACAACTGACTATGAATGCTGAAGACATCAGGGAATATGCCATGTCGCTGAAAGAGGTTACCGAAGGATTTCCGTTTGATAATGAAACACTGGTTTTCAAGGTTAATAACAAAATGTTTGCCCTCATGAGCCTTGACGGGCCACTGAGAATAAACCTGAAATCTTTTAATCCAATTGCCCTGGGCTGGAATTAATGTTAACAATCTGTTAAAAAATTAGCGGTTAATCATTTTCATCTTATTTTTAGGCAATTATTAATTAATCAAAACATCTTTCTTATGAAACGTATTACACTTTTATTAGTGGCCTTATTGGCATCAGTTACCTTTGTTGTATCGCAAACAAGCTACAACATGTATGAAAACACTTACCTGATGGTTAAATCAGATAAGTACAAAGAGTTTGGCGAAGCGATGACCAAACACAATGAAAAATACCATAGTGGTGGTGGTCCCTACCATGCTAATGTATGGTTGGTTGCAACGGGTGATTATGTCGGTAGTTTTGTCTGGTCCATGGGGCCTTGCACCTTTACTCATCTCGATGCAAGACCTGATTCCAAAGAGCATACGGAAGACTGGATCTACAATGTGATGCCAAATGTTCACAAGATCAAGGAAACAGGCTACTGGAAGAGAGACGATAAAATATCCTACCAGCCAGAAGATTCTTTATTTTCCAAATTATTGATTTCAGTTTACGATATCGAAGATTGGCAATTATACAGGTTTAAAGAAATCGTGGGCAAAGTTGC
>JAUXDH010000182.1 GCA_030618545.1 Chlorobiota bacterium
TAAAGAATATAGGAATAATCTAATATGGAGAGGTGCTCGAGTGGCTGAAGAGGCACGCCTGGAAAGCGTGTATACCTCAAAAGGGTATCGTGGGTTCGAATCCCACCCTCTCCGCAGAATTAAATTGTGTGAAACAAATTAATTTTTACCTTTGTCAGTTCTGGAAATAATTAAAGTTTTAACCGAAAACACAATTTTCAAAATCATGAAAAAATTTATCGCGTTTCTTTCAATCGTTGCAATGATAGCTTTTGGGTTATCAAACTATGCTGTTGCCCAGGAGGATACTGCTACCATGGATCAACCTGTAGAAGAAGTTGTAGAGCCTGCTCCGATGCAAACCACAACTCAAGCTGCGGAAGAGGAAGCCCCACCGTCTTTCCATATGGTCCTTAAAGAAAAGTTTATCGAAGGTGGTGCTAACTTTATGGGAATTGTATTGCTTGCCCTCATTTTTGGACTGGCAATCAGCATCGAACGGATCATTTATCTTAGTCTTGCTACGGTAAATACCAAGAAGCTCCTCAAAAATGTTGAGAGCGCTCTGGATTCCGGTGGTATCGATGATGCCAAAGAAGTGGTAAGGGCTACACGTGGGCCTGTTGCCAGTATTTTTAGCGAGGGGCTCAACCGATACGATGACGGCTTAGCAGATGTTGAAAAATCCATCATTGCTTACGGCAGTGTTGTAACCGGCAGGCTGGAAAGCGGTGTAAGCTGGATTTCATTATTTATCGCACTCGCACCGATGCTTGGATTTATGGGAACTGTAATAGGTATGATCAAGGCCTTTGATGATATTGCCGCCGCCGGTGACATTTCCCCTACAATTGTAGCCGATGGTATTAAAGTAGCATTGCTTACAACCGTATTTGGTCTTATTGTAGCGATCATCCTGCAGATCTTCTACAACTATATCATCTCAAAGATTGAAAGTCTGACAAACGATATGGAAGACGCTTCGATTTCATTTGTTGATATTTTAGCTGATTTCTCAAGAAAAAATAAGTAAAAGTCATGAAGGATACTATTGCTAACATAACAAAATGGATCCTGTACGTTTTATTGGGGCTTGTGCTTATATCAGGTATGCTGTTCATGTTCACGGATGTGATCTCGGTGGACGGTATGCTCAACTGGGCTAAACTATTGCTGATAATCTCAGTTGCAGTAATGGTTATTTCACCAATTTACGGATTCATTATTAACCCGGGAAATACGGTTAAGATGTTGATTAGTCTTGGAATACTTGTTGTAATTCTCATCATCGCCTATTCCATGGCTGGAAACACCTTTACTGATATAGAGCTGGAAACCTTAAAAACCACAGCAAGCACTTCCAAAATAGTTGGAACAGGTTTGTATGTGACATACATTGCCCTGGCACTGGCAGTTTTGGCTGCTATCTATGCATCATTTGTCAAAATATTCAAATAAATAATCACTGAATTATGGCCAGGAAAGCACCTGAGATCAATGCCGGCTCGATGGCAGATATTGCCTTCCTCCTGCTTATCTTTTTCCTTGTTACCACAACAATGGACGTTGATACAGGAATTACCAGAAGGCTGCCACCACCGGTTGAAGATCCCGATCAGGATATAGACGTAAAAGAACGTAATGTCATGAAGGTTCTCGTAAACAGCCGTGACCGGCTTATGGTTAACGGTAAAGAAGCGTTTGTGGAGAACCTGAAAGAAATTGCTAAGGATTTTATGGCAATACATCCTGATAATCCGGAATATCCAGAAGTACAGGCGAAGTTCATTGAAGAATTAAACAGGGAAATTGTTACATCCAAAGGAATAATTTCCCTGAAGAATGACCGCGGTACCTCGTATAAAATGTATATTGCTGTTCAAAACGAACTTGCTGCTGCTTTTAACGAAATGAAAAATGAGCTATCCATCGAACTTTACGGAGTGAAATATTCTCAGCTTGTTGACGAGAGAAGCATTAAAGGTATAAACAAAGCAATACCTGTGCGTATATCTGAAGCTGAACCTCAAGATATAGGAGGGTTATAATATGGCAAGATTTAAAATAAAAAAGGATCGGGGCGGAGGGACAATCAATACCTCTTCGCTGCCTGATATTATTTTCATGCTGCTGTTCTTCTTTATGGTAACAACAACCATGCGTGAGGTGTCCTATAAAGTCAGGTTGAACCTGCCGGAAGCCACCGAAATACAAAAGCTGGAAAAGAAATCATTGGTGAGTTACATATACGTTGGCCCTCCTCTCAATTCCAGGATTTTTGGAACCAATACACGTATCCAATTAAATGACCAGTTTGCTAAGATAGACGACATCCAGGAATTTGTAGCCCGTGAGCGTCAGTCACGTCCTGAATCAGATCGTAAACTGATTACCACATCACTAAAAGTTGACAGTGATACAAGGATGGGAATAGTAACTGATATTAAACAGGAATTACGAAAGGCAGGAGCATTTAAGATCAACTACTCATCCCGAAAAAAAGCTCAGCGACGAAGCAGACGATAATTTTTTTGTTTTTAGTTTTAATAAGGGCTCGTTTTAGGGCCCTTTTTTTATTGCCGGAGATCTTGCTAATTCATGGAGTTGAGAATTTGAAAAAAAATAAAGCCGCTAATACCGATTATGAAATTTTGCATCATTTAATTCGTCTTTAATTCGTGAATTGGTGGCTATTAAAAACTTTGCAGGCTATTGTTTTCCCTCCTGTAAACTATGATCATTAACCAAACGGAGATCAGCAAGCTTCCGATAATGTAAGCGGTATTGGATGAAGACCCAAAATCTTCCATCGGAATATTGATGTAGCCATTGTGATGCAAATAAAACACGATGACAGAAGCAGCATTATTTACAAAATGTATAAAGATGGGAATCCAGAGGTTTCTCGTAATTACGAAGGAATAGCCGAGAACTAAACCAAGGAAAAACCGGGGCAGGAATCCATAAAACTGCAGGTGAATCGCAGCAAAAAGCAAGGAAGAGAGAATAACAGCCCAATGCACATTTTTTGTCAGCTCTTTGAAAAGTCTGATAAAAACACCCCGAAATAATAATTCCTCTCCCAGAGCAGGTATTACGGCTACAATAAAAATGTTTACAAGCAGCCCACCAATTGTTTCTGTTTTAAGAAATGTATCTGTCAGGAACAAGGCCTGATCTTCCTTTTCTTTAAACCAAACCTCAAGGCCATCCAGGAATTGCGGCAGGTCCATTTGCTTATTTAATTCCCCAAGGTAGTTGATGAAAGGTAATGCGGTAAAAACAAGCAATCCCAGTACCAGGAGGTTAGTCATACCCGGCTTTCGATTCATTTGGAGGTAAGAACCGGCCGAAGGACTTACCAGGAAAACATAAAGGAGCGCCGGGATAAAGAAAACACCAATCTGGTTAATAAACTGATACAACTTGAGAAAAGAAATTTCTCCGGGAGTCCGGGGATTTAAAAGTTTTTCGGCCAGGGAAATAAGGTCAACTCCAAGATAAAATTTACCGATGACCAGCCCGGTCAGGGCAGTTATAGTGGCAAATATCAAAATCAGACCAAACAGCAGAACTAACTTTCCCCAGGGTGATAAATGTTGCAGATATGCGATTCTCTTCATAACGATTCTCAGGAAAAGGGGCAAAATTAATACTTTTGCCATGCATTTTTCAGCAAGGCTCTGACTTAAATAATTTATGGTTCAAATAGGAAATATCAATCTTGGGGATTTCCCGATACTTCTGGCGCCTATGGAGGATGTCAGCGATCCGCCCTTCCGATACGTATGCAAATTATTCGGAGCTGATATGATGTACACCGAGTTCATTTCTTCTGAAGGACTCATCCGCGATGCAGCCAAAAGTGTGAAAAAGCTTGATTTCGATGAATTTGAACGACCCATTGGAATCCAGATTTTCGGTCATGACATTGACTCCATGATCAAAGCGGCACAGTATGCCGAAAAAGCCAATCCCGATGTGATCGATATCAATTACGGGTGTCCGGTAAGGAAAGTGGTAAGTAAGGGCGCCGGATCAGGGATCATGAACGACATTCCCAAGATGGTGAAGATGACAGAGGCAGTGGTCAAAGCTGTAGAGCTTCCGGTTACTGTAAAAACCAGGCTTGGATACGATGATGACCACAAAGAGATCGTCGACATTGCTGAACGGCTTCAGGATGTGGGTATTCAGGCAATAACCATCCACGGTCGGACCAGAACCCAGCGGCCCCGCATACCTGCTGACTGGACCTTAATCGGAGAGGTAAAAAGCAATCCCAGGATGCACATTCCTGTTTTTGGCAATGGGGATGTGGTTGATGCCCAATCGGCAAAACATTTCAAAGATACTTATGGCGTTGATGGATTGATGATCGCTCGCGCATCCTATGGAGACCCATGGATTTTCAGGGAAGTCAGGAAATATCTGGAAACAGGTGAACTGATTGAGAAACCCGATATTCACGAACGGATCAGGGTATGTAACATTCAGCTCGAAAGATCAATTGACTGGAAAGGAGAGTGGAAAGGAGTGGTAGAACTCAGGAAACACTGGGGCAATTATTTCAGGGGTTATCCTCATTTTAAACCCTTCAGGCAAAAATTAATGGATGTAGAAACCATGGAAGGAGTGAAAAACGTGCTGGAGGAAATCAGGGAATATTACTATTAGTTGACCTTCAGCCCTTCGACTAAAACACCCTTATTGAAAATATCTCTTACCCTTTCAGGTTTTTTAAGCAGGTAAGCATTCAACCCAAGTTTTTTAGCAGCTACGATATTTTCTTCTGAATCATCGATAAAGAGGGTTTTCGATACATCCAGGCCATGCTGGTAAATCACAAATTCATAGATCTCCAGATCCGGTTTAGTCATATGGAGATCGAATGAAAAGAATGATTTCTCGAAAAGGCCATCGAACTCTGTATATCCGAATCTCAATTGAAGGTCACGGGTAAATAGATCGTAATGGATTTCATTGGAATTACTTAGCAGGTATATCCGGTAGTTTTTCTTTACCTCTTCGATGATTGCAATCCTTTCGGCCGGAATGTCGAAGAGTAAAGCATTCCAGGCATCATCAAATTCCTGGTCTGTGGCTTTGAATTGCAGGTAATCGCGCATCCTGTTTCTGAAGACTTCAGGAGTAAATATTCCCCGTTCAAAACGGCGGATCAGGGTAGCGATCATATCCTGCATTTCATCCGGATCCAGTTTTCTGGCGCCCAGTGCAGCAAAATCGTTCATGGTTAGTTGGGGATCGATGTCGATGATCACACCCCCGAAGTCGAAGATAATAGTTTCAATGTCTGAAGTTTTCATGGCTGCAAGCTAATCAAAAAATCAGTATTTGGGGTTGAAAATTGCGTCTAATTGTTTAATTTCGCAGCCACATTTGAGGAATATCAAATGCGGGCCTGGATCCGCCGAGCCTGCCCGTATGGGTTGGCGGACAAGGCTCAACCCCTATTAAATAGCGGGGTATATATCAGGGCCTATAGCTCAGTTGG
>JAUXDH010000169.1 GCA_030618545.1 Chlorobiota bacterium
GCTGCCAGGACAAATTCCAATGCCCCTGCATCTTCGATCCTGATGTGTGCATGCCCGATCTCAAAGAATTGAAGAATTTTTCGGGAAAGTGAAATAATCGAATCACCATAAAGTGCACCGACTTTACTTTTCAGGTCAATCTCAATGCCTCCGGTATCTTTCAATTGCAATTCAACATAACAATCAGACCTCACGTCAGATCCCCTGTTTCCTGCATAACCTTTTTTATCCATTGCTTCAGTTAGCTTTAAAATACAAACCTACAAATGTATGAGGTGTTTTCTGAATTACCTACGGGAGGAAATAAAATTAGACACATTATTAATAAGGTTTGGTAGTCGCTGGATAATTGGTCATTGGATAACTAGCATATTGGTCAAGCATAGTCAGGGCATTGCCACCTAAAGTTTTGCGCTTTGCCATTCCACACCCATGCACCACCCCTAATAATTTAACCTTTTAACAAAAAAAAAGATGGCCTCAATATGAGACCACCTTCAAAGTAACTTGTTTTCTTCGACTTAGTAACATTCTGAACCAGATTCAGTGGTTGATGTTGTTAGTTCTCCATTGGCATTTACAGTAAAATGGTTATGAACTATTACTTTCAGGTTTTCTCCACCCTGATGTATGTTGTTTACTCTTCTGGTAAAAGTGTAAGTCTCCCCAACATTTGCGTTATAATGGCCATTCCATCCTCCTGTCCAATGATATGAATCTCCGGAAGTCTGTCCAATACCAAATATTCCCTGGTAATTCACATGCCATTTGTTGTGAACTCTACCATCATCCCAAACAGTTAATTTTCCACTGAAGTGGATGTCTCCTTCATAGTCAACATCTTCGCCACTGCATGGATTGTAGATTGTTCCCGACCAGGGTAAGGAAAAATTGTAACTGGTAACTGTTTTCCCAACAGGTGCCATCGCTGTCCAACTTGACAGGAATAGCGCGATTGTGCCAATTAAGGCAATACTTAAAAGTTTTGTTTTCATGATGTAAAATTTTAGTTACTAAAAAAGTTAATTAAAAAGTATTCAATTCTGTTGTAGTTAATTTCTGCTGCATATGATATCAATAGGTTTCTCACCAGTTATAAGTATGCTGATTGAGGCGATAGTCTTTACGTTGGTGAAAGTAATACACAGATTGTTAAGATTTTGTTATTGGTTTGTTAATTTAGTGTTAATCATTTTTCATCTTGTTCTAATGAATAATTGATAACTAACTAATGACCAGTGACCAATACCAAAAACCAATGTCCAATAACCAATAACCCCGCCTTCACTCTGCTACGGACGGGCAGGCAATAACCATTAACCATTAACCATTAACCATTATAACTATCTTTGCCCGCCGGCTTCGAAATTGAGACTTTCTCTCTACTTGCACATAACGTATCTTCGGAGCCGGTTTTTTTGTCATATGTTTCAAGAAAAGTTTTATCCTTACCTGCTTGTTCTGGTTCAATTATCCTGCCTGGTTTATATTCTCAAAACCGCATCGCTTTTAGCTGACGGTTACGCTGGAATAATGGTTGAAACTCTGGGTATTTTTAGTGGATTGCTGGCAATCTACAATATGGGACTGGGAAATTTCAATGTCAGTCCGAGAACAAAAGAAAGTGCCAGCATGGTCACTCATGGGATCTACAAATACATACGCCACCCGATGTATTCAGCCCAGTTGTTGGCTCTGTTGCCTTTGATCATCGAATATGACAATTGGTTACGCACTGCAGCGTATCTCCTTTTGGTTATCGCCCTGCTTCTAAAAATCCGTTATGAAGAAGCACACCTGCAGCTTCAGTTTGAGGGATATACCGATTACATGAAAAAGAGTAAAAGATTGATTCCATTCCTATTTTAACAGTAACGAATGAAATTTTGTCAGGTCTGCTATTTCGACACGATAATTTGGCCTCACAATGCCTTGGCATGTGATTTGATTCGGCAGATGAAAACCAGGGCAAAATGGCTTTAAAAGAAATAAACTCGTATCAGCAAATGCTGGAATCCCTTACTGAAAGCAGGAAGAATTACGTATTGCTTTACAAAAAAGGTTCGGAGGTAAGCGACTGCAGTTATGCCGGTATGGAACAGGCAGCATCTGACAATCCTGACGTAAATGCTCTGGCTGCGGACGTTTCCGCAGTGAGAGATATCCACACCAACTACAACCTTAGCTCAGTACCAGCACTTTTGGTTTTTGAAGGCAAAAACTTTATAAAGACTATTAAGGGCTGCAATGATGATGGCTTTTATAAATCTTTGTTTAAAAGTGCTTTATTTGCATCGAAATCGGTGGAAGGTGATACTCAGCAAAAGCGGGTTACCGTTTATTCAACACCGAGCTGTTCATGGTGTACTACATTAAAACGGCATTTGGATCAGTACGGTATCAGGTATCGGGATGTTGATGTTTCGAAAGATCAGAAAGCCGCTGAACAGATGGTAAAAAAGAGTGGGCAGCAGGGTGTTCCCCAGACCGATATCAATGGCCAGTTCATAGTTGGATTTGACAAAGTAAAAATCAATAATTTACTAGGAATAAATTGAAAAATTATAAACTCAGATAAAAATGAAAGAATTACAACCTTTAAATGAAAATGTGCTCCTCGATATGAGCGAAGATGAAGCACAGCAAACTACAGCCTCCGGTATTATAATTCCGGATACAGCAAAAGAAAAGCCGCAATATGCCAGAGTGGTAGCTATCGGCAATGTTGAGAATCCCGAAATTTCAGTTGGTGATACTGTATTTTTTAAGAAATACTCAGGAACTGAGTTTGAGTTTGATGGAAACAAATTCATGATGGTTCCTTACGCTGATCTGTTGGCCAAGGTGGTTGAAACAGAGGCGATATAGCTCCAGTTCAGGCCTTCATTCTGCGAAAAGTAGAACCAATCGCCTCAACAATATCCCCGGCTACCATAGCTTCCGTCCCCTGTTTTTTCATGGCAAGGTCTCCTGCCAGTCCATGCAGGTAAGTGCCGATCACTGATGCCTGCCCTGGTGAATAACCCTGTGCAAGTAATCCAAGAATCAATCCTGTCAACGCATCCCCGCTGCCGGCTGTGGCCATTCCGGGATTACCTGTCGAGTTGAAGTAAATACTCCCATCCGGGAAACAGGTGGCCGTATGGGCGCCCTTCAGCACCACATAGGCATTGAATTTGGATGAGAATTCCCGCAGCAACAGCAACTTATGGTAGTCATCGGTCCATTTGCCCACAAGCCTTTCAAACTCCTTTGGGTGCGGTGTAAGAATACAACCTTTAGGGAGGAAGGGTAGCCAGGTTTTGTTTTCAGCGAGGATATTCAGTGCATCCGCATCAAATACAATCGGGCTGGGATATTCCTGGACGAGCAGCTTGAGCGCCATTTGTGATTGTTTTTCCATGCCTATCCCGGGCCCGATTCCAATGGCATTGTACATCGACAGATCAGGAACAGCCGAGAAATAATTGTCGTAGCTGTCGATACTGAGCATGGTTTCCGGCGTGGCAGTCTGCATGATTTCATATCCCACTCTGGGGATGTGAGTGTGAAGCAAACCAACACCTGAACGTAAGCAGGCTCTGGATGCAAGGATAGCAGCTCCCATTTTCCCATAACTGCCTGCTATCAGCAAGGCATGACCAAAAGTTCCTTTATGATCAAACTTGCGTCGCTGCTTCAGCATGGGAGCAATGTCCTTTTTCTTCATGAAGTAATCTTTTGTTTTGACCTTATTGATGTATTCAGATGAAAGACCGATATCAAGCACATGCCACTCACCAACGAATTGATCATTTTCAGGAAGCAGGAAAGCCAGTTTAGGCATCTGGAAACTGAGTGTGTAATCTGCTCTCACTATTGCGCCTTCTTCAGGATTGGAATGACCATCAGAAAACAAACCGGAAGGTACGTCTACTGCTACGGTTACAGCAGTTGTGTCGTTCATCTTTTGGATGACACCGGCAGCTATTCCTTCAACAGGCCGGGCTAATCCTGATCCGAAAAGGGCATCTACCAGAAGGTCATCTTCACTGAGTTCCGGCAGGTCTTGTTTTTCCTTGATTTCATTGATATTGGCAGACATGTCCATACCAATCAGACGGTCGTAATTTACCTGGAAATCTGTTGAGGTTTTGTCTGAGTACCTTACAATATGGATTATAACACGGTATCCTTTTTTCAATAGCAGCCTGGCCAGCACAAGCCCATCACCGCCATTATTGCCAACCCCTGCGAATATGTGAAATGTATGTTCTTTATCCACCCGTTTTTTAATCCACCTGTAAAGCTGGTATGCCGCCCTCTCCATTAGGTCAATGGATGGAATAGGCTCATGTTTTATGGTGTAGGCATCGGCTTCTCTTATTTTTTCAACAGATAATATTTTCATGTTTTCAGGTCTTTCTACAAATGTATGAATTCACCCGTTTAGAAAGCCTGTTGAAAAGCATATATAAATTGCTATTTGAAATAATTATTAATAGGTTTTCTTTTTAAGTGCTAACATTGTAAATAATATATTTGTGTTTTCCATTTCTTCCCATGAATAAATTCCTCTTTACAGTTTTATTTTTGTCAATCAGTTTCTTTCTTATTGGCCAGGAAGTGGAGAAACCAACATGGAAAGCACGCTGGAAAAATGGCGCACAAATTTACCGCAGCGATGGCCGGTTCAAATTCCAAATGGGAGGCCGTCTTCAGTTTGATGTGATGAATATCTATGAAAATTCTTCCCTGGCTGAAGAGTACGAAGCCCAAAATGGTGCCGAGTTCAGGCGGCTTAGATGGTACACTTCAGGCACACTTTATGGGAATATCAAATTTAAGGTGCAGTTTGATTTTGCCCACGGGGATGCCGGTGTAAAGGATGCCTATATTCAGATTATCAAAATACCTGCTGTCGGTAACTTCAGGGTTGGTCACTTTAAGCAACCTTTTGGATTCGAAATGCACACCAGTTCAAAATATGTTTCATTTATGGAAAGGGGGCTGACGAACGTATTCACACCGGAAAGAGACCTGGGTTTTATGATCTTCAATAATCATTTAAAAAAGAGATTGAGCTGGTTCCTGGGTTATTTTTATCCCGTTGATAATGTTGGCTTTTATATCGGCGACCAATATCGCTGGACTGCAAGGCTCACAGGACTTCCTGTTTACAAACCGGATGGTCGTTATACTTTGCTGCATATTGGAGCTGCCTATGCCGGGCAATATCATAATAATGAAGAGTTTAAATTAACCCAACGCCCCGAAGCTCATCTTGCTCCGAAATACCTGAATCTGAAAGTCGATGCTGTGAATACAGTTAATGCATTTGCCGGTGAACTGGTTTTTGTAACAGGCCAGTTTACACTGCAGGGCGAATACATTATGGCACAGGTAAATCCATCAGAAATCTCGGTGGCTCAATACTCCAGATATAATTATTCTGCGTATTATGGTTCATTCAGTTGGTTTATCACAGGCGAACATAAAAACTACAAATTCTCGACATCTTGCTTTGACAGGGTAGCAACCAAAAAAAATGTAGGCAAAAGCAAAGGAGCAGGAGCCTGGGAGCTGACGCTCAGATATTCTTATGCTGATCTAAACGACAAAGACCTGAACGGTGGATCTTTAACTGATTATACAGTGGGCATCAACTGGTATCTGAATCCATCAACGAGATTTATGTTCAATTATGTCCATTCAGATGTATTGGACTTCGGCTATGCTGACATTGTAATGGTAAGGTTCCAGATAGAATTTTAAGGCTGGAAAAATCATTTAATTTTTTATACCATTTTTATTTGACATTGTCTTTAAGGAATTTAAGTTCAAGTGTAACTTTCTGTCTGTTACCCGGATTAACTTAAAGGTAAATTCAGATATCGTACCGTACCTACGGCACTCTTTTGAAAATTGTATTCACTTGTTCTATAAATATTTTGCACCTCTGGTGCTGGAGAAATTAGAAACATTAAAAAAGAAGCCTATCGGGCGAAAATGTCCTGGCTCCCATCCATACGGACTCCCTACGGTCTTACGGGCAAGCTTTGGTTCTTGACTCCTGGTTCCTTGTCCATTTCACATGATGTCTATCGGTTTGGCGATGGTGCGTGCCATTTCTACTTCAAATTTACATTTAGTTTCCTGAT